>CAIPZV010000068.1 GCA_903869595.1 uncultured beta proteobacterium | reverse complement strand
GGCTCAAAGGAAAGCTGACGTTGTTCAAAGGCTGAGTGTTCCATTCACGCAAGTCACACAGCTACCGCCGACCGTTATGCCGTTGCGGTCTATCCGAACCGACACGGTTCCGTCTCGACGGAGGCATTGCCCTTGTCCAGCCTTATAGCTCTCGCCAATAGTGGTAAGTAGACCACGCGCACGAAGAAACACGGCAATACTTCCATTCCCGCTGCCACATACGGGGTCCTCGTTGACCCCGCATGACGGGGCGAACGAGCGAACTTCAATAGCCTTATCGCCTTCCTCATACTTGGCGAATACTGACAATCCAGTGGCACCTAGGCGACGCTCAAATTGTGCTGAACGGACATAGTCTGGTGTGAGAGCAAGCAGTGTCTCAACGCTGGGAAGTTGCGCCACAACCCAGACTGCACCGACATTGACTACCGCAGGTTGCGCGCTCTTCACGACCGCCTGACCCAAGATTGCATCCAGCTCCACCACATCGGAGGCCTCTAGAGAAACAAGTTTGGCAGGTGGCAGACCGAAGCTGACTTGATGAGCTGAACCGGTTTTCTGCACCTCAAGCGTAATCAACCCGACACCACATTCCTGAATCAATAAATCATTTCTTGGTTGGACAATGCCTGCTTCAAGGGCTGCGAAAGCGCTTCCAAGCGTAGGGTGACCGGCAAACGGAAGTTCGCTCTGAGGTGTAAATATTCGAAGGCGGTAATGGGCCTCCGGGTTTGTGGGCGGCAGCAGAAACGTAGTCTCGGACAGATTCGTCCAACGAGCAATGTTTTGCATGGTTTGACTGTCCAGACCATCTGCATCCAGAACCACCGCGACAGGGTTTCCCTTCAGCGGACTGGATGTGAATACATCAACTACTTTATAAGCTCTGGTGTTCAATACATACTCCTCAATTCAATTCCACGCAAACACTACCCTTTTCGGTGGCATCATAAATGCAGAATGCTCGTAAGCAGGCACTGGGGAGTGTCCGCTATCGCGGCATAGCAGTCATTTGCTCTGATGAGCTCAGGGACTGTAATGGGTCGATAGCGGTCGCAGTCGTATTTCATGCACTAGGCGGGGCCTGAACCCATAGCGGACTTTGCGCCCAGCTAAATCAACGCACTAGAGCAGACACTCGATGTTGAGGCGCCTGAGCCGGCTACTCTGTCAAAACCAAAAGTATATTTTTCGGCTTCTGAAAATCTTGATGATGCTACGCTAATGACTGGCTGAAGACATCGTAGGTTTTACCGACCTGTTCATTGTCTATGGACACATCCCACCGCCTATTTAAGGCAGTAGTCATCAGCGCCACAATTGGGGCAGATTGGTTCTTCTTCGATGATGATTAACACCGATAGCATACCTTTGACACAGCTGGTCCTGCTTTTGCAAAGGTCAAAACTTGGATGTATCGGCCATCACCTGCAACCCAATCGACATCGATAATAGGAATGACTTTCATCAATGAAGCTCGCGAATTGATCGATTTGTAGCCAGTGCACTCAGTGAGTTAAAAAGTGAGTGGCATTGCGTTTACGATGCAATCATCGCGAAGTGAATCTCAATAGCCAGAAATAACCTTCGGCGTCAACCTTATGCCGCCGTCAGTCAATTTGGGCGAGCGTTAAACGGTCTGCGACATCGATCTCACCATCGATATCCATTTCAATGGCTACTTGTGTGCAGACCGCCCGGCACAAAGTTGCGACTCTTTCACTCTGCAATCGGTAGTAGATTTGTGCCCCTTCCCGTCGACGGGACAAGACGCCTCTGCGGTGAAGCGTTGATAAGTGCTGGGACATGTTAGGCTGTGTAGTGTCTATCAGCGCCAGAAGTTCCGATACGTTCTTTTCTTTCTCACAAACTGCACTAATGATTTTGAGGCGCATAGGCGTGGACAGCAGCGCAAACAGCTGTGCAGCTGATTCAAAAACGCGGTCTTGATTGTTGGAATCTTCCATGCTGACTGACCCTCACCCTTCTGTAATTGCGGCGATTTTAGGGGTACCGCCAGTCTGCATTGTTGCCGCAAGGGATAACACATCCTCTTTTGTCATTTCACCGGGAATGACTTGCATCAGCCGACCAGATGCTGATACCAAACAGGTCAACGGCACAACTAGCCGATGGGTGAACTGAGTCCGAAAGCTTGAATCAACAATCGCAACTGGAAAAATAAATTGGCTGGCCTCCATGTATGCCTTGACTTTGGCCACATTGGTTTCAGTGGTCACGCCAATAATGCGAATTTTTTGACTTGAAGTGGCGCGGTAGAGCTGATCAATATGTACGTTTTGGCGTTTGCAGTAGGGACACCACGTTTCCCAAAAAACGACGACCGCGGGCGTGTTCAACCAGTCCTCTGGCCGCATAGTTGCGCCGCTGAGTAGATGCAGCTCTGGCCAAACAATGATCGTGTCCCTTTTATCTCCTTGGGCATTTGCTGGCATCGCAATTTCTAGAATCAGTGCTGCAGAGCCAGCAAGAACCTGCCGTCGCGAAATGGCAAATGAAACAGGCAATTGAGTGATCATGGTTCGACCTGCTGCTCCATCAGAAGGTAGGTGTTGTAGGCATTCATGCGATTGGCCACTCGAAAGAGCGGCAAGGATTCAAAGCGAGACCAATCGGCTTTGACGTAAGCGTCTTCAAATGGTTCCAAATTCTTGGCCGCAACACCCATGGTCTTGCGTAAATGCAGCAAATAGTCGCGAGTCAAAGTCATATCTGACATTGGATCCGTTGAGGCAGGACCATGGCCCGGAACAACAAACTTTGGCTGGTAGTCCATCAAGCGGTTCAAAGACTGAATCCACAGTCTGCTATCGGCCTGACCTACAAATGGAATGCGCCCCTTAAAAAACAAGTCCCCAGCAAAAAGTACTCCGATTTGGCGAACGTAGACCACTACATCCTCAGGTGTGTGAGCAGGGCCCACATGCGCAATTACAAAATCGAAACCGCCCACACGAAGCGGAGTTTCCTTTGCATCAAGCCACTGGTCCGCTTTCACCAGATGTGTTTGCGCATTGACCCAGGGCGCAAGCTCAATGCGACTGGCGTCCAAACGCTTTTGGGCGGTATCCGAGTTCAGGTACTCGCGCGCAGACGAGTGAGCTAGTACCTTTGCACCCGCTTCGGAAAAGGTTTGCAAGCCGTAAATATGGTCTGCGTGGTAGTGGGTGGCGATCACATATCGTACAGGTTGAGGAGTGATGCGCTTTATCTCTAACAACAGTTCCCTGGCTAAAGCCGGCGAGCCCAACGCGTCTACAACGACCACGCCATCATCCGTCACCACAAAGCCGGCATTCGAGATGAAGTTGCGATTCGCAGGGCTACCCAAGGCAGCGTTCCCTTGGACGAACCACACACGATCTGTCACTTGTACTGCTTTGAGTAGGGGCTCAGTAGCATGGGCTCTGAAAACGATCCCAGCGCTCAGAAAGCAGAGAACTGCAAAGATTATTTTTCGCATGTTGCGTCGTTTAAATTCCAACGAGCGTCTCGGAGGTTGGATGTTGGTCTAGCAATCTGTCGGTCAGTGCAGCGGCTATCCACATTGCGGTCAAGGTAACAAAGGCGGTCATGGTGAAAACTGCCGTGCCAGACAGTCCCGCCCCCACTGCGCACCCGCCGGCAAGCATGCCGCCAAAGCCCATTAACGTCGCACCCACCAAATAGCGCCGCATACCTGCACCGCCTTGAAAGCCTTCAAGCTTCAATTCGCCATACAACGCTGCGGCGGTAAACGCACCCAGAAAGACGCCTGGCACCAAGCCTAGGTCAAAGGTAGGCGGCTTGTCCGTGCTAAACAAAACGCGCGACAGAACTTCTGCAGAAGGTCCGGTAAAGCTCAGCGCCTGAACCGGGTGCGGGTCAAAGGAAACACGCGAAATGGCATAAGTCGCCCACCATGCTGCTGAAATGGTCAGGCCGACACCAATTGCCCCAGCCCACGACCAAGTGGCCACTCCTTGGCGACGCGCCCAGACCACCGCAGCGGCAAGCCACACCAGGCCAAATAGCAAGGCACCACCGTGTCCGATGCCTGTTCGGACCAACAAATCTCGTGGCGTACCGCCTTCTACCGTCCACCATGAGGAAATGACCTCGCGCACGGGCGCCAACATGCCAGTCAAAGCCGCCTGCGCCGCCACGGCAAAAAGCAGCCCGGACATTAGCGCACGCAAATTGCCCTGTGCGGCCAGTACCAACAACCTACTGGAGCATCCGCGCGCCAAAATCATGCCAATGCCGAACAGAGCTCCGCCTATTGCAGCCCCCGAGAGGCTGCCACGTGCCGCAATTTGGCGAGACTCGCTGGCGTCAAACAATCCCCATTGGGCTAATACTTGCGTCGCCAAGATGGCTGTGGAAAAGGCAAACAGCCATACCGTCAATTTGCCGCCAGTGAGATTGCGGGCAAACTCAATAACTGCCGAGCGTAAGCAAAATTTGGAGCGCTGGGCCAGAAAACCGAAAGCTGCGCCTACCACTATGCCGGTTAACGCCAGGGCATTACTCTCACCCAAATACTCCACCGTGCCTTCGAGAAGCATTGGTTGCTCTATGGCCGAATGTACGCGTAGCCTTGATGCTGGAGTTTGGTGATTCTCACCACTCCGGAAGGTGTGAAGTCCGCTTCTTGGAGGAACTGCTCATGCTTGAGATTTCGTGTTTTTAGTGTGATCTCGCAGACCTCAAAAGTGACACCGCGACTCTTGAGCGCGGAAACGGGGCCAGAGTACAAACTCCCATTCTTGTCTTTGCTCCCTTCCATCAAGAAGTCCACCCCATTTCCGTGGGTCACCACAGCAATTTTGGCGCTCGGATCGGTGTCCAAATGGTTTCGCACGTTTCGCAGGCCAGCCAGTGCCTGCGTTTCGGCATCACTGATGTGGTAGACCACCTTGTCCTGGGACCAAGCAAGTCCCGTCGCCAACAGGGCAAAGGCCAGGGTAAAGACTTTAAGAAACTTCATGGCGCTCTCCAACTAGTGAATACATCAAAATTCAATTGCGTCGGCAACCGCACGCAGCCCCGCCGAAGCGCAGGCATCATCAGCCTCCCCGCCAGGGGCACCAGACACACCAATTGCACCAAGCAGACTCCCCGCAGCCTCGATCGTCTGACCGCCGCCGATCGCTAGTACATGGGGGTTTGCGCGCATGCCACTCATGGGCTTTCCGGCCTGGGTTTCAACCGCCAAGGCCGCTGTTGACATCCTGAAGCTGGCTGCAGTCCATGCTTTTTGGGTTGCGAACTCCACCGAATGTGGGCCGGCGTAACGGTCACGCAACAATACCTGCAAAACGCCGAAGCGGTCCACTATCGCTACGGACACTTGGTACCCTGCTTTGCGGCAATGGGCCATAGCGGCTTGGGCAGCAGTAGCGGCCGCTTCGGGGGTGAGCAGCTTGACTGCAAACGTCCCTTCGGTCGCTGCGAAGCTCTGTGGTGCCAGATTGAGGCCCCACAACAAGACGACGCACCTCATGGCCGCTGATAGGTGGGCCTTGGATATTGGCGATGTCATAGATTTGCAATGCCTTTGTTGCCCGCCATACCAACAAGTGTCGGTGTATTTACCTTGCGTGCTCGCACATGGCCATCCGGTTGAGATTTCAGCCATGTCTCGACTACGTCCCAGATCGGCTTGTTGCCTGGAGCGGTGCGCGCCGCTTCAGCCACTGGAGCCCACCCCGCGACTTTGTAGATACGCGATGCCTCCAAAGGCTTGCCACTCAAACTCATGCGCGAGATCCGTTGTCCCATTTTTTGCGATGGTTCACAGGTGTACGCCAATCCGCCGACACGTACCATGTCTCCCCCCTGCTGGTAGTACGGATCCGGATTGAAGAGGTTGTCAGCAACGTCTTCCAAAATGCCTTTAATAGTTTCGCCGCTCATTTCTGTGAGCGTGGCATACGGATAGGTGATGGCGAGTTGGTCCATCATCAATTCACGCGTGATGGTGTCTCCGGGCAGCAATGTGGTTCCCCATCGAAAACCTGGGCTGAGCGCGATGTCGGCGCCTTGAACCTCGATCAACGCATCACAGACCAACTGGTCCCAGCTGCCGTTGAAATTGCCACGCCTGTACAACAAGCCGTCGGTAACCGCCAATTTTTCGGCGAGCTTTGATACGTAGGGTCGGCGTACTTTTTCAATCAAGTCGGCCATCGCCGCGTCCGCTTTAATTTGGTTAGAAAAAACGGGCAACAACCGGTAGCGGAAGTCGGTTACACCGGAACCTCCCACTTGGAAATCCATCACTCCCAAAAATTTACCATTGCTGCCTGCGTTGGTAACCAAAGTTTTACCGCCGGCATTTGAGACGGGTATGGCAACCGGCACACCGTCGTGAGTGTGCCCACCAAAGATGGCGTCAACACCGCGTACCCGAGACGCCATTTTCAAATCCACATCCATGCCATTGTGTGAAAGCACGACAACGACTTTGGCACCCTTGCCCCGGACTTCATTCACCATGGTTTGCAGGTTGTCGTCTTGGATCCCAAAGCTCCAGTCGGCCACCATGTATCGGGGATTGGCGATGGGCGTATAAGGAAACGCTTGGCCGATGATGGCGACGGAAATGCCGTTTACTTCACGGAGAACATAAGGTTTGAATACGGCATCGCCAAAGTCGGTGGTTTTGACGTTCTGTGCAACAAAGTCAATCTTGCCGGCAAAGTCTTTTTCGACAATCTCTTTGACGCGCTCCATGCCGTAGGTGAATTCCCAGTGGCCAGTCATCACGTCTACGCCTAATAGCTTGCAGGCATCGACCATATCCTGCGCCTGGGTCCACAGTGACGTTGCCGAGCCCTGCCAAGTATCACCACCGTCGAGCAACAGTGCGCCCGGTCGGCTGCCTTTTAGCTGCTTGACCAAAGTCGCTAAATGGGCAAAACCACCTACCTTGCCATAGGCGCGCGCGGCTTTTTCAAAGTCAACGTAGGTAAAAGCATGCGCTAATGCACTCCCGGGTGCAATGCCAAGCGCCTTAACCAAGTGATCGCCGACCAAGTGAGGCAAGTTCCCCTGCATCGCGGACACACCCATGTTCACGCTGGGCTCGCGAAAGTGGATTGGCATGAGTTGCGCGTGACAGTCGGTCATGTGCAGCAAAGACACATTCCCAAATGGTGCAATGTCGTACAGCCCCTTCTGGGCTGTCGCGGCATCCGCGTTGGCGAACATGCCGAGGTTCAGGCCCGCAGCCGAAGCCGCGCCCAACACTTGCAAAAACTCCCGCTTGGACAGATTCATAGCGACTTAGGATTAGCGATTCACAGGAGACTTGGGATCGAGCAAGAGTGCCATCAAATGCTTCATCTGCATCTCGTCGAGCAATCCGGCGTGGCCGAAACGAGGCATGCCTGAGCATGCGTTATACGACTTCGCGTTGTAAATCTTAGTCCAGGTGTACTCTACGATGGGGCGGGATTCCTGGCTCTCGGGATCGAGTACTCCACGGTCTTTTCCGTAGTGGTAGAGACTCGGCCCAATGGTGCCATATGACACCTCTTCTTTGGTGACCTGGTGACAGTTCAAGCAGTTGCCGCCATTGTCTTTTGGCAATGCCGTCTTGTCCGACCACGTCATGCCGCGAACGTTTTGCGCCAGCTTTTCACCTTCGCGCCAGTCACCTGTGAATTTTCCGTCTGAGGGCATGCGTACGCTCTTGAGTGCCGCCTGTTGTATAGCCTCTGTTTTGTCTTCTGGTGGGTTTCCGCCTTGCGCCTCGGAACAGGCAGCGTTAGCCTCGTCCTGAATCAATCGGTCTGTGGTGGCAATCCCTTCATTGCGAAAGGAAGTTTCCATCATCTTTTTGACCAGCTCACCATAGTTCGAGCCTGGCACAAGTGTTGAGCAGCCTGCGATAACCAAGATTACGGCAGCAATTGCAATGGCTTTAAATTTGTACATACAGTGACCCTTAACGTTTCAGTGCTGGTGCAACCGATTCCGCACCCCTGGCATTGACACCCATGTAGACGCCTAATGCAATGGTCACATCGGACGCATAACCGGGGTAGGGAAAGCGCTGTTGTCGGTAGCAGTCATTGAGGCGACGCTGCATACTCCACATCTCGCCACTGCTCACTCGATATGCTGGCCAAGCGGCAAATCCCACTCCGTCTCCGGGGTTCTTTGTTAGTTCGGGCAGGTCTTGCAAACGGATGCGTTTGCCCGCTTGTCCGTGGCAGGACGCGCACGAGAAGTCATAAGGACCGGCGCGGTAAAAGAATGCACGTTTGCCAAGCTCATAGTTGACCTTCTCTTGCGAATGGCTTTGCGGCAAATTAAAGCGCATGCCCTTGGATTCTGCAGAGATCCAGGCAGTAAGGCCTTCCATGCTGACCTGCTCACCTTTACCAAAAGGCGTGTTGGCAATCACTTTAGCGTCGAAACCCTGGAGTGTTTCCATACAGGTCAGCAAACGGGACTCCAAGTCCTGCACCTTGCCAGTATCGGGAAACCAGCGGGGCAACTCGACAAACGCTCCTTTGACTACGCCTGGGCCCTTACCCAGATTGCATTGCTCCAAAGATGCATTTTTGGGGCCGCGCTTTTTCTTCCAAAGGTCTTCGCCGCGAGCTTCGAAAAGCTCCGCTGGATTTCCGTCGGCCAACATGGCGCGGTATTCGGCAATTCCATCTGCTGCCGACTTCTGTTGTGCAAGCACAGACGTGGACAGTGCCGCGAGTAACAGCAAGCTAAGTATTTTTTGCATGGTCTGCCCTTAAGTCAGGATACGGTGGCTTCATCAGACCGCTTGTCGCCTTTGTTATCAATCCAGGAAATGGTGATCTTGTCACCCGCCTTAGCGCCTTTTACGCTGAACTGCAAAAACGGATTCTTAGCTACAGAGGGGCCCCACTGGGCTGTCATCACGGTTTTTCCGTTCAGCTGGGCAGTGACGTCCTGGATATACCAAGCGGGGATGACTTTGCCAGCGCCATCTTTGCGCTGACCGGTTTCCATTTCGTGGCTCATCAGCACACGAACGGTGGCTTTGTCGCCAGCTACTTGAGCGCGAATGCGCATGGGATCGGACATAGTGTTCTCCTTAATTTTCTGTTGATTGACCTAGCCGCCGCAGCCGCCAAGTGTCACTTTGATCTCTTTCACGGCGTACAGTACTTTGCCGTCAGCCATCAACGCCACCGCAAAAACATTGGATGATTGCCCCATCTTGACCCGGGTTGCGAAGTTCGTATCCACTGATTCGGTCACATCAAACAGGGCGGATAGCATGGAGGGGTTTTTCTCAACCAGAAGCAACATCCGTTTGACGCCTGAAAGCGCAGTGGATGCGCCAATGGGTACCACTGCACCGTTCTCAGCAATGTCCGGGCCTGTAA
This sequence comes from uncultured beta proteobacterium, assembly GCA_903869595.1. GTDB lineage: Bacteria > Pseudomonadota > Gammaproteobacteria > Burkholderiales > Burkholderiaceae_C > Allorhodoferax. Next base: position 18,653 of record CAIPZV010000068.1, on the reverse strand, counting down.
TGGTGACGTCTTTGCTTTCTACGGGCGCTGAAGCACCCAATGCCTTCATCAGCTCGGGCATGGTCTTCGCTTCAAACGCTGCCGCGTTGTAACCGGTCGCCTGAGCCCGCGCCGCCTCCGGCAACAGCCCCAGTGTGGCCAACATGGCCGCCAATTGCGCGGAACGAGAAATCATTTGTCTACGTGTCGTCATCAAGGTCTCCTTAGTCATTTGTTGGCGCCAGCGGCAAGCCACTTAGCGATGGTTTGTGCATCTGCTTCGCTTAGGTTTTGTGCAGGCATGGTGATTGGACCCCATAAACCTGAACCACCTGTGCGAATTTTTCCGGTGAGGTAGTTAACTGCGTCCGTGCGGTCGCCATATTTTTTGGCGACTTCTTTGAAACCTGGTCCGACAATTTTGTTTTCAAAGCCATGACAGGCAACACAGGTGTACTTTTGCGTCAATGCGATTGCAGTGGAATTACCGGACTTGTTGGCGGATACCGCAGGCGGCTGTGCGGTTGCTGACATCTGCTTGGCCTGTGCCATGGTGGCGACCGGTGGCTTGGTGGTGTCTACACCGTGCTGCGCACCAACGCTACGGTTTTGTTCGGCCAAATTCCCATGCGCGTTGCGAGCAAAGTCAGGCAAGAATGAATTGACCTTCACGTCCACCAAGCAATCCTTCATGCAGGCCACCGCGTTGACGTCAGGCTTGGCGCCGTTACCCATCAGCTTGCCGGGCCATAGGCCATGGTTGGTGGTCGTTCCATTGCGGTTCGGCAACAGCTTTTGTACCTGGGCAATATTGGCATCCGACAACACTAGGTTGTCCGGCACGATGCCGCCCAAGTTCAGCAAGTAGGCCGTAACGGCATACACCTCGTCGGTGGTTAACGACTTGGGCGCATTCCATGGCATAGCGCGGTTGATGTAGTCCCACAACGTTGATAGGGTGGATACTTTCATCAAAGTTGTCCGGCCTGGATAGGCTGCGTCATTTAGGCGGGCGACATGGCCCGTCTGAACGTCTTGTGCCGTAGTTCCGCCCACCAGGGGAGAGAAGGTCTGATTGCTTTCACCGAAGACACCGTGGCAGGAGGCGCATTTGCCTTCCCAGATGTCCATACCCTGGGTGACCGAGCCCGAGCCTTTGGGCAGGCCCTTGAAGTCGGGACGCACATCAATATTCCAGGAGGCAACTTCCTTTTCAGTAGCCGCGCGGCCAATCGATGTGTAGTCGCTCTGTGCGAACGCAGGTGATGTCACCATCACTAGCGTGCTAGCCGTCGCAATTGCAACGCACCCCCTGCGCCAATTAGGAGACCTGAACATTTTTCACCTCGCCGTTTTCTTGCACAAGCCAGGTCTGAATGGAATTGTTGTGATAGATCGACCGAGTTCCTCGGACGGCCCGCAGTTGGCGACTGGTAGGCTGCACATAACCCGTTTCGTCGGTTGCACGGCTTTGGATCAACGCCGGTGTACCGTCCCATACCCAATCCAAGCTAAATCGGGTCAAACACTTGCTTAGTACAGGACTCTCTAAGCGCGCCTTGCGCCAGTTGCGTCCGCCGTCAGTGGAAACGTCGACACCGCGCACCTTCCCCCGACCTGACCAGGCCAGGCCTGTGATGTTGTAAAACCCTTTGTCTAGCAAAAGCTGACCCCCCGAGGGGGTCGTCACCACGCTTTTGCACTCCTGAGTGCTGGTGTACTGGCGATGATCACCACCTGGCATCAAGTCCACATAGTGGATCACTTCGTCCTTCGCTCCGTAAGGCTTGTCACCCACTTCGATTCGGCGCAGGTACTTAACCCAGCTCACGCCCTGTACTCCGGGCACCACCAGACGCAGCGGGTACCCATTTTCGGGGCGCAGCATCTCGCCGTTTTGTCCATAGGCGACAATGACTTCGCCGCTCTCAATGAGCTCCATTGGCACAGTACGGGTCATGGACGATCCATCAGCACCTTCGGCCAACACATAGCGCCCGCGCCTGTAGTCCACACCCGCGCGATCTAGCAAAATTTTCAGTGGCACACCGGAAAATTCGCTGCAGCTCAGCATTCCATGCGTATATTGACAAGTGGGCACCGCCACATTACCCCACTCCATACCCGTATTGGCACCGCACTCGATAAAGTGAAAACGACTTACCGAAGGTAGGCGCATGAGTTCGTCCATGGTGAAGATCATGGGCATCTTGACGATCTTGTCGTCCGACCCGTTGACCATCAAACGGTGCTTTGAAGGATCAATGTCCCACCAACCTTGGTGGTGACGCTCAAAGTGCAGGCCGCTGGGGGTCACAATGCCAAACAGCGACTGCAGTGGCGCAAAGGACACCGAGGCCTGCGTGGTTTGGGTGAGTCCCGGGCTGGTGCGGCGTTGCACATTGCTCTCAAACTTGGACGGCTTTCCGTAGCCGTCGCTAGCCACGGGCTGGCCTAGACCACGGGAATGGTCAGGCAAATTCAGGATATTTGGATCGCCCGCACTTGTATCCACTGGGTTGGATTGAGCAATTGCAGGCGCGGCTGCCGCCACACTTGCCGCTGCAAAAGCGCTGCGCAAAAAGCTGCGTCGGCCAGTCTTGGCCTCTTGAAACACTTGTTGAACAGCTTGGGGGCCCAGGAAATTTTCCGGCGCCTTTACCAAACGACCCGGGGCTGAAGAGTCTAGGGAAATCTTATTCATGTCGGCTAATATAAGCATTAATGAATATGCATGCACTAGGGGAAACCCTAGTGCTTCGTTGATTCAGTTAGAGTGCCGAAAAACAGCAGACTTCCTCGCCAAAAACGTAATACATCTCTATGACTTTGCCATTCAGTGCTGAGATTGCCTCCCAAATAGTTGCCTGGGGAGGTTTGTCGATAGGAATTGCCTTAGGTGCGGTTGCCCAAAGCACCAAGTTTTGCACTATGGGAGCGCTTGCTGATTGGTTTACCTATGGCGGTACTTCACGCTTGCTGATGTGGGTTTTGGCTGTGGCGGTTGCGGCGACTGGTTCGCTACTGCTCATCGACGCTGGCTGGCTTGACGCCACAAAGACAAATGCATGGAGTACCCGACTACTCTGGTTATCTAATGTAGCGGGTGGTTTGATTTTTGGATTCGGCATGGTGCTTGCGTCCGGATGCCCGCAACGCAATCTTGTGAAGGCCGGTGCTGGCAACTTAAAGGCATGGGTAACCTTATTGGTTGTTGCAGTTACTGCCCAAATGTCTTTGCGCGGTGTACTGTCCGAGGCTCGCATAGCCCTTTTTGACTCTTTTGGCACCACGCTGAACCATCCCCAAGATGTCGGCTCCACGCTTGCGCTCTGGATCGGAGGGAGTCCCACACAGTGGCGCTGGATAGTGGTTTGTGCCTATTTGATGTTCACCGGGGTAGCGTTGTATCGGCACCGCAGCAGCATGGATGCGTCCAATTGGCTCGGCGGCGCAGCAGTGGGCGCACTAGTCGTTGGGGCCTGGGCTCTGACTGGGCACCTTGGGTATCTCCCTGAGCACCCGGACACGCTTGAGTCAACATGGATGGGAACCTACTCGCACCGACCAGAGGCCCTCACGTTCGCGGCGCCGATTGCCCACAGTCTCGACTTACTAACCCTTTGGTCCGACCACAACAACGTCGCCACCTACGGTGTCTTTGTCTGCCTTGGAACTATTTTGGGCAGCGCTGCGATGGCTGTTGCACGCAAAGAGGTTCGCGTTGAGTCCTTTCACGATAAAACCGATCTAGCCAACCACCTCGTAGGAGGTGCTCTCATGGGCTTTGGCGGCGTTACGGCTATGGGCTGTTCAATTGGTCAGGGAATTAGTGGGTTGTCATTGCAGTCTATGGGTGCAGTTTTTGCGGTGGCAGGCATTGTTTGCGGTGCCTGGCTTGCCCTTCGTTTTCAGTCCTGGCAATTGGATTGATTCGCTTCGCGGTGCTGAAGCGTTGTATGACTTTGCGGTGTCAATTGGGGACGCATGAGGGCTAGAACTAGTCACTTATTTTGCACATCACATGTCCACCAGCGTCCATCCCAAAATGCCGATGGACCGCAAACGGCAGCTCGGTCAGGCTAGTGCCCGGCAGGCCTTCAGGCCTCCAGCAATATAGTGGGCATTGACATAGCCCATTTGGCGCAGCGTGTTGGCTGACAACGCGCCACGGTTGTTTGCATTGCAGTAGCACAGCACCGTGGTGTTCAAGTCCGGCAACACGCCCTCGATATTCATCTCCAACTTGCCGCGACTCACATGCAAAGAGCCGGCCAAATGGTCGGCCTCATGCTCTTCCTTGTCTCGAATGTCCAGTGCTACAGCGCCCTGCGCCATGAGCTCTTCCACCTGAGCGGGTGCAACGCTGGCCACTTGCGACATTGCGAAGTCAGCTAGACGTTGGAATTTCTCGGAATAGGCCATAACTTCTTTCAATAGTTAGTAACGTAGCTGGGTCGATTTGCCCCAGAAAACCCGGTAGGCGAAAACCGTATAGCCAATAATCACAGGCAAGACCACCACGACGCCATAAAAAATCACCAACAACGCCTCTGGCGCGCTGGCGGCTTGCCAGATATTGAGCTTGTCAATGACCAGCCATGGAAAAAGGCTGTATGCCAGGCCATAAAACGACAGCAGGAAGACACCCACTGTGCAGGCGAAGGGCACACCAGCGCCATACTGATTACCTTGTTGAAAACGGATGGGTAAGCGCGACAAGCTGCGTCGGATGATCAAGAACAAGGCCAATGTCATTGCGGGAATAGGAAGCAGCATCAGCACATTCGGAAAGCTGAACCATTTGTCAAAAATGCGGGGGCTCACCCAAGGCGTCGCCACGGAAATGGCAAGCACACCTGCGCCGGTGAGCCACAGGCTGCCCTGGGCCCAGGCCACCGCTTTGAGTTGCAGGGCGCCTTCAGTCTTCATGATGAGCCACCCGGCACCTAATAGGCGATAGGCGAACACCAGGCAAAATCCAATCAGCGCGCTGAACCAATAGCCCGCCGTGTCTTGCTTGAACCCGGTAATGAGCTGGCCGAGCATGAAGCCTTGAGACCACGATGCTAAGAGCGAGCCAATGTAGAAAGTCTTGTCCCACAAAGGCCGATGATGCGTTTTGGCTTTAACCCGAAAGTCAAAAGCCACGCCACGCAGCGACAAGGCCACCAGCATGAGCGCCACAGGCAAATACAGAGCACCCAATATGACACCATGCGCCATCGGAAAGCCCACCAGCAACACTCCCACGCCAAGCACTAACCAGGTTTCATTCGCGTCCCAAAATGGGCCAATGCTGGCGATCATGGTGTCCTTCTGTTCGACGGAATCAGCACTGTTCAATAATGCGCCAACGCCCAAGTCATAGCCGTCCAAAATGACATACGCCAGCATGGACAACGCCATCACCAACGCGAATACCAAGGGCAGCCAGCCGCCGGGGCTCATCAAATCAACGCCCAATTCAGACATGGCTCAACCCTTTCACATGGAGCAGAGGTTCATCACCGCCATGCACTGCCTTTTTTGCGAGATAGAAGACCACAGACACATAGGCTGACAGCAGTGCGGCGTACAAAGTGAGGTACATAGCCAAAGACACTGCGATGTTCTGCGCGGGTACCGTGGAGGCCGCCTGGGCCGTCGTGAGTACGCCGTACACAAGCCAAGGCTGGCGACCGATTTCGGTCACATACCAACCGGAGATCAGGGCCACCCAACCGGCAAAGGTCATGACTACCAGCACCATCGCTGTACGTCGGGATAGCGCTTTTTTAACTTTCAATTCATAAGTGGCAAACCAACTCACCGCCAGCATCAGCAAGCCCATGCCGACCATGATGCGAAAGGCCCAAAAAACGGGGCCCACTGGCGGATGCTTGTCTCCAAAGGACTTGATGCCTTGCACCTCGCCATTCCAGTCATGCGTCAAGTACAGCGAGGCCAGCTTAGGGATGGCGATCTCATAGTGATTCGACTGTGTCGCTTGGTCGGGGATGGCAAACAGAACTGCTGGCACGCCTTGCTGGGTTTCCCATATGCCTTCCATCGCAGCGAGTTTGGCCGGTTGATGGTGCAAAGTATTCAGACCATGCAGATCGCCCACCATGATTTGTACCGGGATCAAGACTGCTGCCACCAAAACGCCGGTGCGCAGCGTGGCCATAACATCTTTAGCGCGATCCAGTTGGAGCCAACGGTAGGCACTGATCCCAGCCAGCAGAAAGGAGCCTGTCAGCCCGGAGGCCAACAGCATATGGCTCATACGGTAGGGGAACGAGGGGTTGAAAATTACTGCGAACCAGCTGGTGACATGGGCTTGCCCATTGACCATCTCATAACCTGCGGGCGTATGCATCCACGAATTGAGCGCCAGAATCCAAAAAGCCGAAGCAGTGGTGCCCAAAGCGACCAGCCAGGTGGCGAGGGTGTGCACGCCTTCACTGACCCGGCCTCGCCCAAACAGCATGATGCCCAGCATGGTGGCTTCTAAAAAGAATGCCGTCAGGACTTCGTAGGCCAGCAAGGGCCCCGCCACATTTCCGACCGTATTCATAAAACCCGGCCAGTTGGTGCCAAACTGAAAACTCATCGTGATACCGCTGACGACGCCCAACGCAAATGTCAGGGCGAAAATTTTGATCCAAAACTGGTAGGCGTCCATCCAGTGCTGCTCGCCAGTGGCTACAAAGCGCGTCTTAAAAAACAATAAGAACCAACCCATACCAATGCTGATTGTGGGGAAAAGAATGTGAAAAGTGATGTTGGCAGCAAACTGCAGCCGCGCAAGTACGAGGGGGTCAAGTGTGTCCATGAATTAACTCAGTGAGCGGCAGGTTCGGATTCGGATTTCAAGGCACATGTGCTGAAGCCCAGTAACTGGTAGGGCATACAAAAGCTAAACACGCCAGTGGCTAACACCACGAGGCCCAACCAGCCCCAAGGACCGATGAGACCACTAGCCGTGGATATGCTGAGTGCCAAGCCAGCCAAAATGCGAAAAATGCGGTCGATGCCGCCAACGTTTTTTGTCATGATGTTTCCTTGATGTTGTGGGTCTAATTACGCTATGGGAAGGGCGGCGCTGATCCAACGCGCTAAATCGGTAGCCGACATGGCCCCAGTTTGTCTGGCGATTTCGCGACCGCTGACAAAAAGCGCTAGCGTCGGAATGCTGCGAATGTTGTAGGCCGCCGCCAAATTCTGCTCATCTTCGGTGTTGATCTTTACAAAGCGTGCTCGGCCGTGCATGTCCTGGCTGACCTTTTCAAAAGCAGGTGCCATCGTGCGGCAAGGCCCGCACCAGGGCGCCCAGAAATCCACCACAAGTGGCAAATTGCTTTTGGCGAGTTGCGCACGAAATGCGGCCTCGTTAAGGTTGTCGGGATGTTTATCCAGCAAAGCGGCGTGGCATTGACCACAGTTCAGCTCGGCGTGCAACTTATCAGAAGGCACGCGATTGGTGGCATTGCAATTCGGACATACTAAATGAAGGCTGCTCATGGCTTCCTCGCGACGAATCCAACCAAAGCCGACATGCCGCTGTGCCCTGGCCCCTCTTGGATGGTCGTTTCATAGGTCTCACACACCTGCACGTCAAAACCTACAAACGCATGGCGTAACAATTCTTCGTCGTACAAATGCTCCAACTTGTCTGGGCCACCTGTTTTGTATTCAAGCTGTTTTTTGCCGTAACCCTGAATGACTGCGATGCCACCCGGCTTCAAGCTGTGAATGATTTTTTCAAACAATTCGGCGCGTTCATCGGGTGTGGCAAATTGAAAAAAGATGCCTGCCACCAGATCGTAATGGCGGGGCTTCCAGTCAAAAGACTGCCAAGGGCTGCAGCTCAGATTCACGTGGACTTTGTGTCGTTCTGCCAAGACATGCGCTTTAGCGATGGCCGGTGCTGAGAAGTCAAACGCGTCCACCGTGAAGCCTTGCTGGGCAAGCCAAACGCTATTGCGTCCTTCTCCGTCGGCCAAGGCTAGGGCATGGCCTTGGCCTAAGCGTGAGGCCTGGGACGCCAAAAACGCATTCGGTTCCTCACCAAACACATAGTGGGGCGTGGAGAAACGTTTGTCCCACATCTCCTGGGGGTAGGCAAATCCGCTCATATTAAAGTGCGTTCAAAGGAATCTTGACGTACGACACGCCATTGGCTTCTGCTGGAGGCAATTCGCCAGCGCGGATGTTGATTTGTACTGCGGGAAGAATCAGTACCGGCATGTCAAGGGTCGCGTCACGCTTGGTTCGCATCTCTACGAACTGCGCTTCGCTGATGCCGTCATGCACATGAATGTTCTTAGCCCGTTGCTCTGCCACGGTGGTCTGAAAGTTCACTGGACGACCATTTGGCGGGTAATCGTGGCACATGAAAAGGCGAGTCTCTGGCGGCATATCCAAGATTTTTCGGGTGGAGGCGAACAAAGTCTTGGCATCTCCGCCGGGGAAGTCGCAGCGTGCGGTGCCGACGTCGGGCATAAACATGGTGTCGCCCACAAATACAGCGTCGCCAAACTGGTAGGCGACACAAGCGGGCGTATGGCCCGGAACAAACATGGAGTGTCCGCTGATACTGCCCACCTCGATAGCTTCACCGTCGGCAAACAAGTGGTCAAACTGCGACCCATCGTGCTTGAAGCCCGCCTCCATATTGAAGATGGCTTTAAAGACTTTTTGGACGCCACCAATGTGTTCGCCGATAGCGGTTTTTCCGCCCAAGTGTTGCTTCAAATACGGCGCGGCGGTCAGGTGGTCGGCATGGGCGTGTGTCTCCAATATCCACTCCACCTTGAGGTCGTTCGCCTTCACAAACTCGATCACCTTGTCAGCAGACACGTGCTTGGTCCGGCCGGACTTGGGGTCGTAGTCCAACACGGAGTCAATGATGGCGCAACTGGAGCCCGGTTTTTCAAAAACCACGTAGGTGACCGTCCAGGTGGCGGCGTCAAAAATGCCGTGGACTTGGGGGGTGAAGGAAGCGGTGCCCATGGAAAACTCCTTTTCAAATAAGTCCATGATAGTATATTGACAGATAATCTGTCTGTCAATATACTATCGCCAACTTCTTCACAACTGGCAGGAAAAAGCGCCATGGACACCTCTACCTTAGACCTCGAAACAATGAAAGAATCGGCAGGTCGGGCCTGTCGACTGATGAAAGTGCTCTCTAACCCGGACCGCCTCATGCTCTTGTGCCAGCTCTCACTGGGAGAAAAGCGGGTCGGGCAATTGGAGGAAATATTAGGCATCGTGCAGCCAACACTGTCCCAGCAGCTGACCGTGCTGCGCGACGAAGATCTGGTAATCACGCGCCGGGACGGCAAAAACATCTATTACCAAATCGCCAGCCCCCAGGCGCTGGCGGTCATGAACGTTTTGTTCGATCAATTTTGTGGACCACAAGCAGGAGAAGCGGTATGAATTTAGATTGGGCGCATTTCACGCCTTGGGCCTCCCTTACTGGCGGCATCGTCTTGGGGATTGCCTCGGCCATCTTCATCTTGGTCAACGGCCGAATTTTGGGCATCAGTGGAATCTTGGGCGGACTGTTGCCACCGAAGGTGGGTGACACCAGTTGGCGGATTGCGTTCCTGCTCGGGTTTGCGGCAGCTCCTACCGTGTTTCACGCTCTGGTACCGGCCCAGTACATCGTCGCCCCTCGCATTGACGCCACTGAGCTGACGGTCATCGCTGCCGGTTTGTTGGTGGGCATCGGAACCCGCTACGCATCAGGCTGCACCAGCGGTCACGGTGTGTGCGGCTTGTCACGCCTCTCACCCCGCTCATTGGTCGCCACCGCCTCATTCATGGGTGCTGGTTTTGCCGTTGTTTATGTCATGCGCCATGTCATTTAAGGAAATCAACATGCTTCACAAAAATACGGTCTACCGCGTTGTTGAGTTCGCAGTCGGCCTCCTGTTCGGGATTGGACTCATGTTCTCGGGCATGACGGACCCCGGCAAAGTGATTGGTTTTCTTGATCTGTTTGGTACCTGGGATCTTTCCTTGGCACTGGTCATGGGCGGCGCAATCATGGTGGGTTTCTTCGCATTCACCGTGGCCAAAAAGCGCACCACCACTTTTTTGGGCGGCGTTATGCGCTTCCCCACCAATTTGGATATTGACAAGAAGCTGGTCCTCGGCAGCCTGTTGTTCGGCACCGGCTGGGGCTTGGCGGGGTTCTGCCCCGGTCCGGCGCTGGTTTCTATGGCCGATGGACAACCCAAAGCGCTGCTATTCGTGGTGGCCATGTTGGTCGGAATGGTGGGCTTTGAGTTGATGGACCGATTCGTCCATTCACCTCGAAAAGCCCAAGTTAACGTAGCTTGAACATAAGAACTGGAGACACTATGGACATCAAAACTCTTACCGCAAATCTGAGCATCAGCCCCCAAATCCTGCCGTCCGAGATGCAAGCGGTCGCCGAGGCCGGCTTCAAAGCCATTATTTGCAATCGTCCCGATGGCGAAGGTGCAGACCAGCCCAGCTTCAAGGAAGTGGCTGCGGCTGCGCAGCAATTCGGTTTGGAAGCCCAATACCTGCCTGCGGAAAGTGGCAAAGTGCGCGACGAAGACGGCAAGGCGTTTGGCCAGCTCCTCAACACGCTGCCAGGGCCTGTGCTCGCTTATTGCCGCACCGGCATGCGCTCAACCACTATGTGGGCCTTGTCGCAAGCGGGCATCACACCGTTGCCGCACATATTGGAAGCATCGCAGAAGGTGGGCTTTGACATGAAGTCTCTGGTACAACGCATCGCGAACGGTGGCAAAACGCCCTCGAATCAAGCAGATGCCAGCCACGACGTGGTCATCGTCGGTGGTGGTGCCGCAGGTGTTGCGGTTGCATCCAGCCTGTTGGCACGCAGCCCTTTGCTGGACATTGCGATCATCGACCCGGCCGATGCCCACTATTACCAACCTGGCTGGACCATGGTGGGCGGTGGAATTTTCAAGGCAGGCCAGACAGCACGCACCATGTCTTCGGTGATCCCCACCGATGTGAGCTGGATCAAGGCCGGTGTAGCGGCCTTCGAGCCGGATAACAACCAAATCATTTTGGAAGGCTGCCGCGTGGTGAAGTACAAGCAGCTGGTCGTCTGCCCGGGCTTGAAACTCGACTGGCAGGGTATTGAAGGTTTAAACGACACCCTGGGTCGCAATGGTGTGACCTCCAACTACCGGTTTGACCTGGCTCCCTACACCTGGGAATTGGTGCAAAAGCTCAAAGGTGGCAAAGCGCTCTTCACCCAACCGCCCATGCCAATCAAATGCGCCGGTGCGCCGCAAAAAGCGATGTACCTCTCCGCTGACCATTGGACCCGCCAAGGCGTCTTGAACAACATCGACATCCAGTTTTGCAATGCCGGTGCCGTGCTGTTTGGCGTGGCCGACTATGTACCCGCATTGATGGAGTACGTGAAGAAGTACGGTATAGGTCTGAATTTTGGCGAGACACTGGTGTCCGTGGACGGCGCGGCCCGCAAAGCCACGTTCCTGAAAAATTTGCCTGACGGTAGCAAAGAAAAAGTGGTTCGTGACTTTGACATGATCCACGTGGTTCCTCCACAAAAAGCGCCTGACTTTGTGCGCGTGAGCCCCCTGGCAGACGCCGCGGGGTGGGTGGATGTCGACCCCGCCAGCCTGCGCCACAAATCCTATGTGAACGTCTTTGCTTTGGGCGACGTGACCAATACCAGCAATGCCAAAACCGCCGCCGCTGCACGCAAGCAAGCGCCGGTGGTGGCCAACAATGTGCTGGTCGCCATGGGCCAACTCCAAGGCGAGGCCAAGTACGATGGCTATGGCTCGTGTCCACTGACGGTCGAGCGCGGCAAGATTGTGCTGGCCGAATTCACCTATGGCGGCAAGGTGGCACCCAGCTTTCCGAAGTGGCTGATCGATGGCACCAAACCGTCGGCGCTGGCGTGGTACCTCAAAGAACGCATTCTCCCGCCCTTGTATTGGGAGGCCATGCTTAAGGGCCGCGAATGGTTGGCCCAACCGGAGATGAAAGGTTGATGAACAAGACATCTGCCTGGCGGGGCTATCTGCCCTCGGTTCCTTTGCTGGACTGGGCTTCGACCTACCAACGCGAGACCTTTGCGAGCGACGCCATCGCTGCGGTGATCGTGACCATCATGCTGATTCCGCAAAGCCTGGCCTATGCCTTGCTGGCAGGCTTGCCGCCAGAGGTGGGGCTGTACGCCAGTGTGGCGCCCTTGCTGCTGTACGCCGTGTTTGGCACCAGCAGGGTTTTGGCGGTCGGGCCGGTGGCAGTAGCGTCACTGATGACTGCCGCTGCCATTGGCGAGCATGCGCTGGCGGGGTCCCAAGCCTATTGGGCGGTCGCCATCACCCTTGCGTTTATGTCCGGGTGCATGCTCATGGTGATGGGGGTTTTGAAGCTGGGATTTTTGGCCAATTTTTTAAGCCACCCTGTCATTTCCGGCTTCATTTCCGCGTCGGCCCTGTTAATTGCCGCCAGCCAGTTGAAGACCATCATGGGCGTCAATGCCACGGGCGACAACTTTGTTGACATGGTGCAATCTTTGGCAAGCCAGATTCCCAAAACCCACATGCTGGCCTTGTGTATTGGCCTGAGCGCCATGGCTTTTTTATGGTGGGTACGCAAGGGTTTGAAGCCTTTGCTGATGGGTTGGGGCATGGCTGCCCGACCAGCAGACTTCGTTGCCAAGGCCGGCCCCGTGGCGGCCATCGCGGCAAGCACTGTCCTGACCTGGGCCTTTGACTGGCAAGCGCAGGGCCTCAAAATTGTGGGCACGGTGCCCCAAGGTCTGCCGCCTTTGACCGCACCGCTTTGGGACATGGCGCTTTGGAAGTCGTTGGCCGTTCCTGCGCTGCTGATCAGCGTGGTGGGCTTTGTGGAATCGGTCTCTGTGGGGCAAACGCTGGCTGCCAAAAGACGCCAACGCATTGAGCCCGACCAGGAATTGTTTGCTTTGGGTGCCAGCAATATTTCTGCGGCATTGACCGGCGGGTTTCCAGTGACTGGCGGTTTTGCCCGTTCGGTGGTAAATTTTGATGCGGGTGCACAAACCCCCGCCGCAGGGGTCTTGACTGCCGTGGGCATAACCTTAGCTACGGTCTTTCTGACGCCCGCCTTGTATTTCTTACCCAAGGCTACCTTGGCTGCAACCATTGTGGTGGCGGTGCTGTCGCTGGTAGACCTTGGCATTCTGAAGCGGACTTGGGCTTATTCCAAACCTGACTTTGCGGCGGTGTTGGCAACGCTGTTGGCAACGCTGTCCTTAGGGGTTGAATTGGGCTTGGTAGTGGGTGTAGGTCTGTCTTTGGCCTTGTACCTGTTTAGAACCAGTCGCCCCCATATTGCAGAGGTGGGCCTATTGTCGGGTACTGAACACTTTCGCAATGTGAACCGGCACCAAGTGCAAACCAGCCCTCAATTGCTCAGTCTGCGGGTGGACGAAAGTTTGTATTTCGCAAACTCCAGAGCTTTGGAAGACCAGGTCAACAACGCCGTCGCAAGTCACCCTAAGCTAATGCATGTGGTGTTGCAGTGCTCCGCCATCAATGACATTGATGCCAGTGCCCTGGAAAGCTTAGAAGCCATTGAAAAACGACTGGTTGACTCGGGTATCAAACTTCACCTGTCCGAAGTGAAGGGGCCCGTAATGGATCGTTTAGAAAAAACACATTTCCTTGCCGGCCTGAGCGGGAATGTATACCTTACGCACTTTCAGGCGATCCGGCAACTTACGCCGGAAATCATTTCTTGACATGAACTACCCTGGCATTATGAAATCAAATTTGAACGATTTAAAAGTGCAGTGGAAACGACTCCTATGAATCATCTGATGGTGAATGCTGATTTGTCACAACGCTGTGTTGTCGATAGCAACACAGAGGCTTGGCAACCAAGCCCATCAGCTCTCTTGCACCGCAGGGTTTTGGAACGCAATGGCGCAGAGCTTGCCCGCGCAACTTCCATTGTGAGGTACGACGCAGGCGCCAAGTTTCATTCCCATGAGCACACTCTTGGGGAAGAGATTTTAGTGCTCGATGGAACTTTGAGCGACGAATTCGGCGACTATGGGCCTGGCACCTACCTCAAGAACCCCTCGGGTTCCAGTCACTCACCGTTCTCTGACGACGGGTGCACTTTGTTCCTGAAACTTCGTCATCTTTCTCCTGATGACAAAGAGCGTGTCGTCGTCGATACCCGCCAATCGCCATGGTTGCAGGGCATGGTGGATGGGCTCATGGTGATGCCACTTTCTGAGTGCGGGACCAGCCACACCGCCATGGTGAGGTGGGCGCCGGGAACATATTTCAACCCTCATCGACACTATGGTGGTGAAGAGATTTATGTGGTCGAAGGTGTTTTTTCAGACGAACATGGTAGGTACGCCCAGGGAAGTTGGATTCGCAGCCCCCACCTGAGTCATCACAAACCATTTAGCGTCGAAGGATGCCTAATTTTGGTTAAAACAGGGCACCTTCTGGAATGAGGGTATAAAAAGAAATCGAGTCAAAACCCGGTTTTGACATTCTGCTTTTCGTCTTTTTTCACCGGTAATCGAGTGAATGTTTGCGCCTCCGTGTCAGCGGTAGCCAGTGGCCCCGCAATCAATTCCAGACCCGCTTGCACATCGCTGAAAAGCAGGGAGATGACGATTTTGTGATGCGTCTTTTAAATTACGAAGCACAAAAAGAATATCAGGACGAACGGTCGCGGCGATCAGTCGGTCGTACATTTCAGCATTTAAGACTTCTCCAGCAATTCCTGAAGTGCAAGCGACTTGAAGGTTGGCGTAGCGGTCCACCTTGCCCGGCCAGTGGTTCTTGGGTATCGCTAACTTGTATCGCGTGAAAAGTTTATTCAATGCTCCAATATGCCGAGACTCAGATTCTCGAATATTCGCAAACGGGCTTACTTCGCCAAAGTCTGTAATCACTTGATCGTAGGTGGCCCATGCGCGATGCTCATCATCTAGCGCCTCTTTGAGTACATTGACTTCTCGTTCGCTAAGTGTGGTCACTTGGATCTTTCTTTTCTGGCCTGTTCAGCCTCGGCGAGGGAAATTTTATGAAATTGGGCTTTTGCTTGGGCAACAACGTCACGAGCATTTTTCATGGATTTTTTTAAGCAATCTATCAAGCTGGTTTCAAGCGAACTTGATTACTATCGTAAACTTCTATTACAACGGCAATTCCTTGTCCCACGCTTTGAGTCACTGTGCAAAAGCTCTCAAACTGCTCCAGCACTCTGCCCAGATGCTCTAGTGATGCAGCAGGAACGCCTAGGGTTAATACAGCTCGTATTTGCAGCACGCGCAGACGGCCTTCGGCGTTTCGCCCGACCTGCGCCTGAACATCGCAGCAGATGGGATCGGGCGTCTGCTTGAACTTTCGCAGCGCAAATAAAAGTGAATCGGCTAGACAATTCCCAACTGCCGCCGCTAACAATTGCACTGGCGACGGACCCAAACTGCTACCCATGGGCTCGGGCTCATCAGCAAGTAAAGGTGGTACTTTTTCACCAAAACTGACCTCAAATTGGTAGTCCTGCCGCTGTTTTAGAGTGATATTTACTTGAGAATTTGTCATGGTGGCACTTGTTAAATATGGTTGGTTCAAAGGCTATGCGTTGCATTCACAACATGGGTGCAGTTAGGTGTTTCCTGGTTTCAGATGGAGAGGTGCTAATTGCAGGCATGTGCTACTGCAAGAACATCAGCTGGTAGCGCCGAACTTGCGCTTGGAGAGCTGCAATGTCCTCCAAATACTGCGCCAACAGCACCACTGAGAACAAATCCAAGTCATAGTCGCGGCGCTGCTTGCAAGCGATCACCAAAGTGCTTAGGGCCGCACAAGCGAAGTAGCGCTCACCCTCCTGGATAAAGGCGTATTGCAAAGCGCCGTAGTCGATCAAGTCCTGAACTTCTTCAAGACTTAGACCGCACAGATTGGCCACCTCACGCGTGCTGATGTGGTCCAGTGGCTCCACTGAATCGGGGTTGCGAATTGTTTGTGCCATGGATTTACTCCTTGTCAGCCGGTGCTCTGGCGCGAAATGGGGATATGCGGGCCAGCTCTTGGTAAAGGGTGCGCTCGGTTTCCGATACGGCCTTGGGCGTTCGCAGATGCACCAAGGCAAACAAGTCGCCTCGGGTACCGCCCGGGCTGGGTAACCCACGGCCTTTGAGGCGCAGCTTGTGCCCAACTTGCGTGCCGGGGGGTACTGTCAATACCACAGGGTCTTGCAGCGTCGGCACTTCGATGTCTGCGCCCAATACCGCCTCCCACGGTGCCAAGTAAAGTTGAAATACGAGGTCATGTCCCTCGGGCACAAACATCGGGTCGGGTAGAAGGCGCACATGCAAATACATGTCGCCATCGGCGCCGCCGCCTCGGCCCTTGCCGCCTTTTCCACGCAGCCTGATTTTTTGCCCTTGACGTACACCCGCTGGTATTTGTACCTGCATGTCTTTATGCACGCCTGCGTCGATCCAGGTGACGGGAATTTGTATGCCGCTCAGGCTTTCGCGAAGCGAAAGGCCTAGGGTTTGCTCCAGGTCCTGCCCATCACGTGGTGCTTTGGCATGCGTCGTACCGCCAGATCTGGCGTGCAATGTCGCCAAAAGGTCAGCCAAATCCATATCGTCAAAGTCTGGCGCATCGCCACGGTAATTGGCTTGCCACGATGGCGGCGGGTTAAAGGATTCGTTGGGAGCGGCAGTGCCTAAAGCGTCGTAGGCTTGGCGCTTGGCCGGATCCTTCAACACAGCGTAGGCCTGCGCAGCTTCTTTAAAGCGTGCTTCCGCTCCGGCTTCTTTGGCCACGTCGGGGTGGTTTTGGCGCGCCAGGGTTCTATAGGCTTTTTTTATGGCCGCCAGATCAGCGTCTCGCGCTAGGCCCAGAACAGCGTAATAGTCTTTGTATTGCATGCAAACCCAAGCCTACGCTGGTGCGCCCGCCCAAAGCATGACCTATGTCAATGGAGGCTGCAGCCTCAGCCCTACGATGGTCCTACCCCGGCTGTCTCCGAACCCTGACCGATTCGCCATCTGGGACCTTTACAACCCAGGAGGCACTCTATGCAAATCGGTAAAGAAAAACTGTTGTGGATGTACCAGACCATGGTCGAAATCCGTTATTACGAAGAGACCATGGCAGCGGTCTACATGGAAGGCAAGTTGCCGCCCAACATTCAAAAAGGTCTGGCCTTTGACATTGGCGGTGGCCCGGTTCCCGGCGAGATGCACTTGGCTGCTGGGCAAGAACCCGTGGCAGTGGGTGTCTGCGCCCACCTGGGCGACCATGACACCGTCGTGGGCACGCACCGGCCCCACCATTTCGCGATTGCCAAAGGCGTGCCCTTAGGCCCCATGACAGCCGAAATGTTTGGCAAAGTCGGTGGCCTGGGTAAGGGCAAGGGCGGGCATATGCACTTGTTTGACCCAGCGCACAACTTCAGTTGCAGCGGCATCGTGGGCGCGAGCATGCCCATTGCCTGCGGCGCTGCTTTGGCCGCCAAAAAAATGGGCAAGGACTATGTGGCCGTGGCCTTTTTTGGAGAAGGCGCTGCCAACCAGGGCTCTTTTCATGAGTCCTTGAATCTGGCCGCGCTGTGGAACTTGCCGGTGATCTTTGTCTGCGAAGACAACCAGTGGGCCATCTCGGTGCCAAAGAACAAAGCCACCTCCGTGCCCTCGGTGGCGGTGCGTGCGGCGGGCTACGGCATGCCCGGTGTGCACGTGGAGCACAACGATGCAGTGGCCGTGTTTGAGGCCGCCGGCCCCGCCATTGCGCGCGCGCGCAGTGGCCAGGGCCCGACGCTGATCGAGGTCAAGACCGACCGCTACTTCGGCCACTTTCAGGGCGATCCCGAAAGCTACCGCCCCAAAGACGAAGTGGCTACATTGCGCACCAAAGATCCGCTCGGGCTGCTCGCCCAGTTACTCAAAGCGCACCACATGATGAGCGACCAGGAGCAGGCCACGCTCACGGCGCAAGCGCACCAAAAAGTCATTGGCGCTTTTGAATTTGCGCGCGCCAGCGCCTATCCGCAGGCACAGGACGCCTTGGCAGACGTCTTTGCACACAACCACGCCGACACGAGGGAATTGGTATGAGCACTCCACGCATTCTCACCATGGCCCAGGCCATCTCCGAGGGCATTGCCCAAGAAATGAGCCGCGACAGCGCGGTATTTGTGATGGGCGAAGACGTCGGCAGCTACGGCGGCATTTTTGGTGCCACCGGCGGCTTGCTCGACAAGTTCGGCCCTGAGCGCATCATGGACACGCCCATCTCCGAGACCGCCTTTATCGGCGCGGCCACCGGCGCGGCTGCAGCGGGCATGCGCCCGGTTGTGGAGCTGATGTTTGTGGACTTTTTTGGCGTGTGCATGGACCAGATCTACAACCACCTGGCCAAAAACACCTATATGTCGGGCGGCGCTGTGAAGCTACCCGTGGTCTTGACCACGGCCATTGGCGGGGGCTACAGCGACGCGGCGCAGCACTCCCAGTGTTTGTATGGCACGTTTGCGCATATGCCTGGCATCAAGGTGGTGGTGCCTTCTAATGCCTACGACGCCAAGGGGCTGATGATTACCGCCATCCGCGACGACAACCCGGTCATGTTCATGTACCACAAAGGCATCATGGGCCTGCCCTGGAT
>CAIPZV010000067.1 GCA_903869595.1 uncultured beta proteobacterium | reverse complement strand
GGCCGCTTTGGGTTTGATGCCGAAGCGCATCATTTCTTCAGCCGCCAAGGTGGTGATTTCAGCGAGTTGCTCAGCAGTCGGGTCATAGTTGACGTGAGTGTCGAGCAAAAACACCTGACGGCCCGGCAAAATCAGTCCGTTCATGCAGGCGTATGTGTTGACGCCGGCACGCTTTCCAATCACTTGGTCAATGTAGTCAAGGTGCAACGCGGCGGTTCCCCACGTGCCACATATCAGGCCATCTACGTCGCCCTTGTGTAGGAGCATGCAGCCGATCAAAGTCAGGCGACGACGCATTTCGATCTTTGCTATTTGCACCGTCACGCCTCGGCGTTCCATCATGTGGTGGTAGGTCTGCCAGAAGTCGCGGTAGCGCTCATCGCTTTCCACGTTGACCACGGCGTAATCTTGGCCTTGGCGCAGGCGCAGGCCGAATTTTTCGATACGCTCGGCAATGATGGCGGGACGTCCGATCAGCGTGGGCATGGCGATGCCCTCATCGACAATGATTTGCACCGCGCGCAACACCCGTTCGTCTTCGCCTTCGGCAAAGGCGACACGTTTTTTGAGACCGTTTTTTGCCGCAGCAAAAATGGGCTTCATGGTGGTGCCCGATGCATACACAAAGCTTTGCAACTGCTCGCGGTAAGCCTGTAAATCGCCCACCGGGCGCAAGGCCACGCCGCTGTCCGCCGCCGCTTTGGCCACCGCCGGCGCGATCTTGATCATCAGGCGCGGATCAAAAGGTTTGGGAATTAAATACTCAGGGCCAAATGCCAGTTGCTCACCGGCATAGGCAGCGGCTACGACTTCGCTTTGCTCGGCCTGCGCCAATTCGGCAATCGCATACACAGCGGCGATTTCCATCTCCACCGTGATGGTGGATGCCCCGGCGTCGAGTGCGCCCCTGAAGATGTAGGGGAAGCACAAGACGTTATTGACCTGGTTGGGATAGTCGCTGCGGCCAGTCGCCATGATGGCGTCGTCGCGCACGGCCTTGACTTCTTCGGGCAGGATTTCAGGTGTGGGGTTGGCCAGCGCAAAAATTAAAGGGCGCGGCGCCATGCTTTGCACCATATCGGGCTTGAGCACGCCACCTGCGGACAGGCCCAAAAACACATCGGCCCCCACCATGACTTCGCGCAGGGTGCGGGCATCGGTTTTTTGAGCAAATTCGATCTTGTCCTCGTCCATCAATTCGGTGCGGCCTTCATACACCACGCCGGCCAGATCGGTCACAAAAATATTTTTACGCGGCACGCCCAGCTTGACCAGTAGGCTCAGGCAGGCCAGCGCTGCGGCACCGGCGCCAGAGGTAACGAGCTTGATGTCTTTGAGCTCTTTACCCACCACTTTGAGGCCGTTGAGCAGCGCCGCGCCGACCACGATGGCGGTGCCATGTTGGTCATCATGGAACACCGGTATCTTCATGCGCTCGCGCAGCTTGCGCTCGACGTAAAAACAATCCGGCGCTTTGATGTCTTCCAGATTGATGCCGCCAAAAGTGGGCTCGAGAGAGGCAATGATGTCGACCAGCTTGTCCAGGTCGTGCTTTTCGTTGATCTCGATGTCAAACACGTCGATGCCCGCGAACTTTTTGAACAAAACCGCTTTGCCCTCCATCACCGGCTTGGCCGCCAGCGGACCGATGTCGCCAAGGCCGAGCACCGCTGTGCCGTTGGTGATGACCGCAACCAAATTGCCGCGGCTGGTGTATTTGAAAGCGTTGTTCGGGTCTTTGACGATTTCCTCGCAGGGGGCGGCCACGCCGGGCGAATAGGCCAGCGCCAGATCGTGCTGGTTGATAAGTTGCGTGGTTGGCGCGATGGAAATCTTGCCTGGGTTGGGGTATTGGTGGTATTCCAGCGCGGCGCGGCGCAGTTCGGCCCGCTTATCCGCGGCTTGCGTGTCGGCCGCGTTGAGGGGGGTGGTAGGTACGTCGTGGGCCATCGTGCTTCCTTGTGCGCCAACCGGTCTACATAGGGACGGGGCGATCTGCGAGTGAGGGGGCCGATTGTAGTCAGCGGGGTTTATCCGATGGTGCCCTCATGCATCAGGCGGGCAAGCGATAGGCAGCCTGCCCGTGCGCGCCTAGTTCACCGCCTGCTACAGACTCAAGCGGGCGCCACTGGCCTTGGCCGCGCAGACCTCAGCGCGCTACAGCAAGGTGGTCTTGGCCAACTCCATCCGGCGCGCCGTTTGTTTGCCCGTCAGCACAAAGCCGCGTTGCTGTCCGGCCTCATCGGCGAAACGCCAGGCGCCACCAGCACCGGGCTCCACACCCTCGTCTTGGCTCCATTGCCCGCTTTGGGCCGAATGGGGCGCCGCCACCACAATCGGCAGCGCCGGGGTTTTTACCGCCACCGGCATCAGGGGAAAAACCAGTTCTGTAGGCTGCCCAGCCAGGGTGGCAGCCAGTGCTTTGGCGGCGTTCATGATGGGCATGACGTAGGGCAGCACACGCGCCCCGGCACTGGCGTATTGCGCGCAGTCGCCCAGTGCGTACACATGGGGTGCACTGGTTTGCACATGCGCATCGACCACAACGCCGCGCTCGCAGGCAATGCCCGCCGCACTAGCCAGCGCAGTATTGGCGCGCAGGCCTACCGCGCTGAGCACCGCGTCGACCTGCACGCTGGTTCCGTCGGCCAAAGTCGCCTGCAAGCGCTCGGAGGATGCATCCGCGTCCAGGCTTTGCACGGTGGTGCCCAGGTGCCAGACCACACCTTGTGCCTGCAAAGCGTCTTGCAATTGTTCGCCCGCACCGGCGGGCAGCAGCAAAGCCAATGGGCGCGGCGAAGGGTCGACCACGTGTACGGCGTAGCCACCGATCAGCAAATCGTTGGCGAATTCGCAGCCGATGAGACCGGCGCCTATGACCAGCACAGTTTTGGGCGCCACGCCTAGCGCCTCGTGGAAACGCGCCAGGTCTTGTAGATGGTTAATGGATTGCACCTGCGCAGCAGCACTCCCCGCCATGGGCAAGCGAATCGGGTCTGCGCCAGTGGCCAGCACCAAATCGCCGTAGTGCAAACTGTGCGACTGGCCCGTGGCATCCTCATAGCTGAGTGTGCGCACCGCCGTATCCAGGCTGCGCACCAGGGTATGCGGCAGCAACTGCACCTGCAGCGTCTCGGCCATTTTGGGGGCCGGCGTGGTGACCAACTGCTCTGCGGAACGCTTTTGGGCCAGGGCATTGGACAGCGTCGGTTTGGCATAAAAGTCGGCGCTGTCGCCACTCAGCATCACGATGCTGCGCTGGGTGTCCAGCTTGCGCAGCTCACGCGCCACCGTCCATGCCGCCAAGCCTGCGCCCACGATGACCAGGGGCAAAGCCTGCGGCGCATCAGGCCCAGTGGGCGCAATAGAAGAGGGCATGGACGGGCCGCTCACACCGGGACCAGTTCAAAGTCGGCTTTGGCGACGCCGCAATCGGGGCAGGCCCAGCTCTCAGGCACATCGGCCCAGAGCGTGCCCGGCGCGATGCCGTCTTCGGGACGACCAGCGGCTTCGTCATACACAAATCCGCACACGATACATATATAGGTTTTCATAGGGTTTTCTCTTAAATCAATACTAATTAGGGTTCATTAGGGGCGGGCTGCGCAATCAGGCGGCTAATGTAGCCAAAACCGATTGGTAGTGACGCGCGTGGCGCTCTTCGACCTTGGCCAGGGCGGCAAAACGCTTTTGCGCTTTCTCCAAAGTGGCCCGGCGCGCCTGGGCTTGGCGCAGCGCCTGCGCAAATTCGGCCGCGTGTTCCTTGCTCTCGGCGATTTGCGCGTCCATTTCGGCCACGGCGGCGGCGTTGCCTTCGGCTTCGGCGGTTTGGCGAAATCCGGGGTACATCTCGCTGTACTCATAGGTTTCGCCATCTATGGCGATTTGTAAAGCCTTGGCCGGCGTCATCTCGGCTTTGGGGTAGAGCAAATCTAAATGGCCGAAGGCGTGCTGCACTTCCTGGGCAGCGGTTTCTTCAAAAGCGCGTGCGGTGGCTTCGTCGCCCATCTCACGCGCCAGCTTGGCGAAGTAGCGGTACTTGATGTGGGCCATGGATTCGCCAGCAAAGGCGGCTTCCAGGTTGGCGATGGTTTTGATTTCGGGACGGGTGGTGGTCATAGCAATACTCCTTGTGGCTGAATCATTTACCGATTGAAGGATTCAATTGGTACGGCAGGAATCATAGTGTCAATTAATAAATAAAACCAATTGAAAATGCCTAATCAATTGATAGCGTCTATCGCCAACCCACTTGGCAGGTCGCCGCGAGGCTCGCCCACGGACGCGCAAAAACGAGGGTTTTAGAGCTTGAGTTCGAGCCTGGCCTGCAGATTCAAGTAGCTGGGCGCGGTGCTCTGCGTCGTGGACCGGATAGGCAGGCCATTGCTTTGCGTCGAAAGCAGGCTGCCGCCGGTGAGGTAGTCGCGGGCCAGTAGGTTGCTGGCCGACAGGCGCAGTTGCGCGCTCGGGCTAAAAATCCACAGGGCTGAGGCATCGAGCACCCATTTGTCGCCCAGCCAGACTTCCTGTTCATCGGCCAGGCGCGTGGTGTAGCCCGGCGTCCAGTTGATATTGCCGCTCAGGCGCACGGGCAAGCCGCTCAGGCGGTAGTCGGCGCCCAGGTTCAGCGTGCCGTCGGGCTGTTGCTCCAGGCGGTTGTTGGGGCCGTTGAGCGTTGTCAAGCGTGACTGCAGAAAGCTCATATTGGCGCGCAAGTCCACTGCGGGGGCTTGCGGATCGATTTCGCGCAAGCGAAATTTGGCTTCCAACTCCAAGCCACTGGTGATCGCACTACCGACGTTTTGCATGCGCGAAACCCAGCGCGGCGCATCGGCCCAGGGCACGGTTTCCAGCGCGGTTTGCGCGCGCATCACATTGTCTATCTGGCGCACAAACACATTGGCGCTGAGCAAGCCGCCGCCAGGCAGGTAGTGCTCGTACGCGCTGTCTATGCCCATGGCCAATTCCGGTTGCAAGTCCGGGTTGCCTGCGCTGTCTGGGTGCAGGGCGCTGTTGGCGCCGCGATCGGGGAAAAATGGGTTGATCGTGGGCCGTGCAATCAGGCGACCCAGATCGGGCGAGCGGTAGCTGCGCGTGAGGCTGACACGGATCTGGTCTTTCGAGGCCAAGTCAGGCCGCCACACCGCATGCAACAAGGGCGTGAGCACCGCGCTCTGGTTACTGACCGAGCCTTGGCCCTGACCGGCCGAACCGCTGGTGTGGATGCCCTCCCAGCGCAAACCGGCATGGGCGGCCCACTGCGGGTTGATGTCCCATTCATTCTGCGCGTACAAGGCCAAGCGTCGGCTGCTGGCGGTCAAATCGCCATCGAAATCACTTAGTGGATTTTGCCCATCGCGCAGGCTGCTGGCGCTTTGCTCGCGCTGGTTCAACTCCAGCTCCAAGCCGCTGACCAGGCTGTGTTTATCCGCTATCGTCACCGAGTATTTAGCGCTACCGTTCCAGGTCGTATCGGTCTGCACCGACTCCTGCGCCAAGGGCAGCGCGCCATTAGCGCCACCACTTTGCAAAGTGTTGGCGCTGTTGTTCCAAGTGCTACGGCCCAGGTTGTTAGTGACCAAAAGACGTGCGCCATCGTCCATGCGCCTGCTCCACGTCGTGCCCAGGCGCAGCATGGCAAAGCGGCTATCACTGGCCGTGTCGCTTTGTGCATAAGGCAAGACCCCGCCGCTTTGGCTGATGCTGCTGCTAGACAGGCCCTGGTTGTGGCTCATGATCAACATAGGCATCAGCACCAGGCTATCGCTACCGGTGCCGCCCCATTGCAAGCGACCGTTGGCATGCAGCATGTCGCGCTGGCTTTGGGCGCGCACCACTTCTTGCATGCTTTGCAACAACACGGGCGCATCCGGTTGGGTCAGACTTTCGGTTAGCGTAGTTTTATTTTCATCATTGGCGCGCTCCATGTGCACAGCAGACAGCGTGAGGCTGTAGGACATGCCATCCACCGTGTCGCTGCGCGACCAAGATGCGCCGGGCGCTAATTTGCCGTGCTCCAGGCTCGCGCCTAGATTCAGGTTATTGAGGTATTTGACATAGCCGCCGCGCGTGATGATATTGATCGTGCCGGCAATCGCGCGTGCACCGGTCTCAGCGGTAGGAGCCCGCATGATTTCGATGCGCTCCACCTGCTCGGGGAGGATGTCCTCCAAGGAAAAACCGCGCGGCGCGCGTTCGCCATCGATCATGATTTGGGTGTAGCCATTGCCCATGCCGCGCATGGCCGGCGGCCCGCCACGCCCTGGCCTGCCGCTGCTGGTAATGCCGGGCAAGCGTTTGAGTAGCTCGCCCATGGAACTGTCGCCATAGCGCTCGATCTCTTCGCGGCCTATGATGATTTTTCCGGCGGTGGACAAGCGCCGGGTATCGCTTTCCAAATTAGCGCGAATTTCCACTGGCTTGAGTACGTTTTGCGTTGGCTGGGCTTTGTCTGCGCTAGTGGCTGTTGAAGGTTCCGGCCCGGGCGCACCTGTCGGCGCAGTACTGCTGGGCACGACACTGCTGTCTTGCGCAACTGTGGCTGCGGCTGGCGCAACAGACGCTGGCAGCGTTTGTGTCTGTGCATGCGTTTGCGGCAACTCTTGCGCGCCAGCATGCGCTGCCAGCATAGCCAGCAAGCTAAAGCCAATACGGCAATGCGTGCGCATCCGGGTTTAGTCGCGCATCAATGCTTCAATTGCATCGGGCTCGACGGGCACGCCACGGCTGATCAACTCGCAGCCCTGCTCGGTGACGATGGCATCGTCTTCAATGCGAATACCGATGTGGTGGAATTGCTCGGGCACCCCCGGCGCGGGCCGCACATAAATGCCCGGCTCAATCGTCAACACCATGCCAGGCCGCAAGATGCGCGCAGGCCGGTCCACGATCGCTTGGCCAGTCAAAGCATCTTTGCGAACACTGCTTTGGCCTAGTTCCGAGGGCTCGGTATAGGCGCCGCAGTCATGCACATCGCGCCCCAGCCAGTGGCCGGTGCGGTGCATATAAAACTGGAAATACGCACGCTTCTCGATCACGTCTTGCAAGGTTCCTACTTTGTGTTTGTCGAGCAAACCCAAGTCCAGCATGCCTTGGGCCAGCACGGCTACGCTGGCCTCGTGCGGATCGGTAAAGCGCGCACCAGCGCGGGTGGCAGCCACAGCGGCATGTTGCGATGCCAAGACCAGTTCGTACAAGGCACGCTGCGGCCCGGTGAATATGCCGTTGGCCGGAA
The DNA here is from genome assembly GCA_903869595.1 of uncultured beta proteobacterium. Taxonomy (GTDB): domain Bacteria; phylum Pseudomonadota; class Gammaproteobacteria; order Burkholderiales; family Burkholderiaceae_C; genus Allorhodoferax. The sequence goes on along the minus strand of CAIPZV010000067.1, from coordinate 18,703 downwards.
AGGTACGGGTAATGTCCGAGGCATAGCCGTCCAATTCGCAACCCGCATCGATCAAGACCAGTTCGCCGGGCCGCACCAGCGCGGTATCGGCGCGGTAGTGCAAGATACAGGCATTGGTCCCGGCTGCCACGATCGAGGTGTAGGCGGGCGACTGCGCACCATGGCGGCGAAACTCGTGCAGCAACTCGGCCTCCAGGTGGTATTCGCGCACCTCTTGCCCGGCGCGCAACATGCGGGCGCTGGTTTGCATGGCGCGGATGTGCGCACCGGCGCTGATCTGCCCGGCACGGCGCATGGTGTCTTGCTCGTGCGCGTCTTTGACCAGGCGCATTTCATCGAGCACGCTGCACAAATCCTGCTGCGCGCCAGGGCATTGGGTACCGTAACGCACCCTATCGCGCAGCTGCTGCATCGCGCTTTGGATACGCGCTTCCAGACCGCTATGCGTGGCAAACGGGTACCAGGCGCTGTCGCATCCATCGAGCAAGGCGGGCAAGCGCGTATCGAGTTCGGACACGGCATAGGCCTCGTCCACGCCTAGGGCCGCCGGCGCCGCTTGCGGGCCTAAACGGTAGCCGTCCCAAATTTCTCGCTCTAAGTCTTTGGGTTGGCAAAACAAAATGCTTTTACCCGCGCCGGTGATCACCAGCCAGGCGCCCGGCTCGGTAAAGCCGCACAGGTAGTGAAAGTAGCTGTCAAAGCGGTAGGGGAAATCGGCGTCGCGGTTGCGGCGCTGCTCCGGCGCGGTGGGCACGATGGCCAGTCCGCGCGGGCCGATCTGGGCGGCGACGCGGGCGCGCCGGGTTTGGTAAAGGGTGGTGTTCATCGTGTTGCAGTCATCGGGTTGGAAGTTTGGTTGAGCGCATGCAAGCGCTCAGGCGTGCCCACATCCGTCCACAAGCCGGTGTATAGACTAGCACTGACCCGGCCCTGATCCATGGCGGCACGCAACAGGGGCGCAAGCGGCGCTTTGACGCCCTGCGCATTACCCGGCGCAATAGTGCACCAAGGCGGCGCAAATAAAGCGGCGCGGTACAGGCCGATGGTGCTGTAGGTGTAGCGCGGCGCTTGTGTGTCGGCCGGCAGATTCAGCGCCAGCGCCGGTTTTTGCGCATCTGTTGCATCACCAGGCGCCAGACCAAAGTCCCCTTTAGCGTTGTGCGCCGGATTGGGCACCAGCCAAATATGGGCTAACTTGTCGCTGGCGGCAAAGCGCGCCACAGATTGGGGGTCGAAAACAAAATCCGGCGCGTACACATCGCCAGCCAGCACCCAAAAAATCGGGTCGCCGCCCAGGCCTTCGCACACCTGCGGCAGCGCACGCACGATGCCGCCCGCGGTTTCCAGCGCGTAGCCAAAATCCTGCCCTTCGTGGGAGTAACGCAAGTGCATAGGCCGCGCTTGCGCAGCGTCTGGCAAACGGTGCTGCGAACCCAGTCGCGGCGCAAACTGCTCGCCCAGCCACGCAGTGTTGATCACGGTGCAGGCCACGCCGGCCCGGGCCAGCGCATCCAAATGCCAAAGCGCCAGGGCTTTGCCCTGCACCTGCAACAAAGGTTTGGGACAGTTATCGGTCAGCGGGCGCATGCGCTCGCCGCGCCCGGCGGCCAGCAGCATGGCATGTACCGGCGGGGCCATGGGCAAAGCCTTATCGCCCGCCAACGCTCACCTTGCCAAACACCGCTTGCGCCTGGCGCGGCAGGCAGCGCCAATAGGCGGGGTGTGCTGCGACTTGGCCTTCCAACTCGGCGGCGGCTTGCCAACCCCAGCGCGGCTGATACAAAAAGGCGCGGGCCATGGCGATCAAATCGGCATCCCCCGCTTGCAAAATCGCCTCTGCCTGCTGCGCCTCGGTGATGAGGCCGACCGCTACGGTGGGCAGGCCTACCGCTTTGCGAATCTCCGAAGCAAAGCCGACCTGGTAATTGGGCCCCAGCGCAATTTTTTGCTGCGGCGAGACGCCGCCGCTGGAAACGTGGATAAAGCTGCAGCCCAGCGCCTGCAACTGGCGGGCAAACTCGGTACTTTGGGCGCAGTCCCAGCCACCTTCCACCCAATCCGAGGCCGATATGCGCAAACCAAGCACGCCGCCGTAGGCCTTGCGCACGGCAGAAAATACTTCCAGTGGAAAGCGCATGCGGTTTTCCAGACTGCCGCCGTAGGCATCAACACGCTGGTTGGCAATCGGCGACAAAAATTCGTGCAGCAAATAGCCGTGCGCGCTGTGGATTTCAATCGCATCCACGCCCATAGCGTGGGAACGCTGGGCCGCCAACACAAAAGCATCACGCACGCGGTCCATAGCGGCGCGGTCCATTTCGGTAGGCGGCGGCTCTTGCGGCAGCTGGGGCAGCGCCGAGGGGCCCAAAGGGGCCCAGCCTCCCTGTGCGCTAGCGATCAACTGGCCGCCCGCCCAGGGCACGGCGCTGGAGGCTTTGCGCCCGGCATGGGCTAGCTGGATACACACCGCCACCTCGGGCGCCAGTTTGCGGGCGCGGTGCAAATGGCTGCGCAAAGCCGATTCGGTGGCCTCGTCCCACAAACCCAAGCAGGCGGGGGTAATGCGGCCTTCTGGCACCACTGCCGTGGCCTCAATCGTGAACATGCCCGCGCCGCTATTGAGCAAATTGCCCCAATGCATCAAATGCCAGTCATTCGCCTGACCGTCGGTAGCAGCGTACTGGCACATGGGCGCGACCACGATGCGGTTGGGCAATACCAGCTCGGCATCCGGGCCGCGCAAGGTGTAGGGGGAGAACAAGGTGCTCATGGAATGTGTCGTTAGTGGTATCCGGCGCATTTTGCAATGGTTTGCCAAAAAGGGGCCTGGCTTGGGCGTCCCGGGCGATCCACAAGTGCGTTTGCATTCGTAGCAGGTCCGGCACATTAGCCGCACAACTTCCTTCTCTTTTGGCGATGCACCGTGGCGCAGCATTCAATACGCGCGATAAAAGGGCGTCTATTTGGCGCTACATTTGGCGCTCCGAACGCAGCAGCGCCTGTTGTACGCTTGCAGCAGCTCCGAATTTGTAAAAAATCGCGTTCCCCTTTATGAGAATCTGGATCCGTTCCCTGATTGCCGCTTTGTTGGCGTGGCAGTTGGCACTGGCGCAGGCGCAGGGTGCGACTGTGACAGAACGTCTGCAATGGAACGACGCGCTCCATACCGATGTCCTGCCGCCAAGCGGCAATGCGGCCTGGCAAGCGGCCGACAAAGAGATCCGACGTGGCTTTGAGGCCGGCACCGTGTGGGTGCGTCTGCGGGTCAAAGCACAAGCGCAGGAAGATCTGTACCTCGCGCTGCGCCAGGTCAATGTCGATGACCTGGCTGTCGGGGTGCAATACCCGGCAGCGGCGGACAGCAGCCTAGCGCCAGGTGCACCTCCGGTACCGATGCTGCCTGTCAGTGCCTTGGACGTGCGCGAAGGCAAGCTCCTGTTGCGCGGCAACCATGCAGACACCGGCGAGGCCATTGTCTGGATACGGGCGCGCGGCGCGCGGGTGCACTGGTTTGAAGCCGATGTCATGGGTGCCAATGCATTAGCGCAACAGCGCGTCATGGACGCTGCTATCACTGCCATGCAACTGACGTTTTCCGCGCTCTTGGTATTGGCCAGCCTGGCGCTGTACCTCCAAAGCCGCAAAAAGGTGTTTGGCGGGATGGCCTCGCTAGGTCTGCTGTCAGCGCTTTACCACTTACAGCGCAGCGGGGCTTTTATTGGCCTGCTGGGTCAAGACCTAAGCGCTTTCATAAAGCTCAATATAGCGATGGCCGTAGTACTCGGATGTGCCGGTTTATATGCCAGTGCCATAGTAGCGGCCTCCCCACGCTTTAAGCTGCTACACCAGCGCAGCCTGTCTGGACTCTTAGCCGCCAGCGTATTGATGGCGACCCTCGCCTACCTCACTTCGTATGGCGCATTCAACATGGCAGCCGTGGCCTTGCTAACGGTGGCACTGTACGGGTTTTGCGCGGACTGCATTAGGCAATGGTTGCAACACCGCGCCTGGCGCCAGGGCCTGGTCAACCAGGTGTTGAGCGCCGTATTTTTGTTGATGGTGCTCATCAACCTGAGCATTTTGTGCCACCTGTTTGCGCCCGCCGTGCATGTCCCTTGGGCCGATGAATTGCGCGCTTTGAACTTGCCGGTGCTGTCCATGGCCTTGATGCTAACCCTGCTGTGGCGCCAGCAACGCGCGCAATCCGTGAAAGAGCGGCGGCGCCATGTCAATTTGCAAAAACTGCAGGAGCAGATCAGCATCCGTTTTTTGCAACAGCAATTTATTGCCATGCTGGTGCATGAAATCAAAACTCCGTTGACGGTGCTGCAATTGGGCACCAATGCATTAGTGAAAGACCACATCACACCGGAGCGCAAACAGGCTTGGAATCTGCGCATGCTTACCGGCATTAAAAGCATTGTGCATATCCTGGATAACTGTAGCCAAGCGGAGCGCTACGAAGGCGGGGTAATGGCAGTTTCGCCGGTAGATTTTTTGTTGACTGACGTATTGGATGCGGTGAAACACCAAGCCTTAGACCTTGCCCATGACCAGCCAAAGCGCCTGCAATTTCAATATGAAAGTTCCATGGATGGCCTGCAATTACATACCGACCCAAGTTACTTTCAAATCATTTTGAACAACCTGGTCAGCAATGCGCTTAAATACTCTAAGGTCGATAGCACCGTTATCGTGCAGCTGAGCCGCTGGAGCGATGCCCAAGGCGCACCTAGAGTTCAAATTGCAGTGCGCAATGCCTTGGGGCCATGGGGCAGCCCAGACCCTGAAAAAGTGTTCTCACGTTACTACCGCTCAGATATGGCGGGAAGCGTTTCAGGCACTGGACTGGGCTTGTGGCTTTCGCAAAAGTTGGCCGAACGGCTGGGCACCCGGATCCAGCTCGGCTTGGAGGGCGGTCAAGTCGTATTCTGGCTTACCTTGCCGGTACTCCAGGATGCCGCAAACCCGGCCCTCACGCCATTGACTGGCGCATTTCACACGACTGAATAAAGCTTGCTCCATGGCTGCGTTCGACATCATTATTGTGGACGACAACCCCGCTATACGGGAAGCACTGGCCGAGTACTTGCTCGATTGCGGTTTTTCAGTGCGTACGGCGGGTGATGGCGACGCTTTAGATCTGCTTTTGCAAGCGGGGACTGCCGACGCACTGGTATTGGACGTGAACCTTCCCCACGAAAACGGCTATGCCATCGCAAGCCGCGTACGACAAGCTTTGCCAGCGATCGGCATATTGATTTTGTCGGCCCGCTTGAAAGGCCAGCCATCGGACGCGCATGCGTCGATGGCCGATCTGCAAGTGGCTAAACCGGTAGAACCACAAGCGCTGGCGCAGGCTCTGGGCCAGGTCTGTGCACTCGCCCATGCGCGGCGTGTTTGAAATGTTCAGCTTCGTCGATTGGGCAGGGACGCGCGGCGACTGATGCGCCGCTAGAATGTTTTTTCGTGCGTCTTCCCGGCGCAATGCCCCTAGCCCCTCCCGGAGTCGTTTTATGGCCAATTCCCAACAAATGGCAAGCGCGATACGCGCGCTTGCAATGGACGCAGTTCAACAAGCCAACTCCGGTCACCCCGGCGCCCCCATGGGCATGGCCGATATGGCAGTCGCCCTGTGGGGCCAACACCTGCAACACAATCCCGCCAACCCGCACTGGGCCAACCGCGACCGCTTTGTCTTGTCCAACGGCCACGGCTCGATGCTGATTTATGCCTTGCTGCATCTGACGGGCTACAAGCTGCCGATGGGCGAGTTGAAAAATTTCCGCCAACTGCACAGCAAAACCGCAGGCCACCCCGAAGTCGATGTCACCCCCGGCGTGGAAACCACGACCGGCCCGCTCGGCCAAGGCATCACAAACGCCGTGGGCATGGCCATGGCCGAAAAGCTGCTGGCGGCGCAATTTAACCGCGAAGGCCACGCCATCGTGGACCACCACACCTATGTGTTCTTGGGCGACGGTTGCATGATGGAAGGCATCAGCCACGAAGCCTGCGCACTGGCCGGTGCGTGGAAGCTGGGCAAGCTGATTGCCTTGTACGACGACAACGGTATTTCTATTGATGGCCAGGTCACCCCCTGGTTTATCGACAACACCGCGCAGCGCTTTGCCGCCTACGGCTGGAATGTGATCGACAAAGTGGATGGCCATGACGCCCAAGCCGTATCGCAAGCCATCGCCAAGGCCAAAGCCAGCGGCGACAAACCCACCTTGATCGTTTGCAAAACCTCGATTGGCAAAGGCAGCCCCAACCGCGCCAACACCGCCAAAGCCCACGGCGAACCGCTGGGCGCTGACGAAATCAAACTCACCCGCGAAGCCATTGGCTGGGCGCACCCGCCTTTTGTGGTGCCCAAAGCGGTGTACGCCGCCTGGGACGCCAAAGAAGCCGGTCGCACCCGCGAAAAAGACTGGAACACCCGCTTTGCCGCCTACAAAGCCGCGCACCCGGACCTGGCCAAAGAATTTGTACGGCGCATGAAGGGCGAATTGCCCAAAGGCTTTGTACAAACCGCCGTGGACACCGTGCTAGCCGCCCATGCCAAAGCCGAAACCGTGGCCTCGCGCAAAGCCTCGCAACTAGCGCTGGAACATTTCACCGCAGCCTTGCCCGAGTTGCTAGGCGGCTCGGCGGATCTGACCGGCTCCAACCTCACCAACACCAAATCTACGCCCAATGTGCGCTTTGACGCACAAGGCCAATTGGTGCAAAGCGCGGACGCTAACGGCCAAATGCACGGCGGGCGCCATATCAACTACGGCGTGCGCGAATTTGGCATGGCCGCCATCATGAACGGCATCGCGCTGCACGGCGGCTTTATCCCTTACGGCGGCACCTTTCTCACCTTTAGCGACTATTCGCGCAACGCCATCCGTATGGCTGCCTTGATGAAAAAGCGCGTCATCCATGTGTTCACCCACGACAGCATTGGATTGGGCGAAGACGGACCAACGCACCAGTCCATCGAGCATGCCGCATCGCTGCGCCTGATCCCCAACCTGGACGTCTGGCGCCCCGCCGATACCGCCGAGACTGCCGTCGCCTGGACGGTAGCCCTGCAAAACCGCCACAAGCCCACCGCCTTGCTGCTGTCGCGCCAAAACATCAGCTACGCGCCCAAAGCCGAATCGGCCAGCGCGCCGGACGCCTGCGGACTGGACGCCATCAACAAAGGCGCGTACGTGCTGGCCGAGCCCTCCGAAGTCGGCATGAAGAAGAAAACCCAGGCGGTGCTGATTGCCACCGGCTCGGAAGTACAACTCGCCCTGCAAGCGCAAGCCCTGCTGGCTGCACGCAAGATAGCGGTGCGCGTGGTCTCCATGCCCAGCACCACCACATTTGACTTGCAAAGCGATACCTATAAAGCCAGCGTGCTGCCAACCGGCGTGCCGCGCATTGCAGTGGAGATGGGCTCGACAGGTGGCTGGTGGAAATACGGCTGCGCTGCGGTGGTGGGCATCGACACCTACGGCGAATCGGCGCCCGCGCCGGCGCTGTTCAAACACTTCGGCTTCACGCCGGAGAACGTGGCCGACACCGTGCAATCGGCTGTGCAGCGCAAGCGCTGAGCACGCACACTCTTTGTTAATTTCTGGAGGAACAAAATGGCAATCAAAGTAGGTATCAATGGATTCGGTCGCATCGGCCGCATGGTGTTTCGCGCTGCAGTGCAAAATTTTTCGGACATCGAAATCGTCGGTATCAACGATTTGCTTGAGCCCGATTACCTGGCCTACATGCTGCGCTACGACAGCGTACATGGCCGTTTTGCGGGCGAGGTGTCAGTCAAAGACGGTGCGCTCATCGTCAACGGCAAAACCATACGCCTGACGCAAGAGCGCGACCCGGCGAATCTGAAGTGGGACGCCGTCGGCGCCGATGTGGTGATTGAAGCCACCGGCCTGTTTTTGGACAAGCCCACCGCCGAAAAACACCTGGCAGCGGGCGCGAAAAAAGTCATTTTGTCAGCGCCCAGCAAAGACGATACGCCCATGTTTGTCTATGGCGTCAACCACGCCACTTATGCCGGGCAAAGCATTGTGTCCAATGCCTCTTGCACCACCAATTGCTTGGCTCCCGTGGCCAAGGTCTTGCACGACAAATGGGGCATCAAGCGCGGCCTGATGACCACGGTGCACGCAGCCACCGCCACGCAAAAAACCGTCGATGGCCCGAGTAACAAAGACTGGCGCGGCGGGCGCGGCATTTTGGAGAACATCATCCCGTCCAGCACCGGCGCAGCCAAGGCGGTTGGCGTGGTGATTCCCGAACTCAACAAAAAGCTCACCGGCATGTCTTTTCGCGTGCCGACCAGCGACGTGTCGGTGGTAGATCTGACCTGCGAACTCAATAACGCGGCCACCATGGCCGAGATTTGTGCTGAGATGAAAGCCCAAAGCGAAGGCGCACTCAAGGGCGTATTGGGCTATACCGAAGACAAAGTGGTAGCCACCGATTTCCGCGGCGATGCACGCACCTCGATTTTTGATGCCGACGCCAGCATTGCGCTAGACGGCACTTTCATCAAAATCGTCAGCTGGTACGACAACGAATGGGGCTATTCCAACAAGTGTTTGGAAATGGTTCGCGTCGTGAGCAAGTAAACGGAAACCACACGTTATTGCGAGGCCTCAGGCAGGACGCACGCTGACTTCGGCGCTGCTGATTTTTTGCAGGCCCTGCGCCGTCTCCAGCAGCAAAGCGCCTTGCGCGTCTATGCCACGCGCAATGCCGCTTAGGCCATCGCTGCACACCACCTCGCGCCCATAGAGCGCATCGCGCGCTTGGTAGGCGCCGCGCAATGGCTCCATGCCGTGGTCTGCAAAATCCAACACGGCTTTGACCACCGCTGGCGCGATCAGCCCGAAAGCCTGCGCCGCATCAAGCTCGGGCATTAGCTCTTGCAGCCAGGCCGGTGGCGTACGCAAGCCCTCTGCCGCGCGCGGCGCTATGTTGATGCCGATGCCAATCACCGCATAGCGCAGCGCGCCCATGCTGGCCGTTTCAATCAAGATGCCGCCTAGCTTTCGCCCGTGCAGCCACAAATCATTGGGCCACTTCAATTGAATATCCGCGTGCAGGCTTTGCGCCACGGCCAGACCTACTGCCAGCGACAGGCCAGACCAGTCCCGGGGCGCCAAAGGCAGGCCGATAGAAAAGGTCAGCGGCGCGGGGCCGGTATCGGGCGATTCACTGAGCCACTGCCGCCCCATGCGCCCGCGCCCCGCGCTTTGCTGCTCAGCCACCAGCGCAATGGGCTCTGCGCGGCCTGCGCGGGCACGCTCCATGAGCGTCGTGTTGGTAGAGGGCAGGGTGGGCAGGATCTCGACGCTAAAGCCCGGCAGCAGCGGCGCTACGGCCTCCCACACCGCTTCGGCGGGCCAGCGCAAGGGCGGGTGTGCGGGTGCGCCGCCTGCCATGGCCGATTAGCGTTTGCGCCAGGCGGCGCGCTTGGGGGCCAGCATGGTGCCCCGGCAATGCTTGCTGCCGCACCAGCAGGGGTATTCGGCCTTGAGCTTGCGGGTGAGCGGCTCGTCAGTGACCAGGCCGTAGTCGTAGGTCAACTCTTCACCAGCCTGGATATTGCGCAGCGCTTTGATAAAGATACGGCCCCGCACTTCGTCGGCTTCACAGTTGCCGTCGCAGGAATGGTTAATCCATTTGGCCGCATTGCCCTGGTGCAGGCCATCGATCACGCGCGTGTCGTCAATATGGAAGTAAAACGTGTGGTTGGGGTTGGCCGGGTCATGCGGATGGCGTACTTGCGCTTCCTCCCAGGTAATGACTTCGCCCAGGTACTCAATCAGGGTTTCGCCTTCTGCAAAATCACGCAGTGCAAAAACGCCCTTGCCGTGGATGCCCGAGCTACGCACTGCAAGTCGGCGTTTAGGGGGCGAGGCGGCAGATTTTGGAAGCACGGAAAAATTTGGTATGGTGGATCGTATGGGCGCGCATGTGTGCGCCTGTGTGGGTGCGCGCCCGTGCATGCGCGAGGAAACGGATTGTAGTCACATGAAAAACGATATTGCAGGCAAGACTTTGGTCATTGCAGAAAAGCCCTCGGTTGCGCAGGACATCGTGCGTGCGCTCACCAGCAGCGCGGGCAAGTTTGAAAAGCACGACGAGTATTTTGAAAACGATACGTACGTAGTGTCCAGTGCGGTGGGCCATCTGGTGGAGATTCAAGCCCCCGAGGCCTATGACGTCAAACGCGGCAAATGGAGTTTTGCGCACCTGCCCGTCATCCCCCCGCACTTTGATTTAAAGCCGGTGGACAAAACCAAGACGCGGCTCAACGCCGTGGTCAAACTGGCCAAGCGCAAAGACGTGGGCCAACTGATTAATGCCTGCGACGCCGGGCGCGAGGGCGAACTCATCTTCCGCCTGATTGAACAATACGCTGGGGGCGCCAAGCCTTTGGGTAAGCCCGTCAGCCGCTTGTGGCTGCAGTCCATGACGCCGCAAGCCATACGCGATGGCTTTACCCATTTGCGCACCAATGCCCAAATGCAACCCCTAGCCGACGCCGCACGCTGCCGTTCCGAGGCCGACTGGTTGGTGGGCATCAACGGCACGCGCGCCATGACGGCTTTCAATTCGCGCGACGGCGGTTTTTTCCTGACCACCGTGGGCCGGGTGCAAACGCCCACGCTGTCGGTGGTGGTGGAGCGCGAAGAGCAGATTCGCAAATTCATTAGCCGCGACTATTTTGAAATCCATGCCGAGTTCGCCGCGCAAGCGGGCAGCTATGCAGCCAAATGGTTTGACCCGGCGCACAAAAAAGACGCCGACGACGCCGAGAAAAAAGAAGACCGGCTGTGGTCCCAAGCCCAGGCGCAGGCGATTGCCGATGCCGTGCGCGGCAAACCCGCTAGCGTGCAAGAAGAAAGCAAGCCCAGTAATAAAAGCAGCCCCGGCTTGTTTGACCTGACCACTTTGCAGCGCGAAGCCAATGGCCGCTTTGGCTTTTCCGCCAAAACCACACTGGCGCTGGCGCAAAGCCTGTACGAGCGGCACAAAGCCCTCACCTACCCGCGTACCGACTCGCGCCACCTGCCCGAAGACTACCTGCCCACGGTCAATGACACCATGGCCATGATCGCCAAGAGCAGCATGGGCCACTTGGCCCCGTTTGCGCGCACCGCGATCGCCAAGCAGTACATTAAACCGAGCAAAAAAGTGTTTGATAACAGCAAAGTGAGCGACCACTTTGCCATCATCCCCACGCTGGAAGCGCCCAGCGGCTTGTCGGATGCCGAGCAAAAGCTTTATGACTTTGTGGTGCGCCGCTTTATCGCGGTGTTTTTTCCGGCGGCGGAATACCAGGTCACCACGCGCATCAGCACCGTGGCACTGGGCGAGCAAAGCCACCAGTTCAAAACCACGGGCAAGGTGTTGGTTGAACCCGGCTGGCTGGCGGTCTATGGCAAAGAAGCCGCCGCCGAAGTCGATGACGCCAAAGACGGCGACAAAGGCCAAAATCTTGTGCCGGTGCAGCCCGGCGAAAAAGTGCGCACCGACAGCGCCGAGGCCAAAGGCCTGAAAACCCGGCCCCCAGCGCGCTACACCGAAGCGACTTTGCTAGGCGCTATGGAAGGCGCAGGCAAAACGGTAGAAGACGAAGAGTTCAGCGAAGCCATGCGCGAAAAAGGCCTGGGCACCCCGGCCACGCGCTCGTCAATTATTGAAGGCTTGCTCAACGAAAAATATATGCTGCGCGAAGGGCGCGAACTCATCCCCACGGCCAAAGCTTTTCAGCTCATGACGCTCTTGCGCGGCCTGGGCGTGGAAGAGTTGTCCAAGGCCGAGCTGACGGGGGAATGGGAATACAAGCTATCGCTGATGGAGCAGGGCAAGATGGGGCGCGAAGCCTTTATGGCCGAGATCGCCGCCATGACCGAGCGCATGGTGAAAAAAGCCAAAGAGTACGACCGCGACACCATCCCCGGCGACTACGCCACCTTGCAAAGCGCCTGCCCCAACTGCGGCGGCATCGTCAAAGAAAACTACCGCCGCTACGCCTGCACAGGCAAAACCGGTAGCGAAGAAGGCTGCGGTTTTTCCTTTGGCAAAACACCGGCAGGCCGCACTTTTGAGCTGGCCGAAGTGGAGCAGTTTTTGCGCGAGAAAAAAATCGGCCCGCTCGATGGCTTTCGCTCCAAAGCCGGTTGGCCTTTCACCTCGGAGATCGTGCTCAAGTTTGATGAAGACAGCAAAAACTTCAAGCTGGAATTTGACTTTGGCGACGACAAAGCGGGGCAAGAGTCCGGCGAGTTGGCCGACTTCAGCGCACAAGAGCCGCTAGGCGGCTGCCCCAAGTGCGGCGCCCAAACCGGGGGCCTGGTGTTTGAGCACGGCAAAAACTATGTCTGTGACCATGCGGTAGCCAGCCTGGTGCAAACCGTGCCCAGTTGCGACTTCAAGAGCGGGCAGATCATCTTGCAACAACCCATTGCGCGCGAGCAAATGAGCAAGCTGCTGACCAGTGGCAAAACCGATTTGCTGGATAAATTTGTCAGCATGCGCACCCGCCGCGCCTTCAAAGCCATGCTGGCCTGGGACGCGGAAGCAGGCAAGGTGAATTTTGAATTCGCACCTAGCAAATTCCCACCCCGCCCCGGCGCCGTAGCCAAAGCCGCTGCGGCGCGCAGCCGGGCAGTGGCGGCATCGCCTGCGGCCAAAGCGGCGGCCAAGAAAGCCGCGGGTGCCGCCAAGAAAAGCCCGGCAACCAAGAAGAGCCCTGCAGCCAAGAAGAGCCCTGCAGCCAAAGCCGTGAAACCCAAGGCGCCGCGCAAAGCCAGCACTGCCGCAGGCAAAGCGCCCAGCGCAGCGCTGGCAGCCGTCATCGGCGGTGAAGCGGTGTCGCGGCCCGAGGTGGTGAAGAAGCTGTGGGACTACATCAAAGCCCAGGGCCTGCAAGACCCCAAGGACAAGCGCACCATCCTGGCCGACGCCAAACTGCAAGCCGTGTTTGGCAAGCCCAGCATCAATATGTTTGAACTGGCGGGCATTGTCGGCAAGCACTTGGGTTGAAAGCCGCGCGTCAAGTAAGGCTGCTAAGCTCTAAGCCAAGCAGCAGGTTGGAAACCCGCAGCAACGGCCCCTCAATGGCCAGTGCTGCGGCGCTTGCGAAGCCACTATGAACTTCTCCGAAATCGACGACGAGTCCGAACACAGCACGCATACACCTGCGCAACGCGCGGCTGCGGCTGCGCGCAGCACGTGGGTAAGCGTGGTCGTCAATGTCGTGCTGTCCAGCGTGCAGATCGTGGTCGGCATCGCTGCCAAGTCGCAAGGTTTGGTGGCGGACGGCATCCATTCGCTCTCGGATTTGGTTGCCGACTTTGTCGTGCTGATCGCTGGTCGCCACAGCCAAAAAGACGCGGACGAAGACCACCCCTATGGCCACCAGCGTTTTGAAAACGCGGCCTCCCTGGCGCTAGGCCTCTTGCTGCTGGGCGTGGGTGTGGGCATGGTCTGGTCGGCGGTGGGCAAATTGCAATCGCCCGAATCCATTCCTACGGCCCATGTGGCAGCGCTGTGGGTGGCGCTGGCGGCTCTGGTATCTAAAGAGCTGTTGTTTCGCTACATGCTGCGCGTAGCCAAGCGCGTCAAGTCCGGCATGCTGGTGGCCAATGCCTGGCATGCGCGCTCAGATGCAGCCTCCAGTTTGGTGGTGGCGCTGGGCCTGATCGGCAACCTGATGGGATACCCGCTGCTGGACCCGATTGCGGCGCTGATCGTGGGCCTGATGGTGGCCAAAATGGGCTGGGGCTTTGGCTGGGACGCTTTGCACGACCTGATGGATCGCGCGGTCGACGAAAGCGAAGTCGAGGCCATCCGCCAAACCCTGATGAACACGCCCGGCGTAGCAGGTGTGCATGACGTACGCACCCGCAAGATGGGCGACATGGTGGTGGCTGACGCACATATCGAAGTCGATGCCCTGCTCACCGTCGAAGAAGGCCACAACATTGCCGTTGCCGCGCGCCAAGCGGTGATGCAGCGCCACCGCGTGCTCAATCTCATGACCCATGTGGACCCCGCGCACCGCCACGACGGTGACCACGAGGCGACACCACCCTCCTAAATTTCAACCAGCCAGGACAAGCCACCGATGCATCGCACAATTTTTGATACACCGGTGGTTAACACCGTATTACGTGTCATTTCGATAAGTTTTTTGAAGGCCACGGGCTGGAAATTAGTGGGCGAACTACCGCCCGAGGGACGCAAAAGCGTGCTAATCGCCGCGCCGCATACCAGTAACTGGGATTTGCCCTATATGTTGATGGTGGGTTTTGCGATGGGCCTGAATATTTACTGGATGGGCAAGGTGCAAATTTTCCGCTTCCCTTTTGGCGGGCTGATGCGCTGGCTAGGTGGCATTCCCGTCCAGCGAGAAAACGCTAATAACTTGGTGGCGGCCTCGGCAGAGGCGCTGAAGTCGGCCAACGGGCCGGTGCAACTGGTGGTACCGCCCGAGGGCACGCGCAGCAAAGTGCGCTACTGGAAAACTGGTTTTTATTACATCGCCCTGGGTGCGCAAGTGCCCATTGTGATGTCGTTTTTGGACTACGGCAACAAGGTCAGTGGCCTGGGCCCGATGTTTGAGCCCACCGGCGACATCGAGGCCGATATGGTCCGCATCAAAGCTTTTTACGCACCCTTTAAGGGCAAAAATCCGGACCAGTTTTAGTCCGGCCCACGCCACCCGCGCTCGACCGGGAATACGTCCTGCGCGCTGCCGCTCCCCAAAAGCGAGGCGCCTCGTCTTAATGGGAGGCGTTGTGCGTGGTGTTCAAAATCTTGTCGGTATAGGCAATCGCCAACGCGCTGAGCAAAAAGGTCACATGAATAATGGTTTGCCACATCAACACTTTGATGTCGTAGTTGGCGGCGTTGATAAAGGTTTTGAGCAAATGGATAGAGCTGATGCCGATGATGGCCGTGCCCAGTTTGACTTTGAGCACCGCAGCGTTCACATGGTCCAGCCACTCGGGTTGGTCCGGATGGCCATCTAAGTGCATACGGCTGACAAAAGTCTCGTAGCCGCCCACAATCACCATGATGAGCAAGTTAGAAATCATCACCACGTCAATCAGCGCCAGCACCACCAGCATGATCAGCGTTTCATTGAGCGCGGTCAGCGGCGCGGCGGACTGGTAACCCATGCTGGTAACCAGCGCCTGCAAGGCCGTTTGGTTGCCAAAAGCGGCTTCCAACAGGTGCAGCAACTCCACCCAAAAATGGTACACATACACGCCCTGCGCGGCGATCAGGCCCAGATAAAGCGGCAGTTGCAGCCAACGGCTGGCAAAGATCAGGCCGGGCAACGGCTTTAGCTTACGGCTTGGTTGAGTGGTGTCTTGCTTCATTTTTTACTCCCAGAAACGCACACGATTATCCACATGGATCATGTCAATGCAGCGTCCAATCGCACTGTAAAACACGCGCCCGGTGGCGTGTGTCCAGGGCGGCTGTCGCTCAAGGTGACGCTGGCGCGGTGTTGCTTGGCGATCTCTAACACGATGGGCAGGCCCAGGCCCGAGCCATCGGCTTCATTGCCCAGCGCGCGGTAAAAGGGCTGGAACACCAAGTCGCGCTCGGCAGGCGCAATGCCGGGGCCGCTGTCTTCCACTTGCAGCGTCAGCGTCTTGGTCAGTACATCGGCCAACAAGCGCACGGTAATCACCGCCTGGGCACCCGGCGCAGGATGGCTGTAGTTAATGGCGTTGTCCACCAGGTTACGCACCATTTCTTGCAAGAGCGTGGCATTGCCGTTGATCTTTACGCCCACGCTACCGGGCTGTGCGCCTTCGTAGCCGATATCGATCTGGTTTTCCACCGCGCGTGGCGCACAGTCACGCACCACGTCCATGGTCAATCGCGCCATGTCGCAGGGCTGATGCGCCAGCACCGCCGCACTGCTTTCAGCCCGCGCCAAGGCCAGCAATTGATTCACCGTATGCGTGGCGCGGATGCTGGAGCGGCCAATCTGGCGCAGCGATAGTTTGAGTTCCTGGGCACTGGCGTCTTGGCGTTGCGCCAAATCGGCTTGCATGCGCAGCCCGGCCAGCGGTGTTTTGAGCTGGTGCGCTGCATCGGCGAGAAAGCGTTTTTGCGTGGCGATGGAGTCTTTCAAACGCAAGAGCAAGTCGTTCACCGAGGCCACCAAGGGCACCACTTCCATGGGCACGGCTTGCGCGTCCAAGGGACTCAAGTCATCGGGTTTGCGCGCGCGTATGGTTTCTTCCAAACGATTGAGCGGTTTGATGGCTTGCGCCAGCGCCAACCACACCAAAAGCACCGCCACCGGCAAGACCACAAACTGCGGCAGCATCACGCCTTTGACGATTTCGGTGGCCAGCACCGCGCGTTTGTCCATGGTCTCGGCCACCTGCACCAGCGCCAACTGATTGCCCGGCATGTCCAGGTGCACCCACATGGAGGCCACTTTCAAGTCCACCCCGCCCAGGGTCAAGTCACGCAGCCGTACTTCGCCTACCGGGTTGTGCTCGTCCTGCAAGGGCGCCGGCAATTCCACGTCCCCACTGAGCACCTGCCCCTGGGGCCCTAGCACTTGGTAATACACGGTGTCGCTGTCTTCGGCGCGCAACAACTCGCGGGCCGGTTGGGGCAGCGAAAAATGTACCTGGTCGTGCTGCACCGTAACGTATTGGGCGAGCACACCCGCGTTGTATTCCAGCGCCCGGTCAAACGGTTTACCCGCAATGCCCTGCGCCACCAACCAAGTCAGCACCAAGCTGATCGGCCACAGCAACAGGATGGGCGTGAGCATCCAGTCCAGAATTTCGCCGAACAGCGAGCGCTGTTCGCTTTGGAAGACTTTCAATTCGGTATTTTTTCCAGGCAATAGCCCAAGCCGCGCACGGTGGCGATGCGGATGGGGCCTTTTTCAATTTTCTTGCGCAAGCGGTGGATATACACCTCGATGGCGTTATTACTCACCTCTTCGCCCCATTCGCACAAACGCTCCACCAACTGGTCTTTGCTGACCAAGCGACCTGTGCGCTGCAACAGTACTTCCAACAAGCCTAGCTCGCGCGCCGACAGCTCCACCATCTTGCCGTCGATGGTGGCCACGCGCCCCGATTGGTCATACACCAGCGGCCCGTGCTTGATATGGCTGCTAGCCGCGCCCATGCCCCGGCGTACCAGTGCGCGCGCGCGCGCTTCCAATTCTTGCAGGCTAAAGGGTTTGGCCATGTAGTCGTCGGCACCGTAATCCAAGCCTTTGACGCGCTCTTCCACGCTGTCAGCTGCCGTCAAAATCAACACGGGTAAAGAGGAGCCGCGCGCCCGCAAACGCTTGAGCACTTCCAGGCCGTGCATCCTGGGCAGGCCCAGGTCCAAAATCAACAAATCAAACTCGGAGTTGGTCATCAGCGCCGCGTCGGCTTCGCTGCCGCTGGCCACATGGTCTACCGCCGCGCCGGCGTTGCGCAAGGCGCGCAGCAAGCCGTCGGCGAGTACCTGATCATCTTCGGCGATCAATATACGCATGCTTGTCTCCTTGCGCTGTGCGCGCTATGTGTGGTCAGTGCGTCGGCCAAGCCATTCTAGGGGGCAGCGCCGTAGGCCTCCAGGCCCAGCGCCACTACCGTGGCCACCTCGTCGCCAACCGCCGTACGCAGCTCCTTTTCCGCTTGCACCACGCTCTCCTGGTAAGCCGCCAGCCAGGCCAGGCCGGTGGGCGTAAAACACACCCGGCGCGCCCGCGCATCCAGCGCATCGTCCTCGCGCTGCACCATGCCCCAGGCCTCGCACTGCTTGACTAGCGTGGCCATGGCTTGCTTGCGCATGCCCGCGCGCTGGGCTAGATCGGTCAATCGAGCGCCCTCGGGCGGCAAATGGCGGCTGATATGCCAGTGCGCCGCCGTCAACTGTCCGCGCTGCGCCAGATTGGACAAGCCCAAAGACACGCCGGGGTGGCGCGCCATGAGCGCCATCACCCGCGCATCAAAGCGCTCCAACGCCAGGCGCAGCCAGTGGCCGACATGGTTGTAGCGCCAGGTATCGGGGGGCAAAGACGGGATTACTTGCATGGCGCATATAGTAATACAAACTGACTAAATTTTTAATTTACAGGTTTCAATATGCGCGTAAACTACTGTTCAAGCATCCAGCCTGTAGTTAATCCCAGAGGCTAGTTTGCTGCAAGTAACCCACCTTTTTATGCACAGGAGATGACCATGGACGCACCCGTTAAAAATTTCGCCGCCAACGCTGAAAAAGCCAAAGCCCTGCAAGTGGCGCTTGCCCAAATCGAGAAGCAATTTGGCAAAGGCACCATCATGCGCCTGGGCGAAGGCGAGGTGATCGAAGACATCCAGGTCGTCTCCACCGGCTCGCTGGGCCTGGACATTGCCCTGGGCGTAGGCGGCCTGCCGCGCGGCCGGGTGGTCGAAATCTACGGCCCGGAGTCCTCTGGCAAAACCACGCTCACCCTGCAAGTGATCGCCGAAATGCAAAAACTGGGCGGCCAGTGCGCATTTGTCGATGCCGAGCACGCGCTAGACATCCAATACGCGCAAAAGCTCGGCGTCAACCTGCAAGACCTGCTGATCAGCCAGCCCGACACCGGCGAACAAGCGCTCGAGATTGTGGACAGCCTGGTGCGCTCGGGCGCGGTGGACTTGATCGTGGTGGACTCGGT
>CAIPZV010000066.1 GCA_903869595.1 uncultured beta proteobacterium | reverse complement strand
AGTTCAAAGTATTAGCGGTCAGCCAGGAACTGCTGCCCCTTAAAAGCAAAAAAATCAAATAGCTTGCGCGGGGATCGCTCAGTCCCCCACCCGCTTCCCCGCCACCACCAGGCCTACGCCAGACAAAATCAGCACACCGCCGATCAGGTGGTGCAGCTCCAGCGCTTCGCCCAGAAAAAGCCAGGCCACCACGGCTGCGTACAAAGGCCCCAGGTACATCGTCATGGCCACCGGGCCGGGGCCCAGAACCGATTGCGTCCAGCCATATATCCAATAGGCCAGCACGCCCGGAAACAGCGCGGCCATGACGACCAAGGCAAGCGCTTGCGTGCCCAAAGGAGGGCCGCCTTGCAGCAGTTCCCAGGCCGCAAATGGTGTCAGCACCACCACGCCACCGGCGCAGATGACGGCCAATTGGGCGCTTGCGCTCATGGGGTTGCCCCAGTGTTTTTGCAGCATGGAATACGCGGCCCAGGCGGTGGCGGCAGCGGCGATCCATAAGTCGCCCGGCACAAACACCACTTGCGTGAGCAGCAGCCATTGCCCCTGCACCACTACGTGCACCACGCCCACCAGCGCCAGCACCACGCCCAGCGCCTGGCGTTTGGAGAAGGGCTCGCGCAGCCACAGCACCGAGCCCACGGCAATCATCACTGGCGATGCGGCGTAGATCAACGAGATATTCATCATGGTGGTGGTCTGCCCGGCAAAGTAGACCGCCGCGCCGCAAATCCACATACCGCATGCGCCCAGCAGCAAATAACGGCGGGCGTGGGTACGCAGTTCTTGGCGGTGCTGCCAAAGCTCGGCGCGGGTAACCCAGGCCAATATCGCCCCGGCCAGCGCCCAGCGGCCCCAGGCCAGCACATGCGGCGTGATCACGCCATTGGCGCGCCGCGCGATAACAGAGTTGACTATCCACAAAAGCGGAATGACCCAAATCAGCAATTTGGCAGCGCGTAGCGCACCGGCGCGTGGTTCAGGCTGCATGGTCTGCCACGACAGCAGCCTGAGCCATAGCCGCATGCGCACGGGCCAGCACTTCGCGCGGGGGCAAGGGCTTTAAGCGGTGGTCGCTCCAGACCTGGCGCCATAAGCGCGCACCGCGCCGCCCGTGGTACAGGCCCAGCATGTGGCGGGCAATTGCATACCAAGGGCAGCCGTCTTCTGCAAAGGCGCGCTCCATGTACAGCACCATGGCTTCTTCCACCGCTTCTGGCACTGGCGACGTAGGCGCGTCGCCATAAAAAAGTGCGTCCCACTCGGTCATCAACCAAGGGCGGTAATACGCTTCGCGCCCGAGCATGACGCCATCGAATTGCTGCAAGTGGGTCGCGATGTCGGCATTGTTGGTGATGCCGCCGTTCACCACAATGTGCAGGCTTGGAAAATCTTGCTTCAAGCGGTAAGCCATGTCATAACGTAGCGGCGGAATTTCGCGGTTCTCTTTGGGCGAGAGGCCTTGCAGCCAGGCATTGCGCGCATGCACGATAAACACCCCACAACCGGCCTGCGCCACCGTGCCAACAAAATCACGCACAAAGCCGTAGTCCTCGTTTTTGTCGATACCGATGCGGTGCTTGACCGTAACCGGCACATCCACCACATCGACCATGGCCTTGACGCAATCTGCCACCAGCGCAGGCTCGTTCATCAGGCAAGCGCCAAAGGCGCCACGCTGCACCCGCTCGCTGGGGCAGCCGCAGTTCAGGTTGATTTCATCGTAGCCCCATTGCACGCCCATGCGCGCAGCCCGCGCCAGGTCTGCCGGTTCGCTGCCGCCCAGCTGCAAGGCCAGCGGCTGCTCCTCAAGGTTAAAGCGCAAATGCCGCGCCACATCCCCATGCAGCAGCGCGCCAGTGGTCACCATCTCGGTATAGAGCCGGGTGTGGCGCGTCAGCAGACGGTGGAAATAACGGCAATGGCGGTCAGTCCAATCCATCATGGGGGCGACGGACAGGCGCCAGCGAGTCGCTAGAGGGTGAGTGCCCAGTGCCATGTCTGTCGAAAGCTCAGAGACGGGTGTAAAAAACTCCATGCCCCATTATCCCTAGGCTAGGCAGAGATCAAACCACCACGCACCAAGGTGCCGTATCGTGCACTAGGCCCATCCACAAAGCCCAGGCGGCGCTCGCGGCCAAAGCAGCGCCAGCCAGGCGAACGCCCCAGTCGCCCGTCGCTGCGGCAGAAGGTGTGCGCGCCGCCAGGCGCAGCCACAGCCAAGGCCCGGCCAGCATGGTGATGCCACTGCCCAGCGCGAACAAGGCCATCAGCAGCGCGCCACCCGCCACGCTACCGGCCAATGCAGAAACCATGACGGCTGAATACAAAAGGCCGCACGGCAATAGCGCCCACAACACGCCCACCAGGCCCGGCGCCGCCCCCCGGTGCAAGCCTAGGCTTTGCGCGCGCGTCCATAAAAAACGGCCTAGTGTTTCCAACCACTGCGGCTGGCGGGCGCGCCAAAGCAGCAACAGGCCCAGCACGATGGCGGCGATGTGGAGAAAAGTCCAAAGCGGGCGCAGCGCCACCGACTGCACGGTAAGCCAGCCCAGCCCTTGCATGGATGCAGCGGCCAGCGCGCCCAGGCCCGCGTAGCCCACTATGCGGCCCGCTTGGAAGCTCAGTAGCGCGCGCCCCCGCGCAGCGCCCGCCGCCTGGCCTATGCCCGCGCAGGCGGCACCGCACATGGCCACGCAATGCGGGCCACCGGCCAAGCCCATCAGAAACGCTGTGGGCGCTAGAGAAACAAGCGCGTAAGACACAGCGCGATGCTAAGCGGTCTTACAAGATTTTGGAAAAACGGTTGCGGTTCACATCGGCTTGCAAATGGCGGTCAAACACCATGGCAATGGCGCGCACAAAATACCAGCCCATGGCGGTTACCTGGATGCCCGCAGCGTCCACCTCCACCAGCCCTTGTGCTTGCAGGGCCTCTAGCGCCTGCAACTCCGGTGCAAAGTAGCGCGTAAAGTCCACCAAATGGGCCGTGGATACAGATTCAAAGTGCACCGCGCCCTGGCACATCAAAGCCATGATGACCGAGCGGCGCAGTATGTCGTCACGGCTCAGGGCCAACCCGCGCACCACCGGCAGGTGCTCATGGTTGAGCAGGTCGTAATACTCATCCAAGGTCTTGGCGTTTTGGCTATAGACCGCGCCTACACAGCCGATGGAGGACACGCCCAGAGCGATCAAGTCGCAATCGGGCTGGGTGCTGTAGCCCTGGAAATTGCGGTGCAAACGACCCTGGCGTTTGGCCACGGCCAGTGCGTCGTCGGCCAGGGCAAAGTGGTCCATGCCGACATAGACATAACCCGCTGCCGACAAGGCCGCCAATGAACGCGACAACATGGTGACCTTGTCCGCCGCGCCGGGCAGTTGCATGGCGTCGATACGCCGCTGCGGCTTAAAGCGCGTGGGCAAATGCGCGTAAGCGTACAGCGCAATGCGGTCGGGCCGCAAGCGGGCCACTTGCTCCAGGGTACGGTCAAAGGACTGCGGGCTTTGCTGGGGAAGGCCGTAAATCAAATCCACGTTCACCGATTGCATGCCTTGGGCACGCGCTGCGGCTACCAGGCTGAACACCTGCGACGTGTCCTGCACCCGGTGCACCGCTTTTTGCACTGCCGGGTCAAAGTCTTGCACCCCAAAGCTCAGGCGGTTAAAGCCCATGGCGGCGATGGCGGCGATGCGCGCCGCATCCACGGTTCGCGGATCGACTTCGATAGAAATCTCGGCGCCCTTGGTAAATCGAAAGTTGGCGTGAAGCAAATGCATCAAGCCGCCCAACTGCGCGTCGGTCAAAAACGTGGGGCTGCCACCGCCCAGATGCAATTGCCCTACCGGCTGCCCGCGCCCAATGCGGGCGATATGCAGGTCAATCTCTTTTTCCAGGTAGCGCAGGTACTCCACCGCGCGGTCGTGGTGCTTGGTGATGACCTTGTTACACGCACAGTAATAACACAATGATTCGCAAAACGGAATGTGGATATACAGGGAAATAGGCGTCACCCGGCCCCCGGCACCAAAGCGCTGGGCCAGGGCTTGCAGGTAATCGGCCTCGCTAAAGGCCTCCACAAAGCGGTCGGCGGTCGGGTAGGAGGTATAACGCGGCCCGGCGACGTCGTAGCGGCGCAAAAGATCTTCAGAAACAGGAATGCTTACAACCATATTACGGGCTCAAGGGGTAACATCCCCTCTACTGTGGCGCAAGCCCGGAAATGAGCGGTTGATGTGCATCAAGCAATGCCCAATACAAGCCGCAAAGATTGATTCGTTGCGAAAGGTATTTATGTTTGAACCATCCCAAGCCTTGCTGTCTGTACCCGTTACCGCGCAGGCACTCAACCCCGCCAAAGTGATAGCAATCAGCTCTAGCAGCATCAAGGTGGCTTGCTCTAATTGCAATTTGCGCGAGCTGTGTATGCCGGTGGGTTTGAACAAAGAAGAACTGGCCCGCGTCGATACTTTGGTGGACGTACGGCGCAAAGTGAAAAAAGGCGGCGCACTGTTTCACAACGGTGAGAAGTTCACCAGCCTCTATGCGATACGCACCGTCTTCTTCAAAACCTGTGTCGCTACCGAAGATGGGCGCGACCAGGTGACGGGTTTTCAGATGGCGGGCGAAGTGATGGGCTTGGACGGTATCGTCAACGACCAACACACGTGCGACGCGATAGCGCTGGAAGACGCCGAAGTGTGCGTGCTGCCCT
>CAIPZV010000065.1 GCA_903869595.1 uncultured beta proteobacterium | reverse complement strand
GCTTCCTGGGCCATTGGCCGTGCTGAGCAACGCAGCGGTGACCGGATCAGGGCGGGCGCTTGTTTGAGCGTAGCGAGTTTGCGCCCGACCCCGGGCGGCGCGAGTAGCGCAAGGCAGCCCGCAAGGGCCACGGCCTTTGGCTCGCCTTTCTTTTGCTTATCTTTTCTTTGGCGAAGCAAAGAAAAGTAAGGCCCGCGGCAGGCGCAAGCCCTGTGGCAAGCAAAAAAGCCCGCTGCAAGCCAAACACACAAGGCTATTGGCTCGCCCTTTCTTTGGCTACTTTCTTTAGGCGAAGCAAAAGAAAGTAACTCGCCCTACAGGCCGAAACCGGTATTCAAAGCCAGCGGCTTCTGCCGCCAAGCCAACCCCGCCCCCACCCACAAGGCCATCGCAGAAACCAACAAACCTCGCGCCAGCCCGCCCTCGCCATCGGCAATCCAACCCACCATGGTCGGCCCGGCAATCTGGCCCGCTGCAAACACCACTGTAAACGCGCTGATACCGGTAGCCCACTGGGCTTGCGGCACGTTGTGCCGCACCAGCGCGGTACTCGAAGCAACGATCGACAAAAACACACCACCAAACACGATGCCCGAAAACATCAACACGGCGAAGTTGTCAGACACGGCCGGTAAGACCGTGGCAATACCCAACAAACCATTTAGCAAACCCATAGCGCGCCCGCCTTTTTCCCGGTCCAGCAAGCGCGCCCACACGCGCGAAGACGCCATCACTGCCACGCCAAGTACGGCATAAAAGACCACGATCGACTGCGTGCTATTGCCCTCGGCGCGCAGCAAAGCCACGACAAAAGTCATATATCCGATATAGCCCACGCCAAACATGCCGTAGCCCGCCAAGCCATAGGCCAAGGGCCACAAAGCCACAGGATTGCGCTTAGCGTGCTGGCCCGCTGGTGCGCCATCGGCCAACTGCCTGGCAGGCCACAACAATACCAAGCTACCCAGAAAACAGGCCGCCGCCATCACCCACCAGGCATAACGCCAGCCATGTGGCTGCGCCGCAAAAAACTCCAAAGCCCAGGGCACCAAGAGGGCCGACACCGTGATACCCAAGCCGGTGCCGCCGTAATAGACGCCCAACAACCAACCTGCGCGCTGCGGATCTTGTGCGCCCAAACGCGCTGCCAGCAAACCGCCAGTGATAAACACTGAGGCACTGGCAAGCCCTGCGAGAAAACGCTGCACCAGCAGCACGGCAGCATCGGTAAAGAATCCGCTCAAGGCCATAAATACCGTCGCCGCCAGCGCACCGCGTGACAAAAGCAACACCGGGTCCCAACGCCGCAAGGCCCAAGGGGCAAGCAAAGCGCCCATCAAATAACCAGCGGCATTGACCGTGTTCATGGCACCAGCCAGGGTGTAGCTCCAGGCCAGGTCCTCACGCATAGCGGGCAGCAGCAGGCCGTACGCAAAACGGGTAATACCCAAGGACAGCGCAGCGCCTACCGACAAAGCCAATGCGAGGGCAAAAAGGCGCCTTGGGGAAGCTTGCACATACACTCCAAAAAATTCATCAGTCGCCCGATTGTGAGGCCTGTATTGCGCAAGCACTTGGCAAGCGATACACAGGTGCTCAAACACAAACAAGACAGGAAAACACACACCATGGCCCATTTATTTGAACCCCTGCGCGTAGGCGCAATGGACTTGCCACACCGCCTGGTTATGGCACCCCTAACGCGCAACCGCGCGCCCGGCTCTTTGGCCCATGCGGGTATGGCGCGCTACTACGCACAGCGCGCCAAGCCGCAGCAAGGCGCGGCCCTCATCATCAGCGAAGCCACCGCGATTAGCCACCAAGCGCAAGGCTATTCCGACGTACCCGGCATCTGGAACGATGCGCAAGTAGAGGCATGGAAACCCATTACCGAAGCGGTGCATGCGGCAGGCGGACGCATCTTTATGCAACTGTGGCACGTAGGGCGCGTCTCGCATGTGGACTTGCAGCCTGAGGGCCAGGCGCCGGTTGCGCCCTCGGCGATTACCGCGAACACCAAGACGGTACTGATTCGAGACGGCGCGCCCAAGTTTGTAGCCACTTCGGCGCCGCGTGCATTGGCGCTAGAAGAAATTCCGGGCATCGTGAACGACTACCGGCAAGCCGGGCGCAATGCCATTGCCGCAGGGTTTGACGGCGTAGAACTACACGCGGCCAACGGCTATTTGATTGACCAATTTTTACGCTCGGGCAGCAACCACCGCGAGGACGCTTATGGCGGGCCGGTGCCCAACCGGGCACGCTTGCTGGTCGAGGTAATGCAGGCTTTGTGCGAAGAAATTGGCGGGCCGCGCTGCGCACTGCGCCTCTCGCCGGTTACGCCGGCCAACGACGCGTTTGACCCCGAACCCAAGGCCTTGTTCACCCATGTGGTTCAAGCGCTCGGGCCCATGGGTCTGGCCTATGTGCATGTGATCGAAGGCTCGACCATTGCCGAGCGCGATTACCAGCAGGGCGACGGGCCTTTTGACTACGCAGCTTTGCGCCAGGCCTACCGCAACGCAGGCGGCCAAGGCGCCTGGATGGTGAATAACGGCTACGACCAGGCCCTGGCCGAAAAAGCCTTGGCCGAAGGCGCCGACCTGGTGTCTTTTGGGCGCCTGTTTATCGCCAACCCGGACCTCACCGAGCGTATGCGCCAAGGCGCCCCACTCAATACGCCGGACCGCATGACGTTTTACGGTGGTGGTGACAAGGGATACACCGACTACCCGGCGCTTAAGCCCTAATCAAGGCCCTTTCCAGCGCTTGAGTAACAAAGCATTCGCCATCACGCTGACCGAGCTCAGCGCCATAGCACCACCGGCCAGCACCGGATGCAAATAGCCTAAAGCGGCCAGCGGAATACCGGCTGCGTTGTAGAAAAAAGCCCAAAACAGGTTTTGCCGAATCTTAGCCACCGTCAGGCGCGAAATGTCCAAGGCTGCGAGCACCAGGCGCGGATCGCCGCGCATCAAGGTAATGCCTGCGGCCTGCATCGCCACATCGGTGCCGCCGCCATCGGGGTTGGACATGGCCATACCCACGTCCGCTGCGGCCAGCGCAGGCGCATCGTTTACGCCATCGCCCACCATGGCCACGGTATGCGCTTTGCCGCCATGGGCTGCGATTTTCAAATCGCGCACGCGCTCTGCTTTGTCGCCAGGCAAGACACCGGCCAGCACTTCGGCGCTGCCCTCGCTAGCATCGAGCCCCAGGCGTACCGCCATGGCCCGCGCAGCCCCCCAGTTGTCGCCAGAGATCATGACCACTTGCAAGCCCTTGGCGCGCAGGCCGGCAATCGCTTGCTGCGCCCCGGCTTTAGGCTCGTCGTTAAAGCCCATGCAAGCGCGTACCTGCCAGTGGCCGTCTTGCAAACAGGCCAAGGCCGACACACTGCTGCCTTGGGCTTGCAGCGCACGCGCTTGAATGCCTAGGGGCGAGGCGTCCAAAGCCTGGCCGCCGCCTTGCAACTCCAGCATCCAGGGCCAGCTGCCCAAGGCATAGCTTTGGCCATCGACTTTGCCAAAACTGCCCCGCCCAGGCACGGCCTGTACATCTTGCGGCGCAACCCAGGTAGTGCCTTGCGTTTTCGCAAAAGCCAGAACAGCGCGGGCCAGCGGATGTTCGCTGCCACTTTGCAAGCTGGCGCACACGCGCAGCAAATCGTGCTCTAGCAAACCGGGCAAAGGCAAAGAGGCTCCCACCGCGCCCGCAGGCGGCGCATCCGCCACCACAAAACGCGTCAGCCGGGGTCGGCCCTCGGTCAGCGTGCCGGTCTTGTCAAAAGCGACTACATCCACGCGGTGCGCCAGCTCTAGCGCCTCTGCGTCTTTGATCAAGATGCCGTACTTCGCCGCCACACCCGTACCGGCCATGATGGCCACCGGCGTCGCCAGGCCCAGCGCGCACGGGCAGGCAATCACCAGCACCGCCACCGCGCGTATCAGCGCAACTTCCAGCGGCTGGCCCGCCAGCATCCAACCCACCACCGTAGCCAGCGCCACCACCAAGACCACCGGTACAAATACCGCACTAACTTGGTCCACCAGACGCTGTATCGGCGCTTTCGCGGCCTGTGCGTCTTCCACCAAGCGGATGATGTGCGACAGCACGGTTTGCGTGCCCACCGCAGTCAAGCGCACCAGCACACGCCCATCGCCATTGATGCTGCCGCCATGGACACGCGCACCCACGTTTTTGCTAACGGGCATGGATTCGCCCGTCAGCATGGATTCATCGGCCTGGGTCTGGCCTTCGCTAATCAGGCCATCGGCGGCAAAGCGCTCCCCGGCTTTGACCACCACCACATCGCCCACCAGCAGCTCGGCCACCAGCACATCCGTTTCGCCATCCGGGCCCATCCAATGCGCGCGCGAAGGGCGCAAAGCATGCAAGGCGCGTATGGCAGAAGTGGTTTGGCGCTTGGCGCGCACTTCTAGCCATTTGCCCAGCAGCACCAGCGTAATCACCAGGGCCGAGCCTTCAAAATACAAATGCACCATCGCCCCTTGCGGCGCACGCAGCCATAGCCACACCGACAAAGCCCAGCCCGCCGTGGTGCCCAGCGCGACCAGCAAATCCATATTGCCACTGGCCGCCCGCACCGCATGCCACGCAGCCTTATAAAAGCGCGCACCCAGCACCAACTGCACGGGGGTAGCCAGCGCAAACTGCCAGGCTGCGGGCAACATCCAATGCCATCCCGCAAGCTCGCCGAGCATCGGCAAAACCAAGGGAATAGACAAGGCAAAACCCCAAGCCACCGGGCCAAAACCGGCCCAGGCAGAAGGCTCGGGGGCATCTAGCGCCGCGTCCGATTCTTTGGGTTCATAACCGGCATCGCGCACCGCTCTGCGCACCAAGGCGTCCACCGGCGTGTCGGCGTTTTGGTTGGCGACATAGGCCACGCGGGCGGATTCGGTAGCCAAATTCACACTGGCGCTTTGCACACCGGGGACGCGCAACAGCGCTTTTTCCACCCGCCCTACGCAAGACGCGCAAGTCATGCCACCAATGCCAATATCCAGGGAAAGCGGCGCGCTTGTACTTGTTGTGTCAGGCATAAGAGAGGCCTTTGTGGTGCATCAAAAAAATCACGTCCGCGCCGATGCACAATGGACGGTAACTATCACGCTGTTTTGAAAGATACGCCATGAACTATGAATTTACCGTGACCGGAATGACCTGCGGCCATTGCGAAAAAGCAGTGACCAAAGCCGTCCAAAAACAAGACCCACAAGCCCAGGTGCTGATCCAGCGGGACCACAACCTAGTGCAAGTGCAGTCCACCAAGGAACGCGAGACCCTGCGCCAAGCGATTGTCGAGGAAGGCTATGCGGTTGCGCCTTGACGCCGGTCAAGCTCTGCCACGCATCGCAGCAAAAGCACCAGGGGACTGTCCACAAACCACCCAACTTTACAAAGCCTTGCTATCGGGCAACACCGTGCACACACAGGCGGCGCACTATAGGGCCATCCGATAAAGCATTCCGCTGTATCGGAACGACTAAAGGAATCGTGTCATGAAAACCCGCACTACTTTATGGCTGACGACAGCCGCACTGACTTTGTTTACCGCTTACGCCAACGCCCAAAACAGCCCACCCAAAGACGAAGCCGCCAAGCCCGGCATGCACGCCATGCACGACAAAGACGGCGAGCACATGGACATGCGCATGAAACACCACCTGCAAAGGCTTAAAACCGAGCTTAAGCTAACAGCGGAACAAGAACCCGCGTGGGCTGCAATGGCTAGCGCAATCACGCCGCCAACGCGCCCGCCACGGCCCGATCGTGCTGAAATGGAAAAACTCAGTATGCCCGATCGCCTGGACAAAATGAAACAAATGATGTCGCAACACCATGAAGCACGTGTGGCCGAAATGGACAAACATGCGGCAGCGGTAAAGGCTTTTTATGCGGTGTTAACACCAGAGCAGAAAAAAACCTTTGATGCCAAAGCCATGCCTGGCTGGATGCACGGCCCGCACCACGGTTGATGCTTGGATAGTTGAAAGTCAACTAACGAACCCCGGCGATACCGGGGTTTTTTTATGCCAGCATTTTTTTCAATTCACCGCTGTTAATTAAGGCCTGCACATCGGTCGCGCCACCGACCAGGACGCCTTTAACAAACACCATGGGAAACGTGGGCCAGCCGCTCCACATTTTGAGCGCATTGCGTTCGCGCCAGGTATTGAAATAACTGCCGAACTCTAGGTAACCGTGGGTAATACCTGCTGCGTCTAAAGCGGCGCGGGCCTTTTTCGGCATCGGGTTTAAGGCCATGCCCACTACCAAAACAGGGTGCTTCGCAATCGCTGCTTCCACCTGGTCCACCATATGGCGGTGGTGATTGGCAACCGTTTCGCGAACCGAAGGATGAATGCGCGACGCGTCTAAAAAATGTCTGGACATAGTGAAAACTCCGCTAAATCCTGATTATCGTCCTGCAATCACGCCACTTCCCCCACTTCGGGGAACGAAGCGACGCGGCAGTCCACACAAGAAAAATTCATGGATTGCTTCGCTGCGCTCGCAATGACCGGACGCGGTTTATGCAAAGGATTCCTAGGGCATCACCTGTACGCCTATCAGCCAGCCATGGGCCCAGCCGACAAATACCAGCCACATCGCAATGCCTATTTCTAAAGTCAAGATGGTGGAGCCCTTGTTTCCAGGCGCATAAACCACTTGATTGCGCTTGTCGCGCGCTCTAGATGCTTTGAAGAGCAAAACACTCCAGATCAGCATGCTGCCAAATAGAACTACATGCGCTAAGGAACCGTTAGCAAACATATGCGCCAACGCCCAGACCTTTACCGATAAGACCATAGGATGGTGCAACTTGGCTTTGATTGCATTACGCGGAACATACACCGCTGCCATCAAGACCATGGCTACCAAAGTCAAAAGATAGGGTAATCCCCCCGATAGACCAAAGGCCCCAGAAGTAGAATTTTCCACAAAGGAATTTCTATATGAAGAAGTCAAGATTTACCGACAGCCAGAT
>CAIPZV010000064.1 GCA_903869595.1 uncultured beta proteobacterium | reverse complement strand
TTGCCATCGACCCAGATCGGCTCGTCGCCCATCACGTCGCAGTCCAGCGCGTCCACCACCATAAAGATGCGGGTTTTTCTGGGGCCGTCTTGCTTCTCTTGGATCGCGGCGGCTTTGCCGATGTACTCGTGTTTGTCGAGTTTGACAAAACGGTCCAGGCCGGCTTCGAAAGGGCCGTAAATGGGGCGGAACTCGCGGAACCAGGTGCCGAAGTTTTTCTCCAGCCGCAGGCACAAAAGCGCGCGCATACCGAAGTTTTTAATGCCCAAATCCGCGCCCGCTGCCATGATGCTTTCGTACAAGCGGCGCTGGTATTCGGGCGCTACCCAAATCTCGTAGCCCAGGTCACCGGTGTAGGTGACGCGGTTGATCTTGGCCTGCACGGTGGCGATTTCCATTTCGCGGTAGTCCATGAACTTGAAGGCTTCGTTGGACACGTCTTCGTCGGTCAGGCGTTGCAGCACTTCGCGCGACTTGGGGCCGGCGATGGACAAGCCAATCAGCTTCATGCCGTAGGGCGTGATGTGTACCGAGCCGTCTTTGGGCAAAGTCTGCTCAAACCAGCGCATGTGATAGACCTGCGCCTGGCTGGAGCCCCACATCATGAAGCGGCCTTCCTCGGCTTTGGCGATGGTAAAGTCGCCAATGATCTTGCCCTGGTGGTTGAGCATGGGGCATAGCTGCAAGCGGCCTTTTTTGGGTAGCGTGTTGGTCATCAGGCCTTGCAACCAGGCCTCGGCGCCCGGGCCGGTGATTTCGTACTTCGCGAAGTTGGCCACCTCGGTGACGCCGACGGCTTCGCGCACCGCTTTGCACTCGGCTTTGATGGGCTCAAAGTCATTAGAGCGGTGGAAGGACACGATGTCTTTGGCCTCCGTGCCGGGGGGCGCAAACCACAGCGGCGTTTCCATGCCCCAAGAGTCGCCCATGACTGCGCCTTGCTCGATAAATTTGTCATAGAGCGGCGT
This sequence comes from uncultured beta proteobacterium, assembly GCA_903869595.1. Taxonomy (GTDB): domain Bacteria; phylum Pseudomonadota; class Gammaproteobacteria; order Burkholderiales; family Burkholderiaceae_C; genus Allorhodoferax. Next base: position 35,868 of record CAIPZV010000064.1, on the reverse strand, counting down.
GGTTTGCAGCGGGCGGCCTGCGGGTAGCTCTTCGTTGGGGAAGCGGATGCGGAAGCGGCGCGAATAGTTTTCGCGCACTTTGGCATTGGTGTAGGTGCGCGTGGCCCAGTCGCCGTAGCGCGCTACATCCATACCCCAAATATCAAAGCCGGGGTCGCCATCGACCATCCAATTGGACAGCGCTAAGCCTACGCCGCCGCCTTGGCTAAAGCCTGCCATCACGCCGCAAGCACTCCAAAAATTGGTCCGACCTTGCACCGGCCCAACCAGCGGGTTGCCATCAGGTGCAAAGGTGAAAGGCCCGTTGATGACGCGCTTGATGCCTGCGTGCTCCAGTGTGGGGAAATGCTTAAAGGCGATTTCCAGCGAAGGCGCGATACGGTCCAAGTCCGGTTGCAGCAGTTCCTGCCCAAAGCTCCAGGGCGTGGTCTTGGTTGACCAAGGCTTGCCTGCTTGTTCGTACACGCCCAGCACCATGCCTTTGCCTTCCTGGCGCAAATAGCTTTCGGCGCCGAAGTCGATGACGTGGCCTATTTCTTTGCCCGCGCTTTTGTTAAAGGCTTCCACTTCAGGAATATCGTCGGTCACCAAATACATGTGCTCCATGGCCAGCACCGGCAGTTCGATGCCCACCATGCGGCCCACTTCGCGCGCCCACAGACCGCCAGCGTTGACCACATGCTCGCACTCGACCACGCCTTTGTTGGTGATGACGCGCCAGGTGCCGTCGGGTTTTTGCTCCAGGCTTTCCACCTTGGTTTGCACTTCGATGGTGGCGCCGCCCAGACGCGCGGCTTTGGCGTAGGCATAGGTGGTGCCGCTGGGGTCTAAGTGGCCTTCATTGGGGTCTAGCAGCGCGCCCAAAAAATATTTTTCTTCGATAAAGGGGAAGTAATTCAGCGCTTCTTTGATGGAGATGATTTCGGTTTCCATGCCCAGGTAGCGACCACGCGCCACCGTCATTTTCAAAAACTCCATGCGCTCGGGCGTGTCAGCCAGCATGATGCCGGGCGATTTGTGCAGGCCGCAGCTTTGGCCGGAGATACGTTCCAACTCTTCGTACAGGCTCACGGTGTAGCTTTGCAACATGGCCACATTGGGGTCGCCGTTGAGGGTGTGAAAGCCCCCGGCCGCGTGCCAGGTAGAACCCGAGGTCAGCTGGTCACGCTCGAGCAACATCACATCACTCCAGCCCTTTTTGGTCAGGTGGTAAAGCACCGAACACCCGACGACACCGCCGCCGATAATGACTACGCGCGCTGTTGTTTTCATATCTGTAAATCCTTTTTGCAGAGCAAAACAAAAAATTAAAAATCGGTGGGTGCGCCGCCCTGGGATTTGCGCAAATTGACAAAGGCGTCAAGCTCTTCTTCAATCGCCGCGTCCATGGGCGGGCGCTCGTAGGCTTCGAGCTCTTTTTGCCAAATCGTGTTCGCTTTTTGGTAGGCCGTGGGCCGACCGGCTTCGTCCCAAGATTCGAAGTTGCGCCAGTCCGAAATAATGGGCGAATAAAACGCGGTTTCAAAACGCTCCAGCGTATGCGCGGTGCCAAAGTAGTGGCCACCGGGGCCTACATCGCGCACGGCGTCCAGCGCTAAGCCGGCGGGGCTTACGTCCAGCGGCGTGAGGAACTCGGCCACCATTTGCAAAAGGTCGCAATCGAGGATAAATTTTTCAAACGAGGCGGTCAGGCCGCCTTCCATCCAACCGGCGCTGTGCATGATGAAGTTGCCACCGGCTTGTGTCAGTGCCCACAAAGAAAACACCGATTCATAGGCCGCTTGCGCATCGACCGTATTGGCGGCGTTCACATTGCTAGTGCGATAGGGAATGCCGTATTTGCGGCACAGTTGCCCGCCTACCAAAACTGCCTTCATGTACTCGGGCGTGCCAAAGGCCGGCGCGCCGCTTTTCATATCCACGTTGGAGGTAAAGCCGCCGTAGACCACCGGCGCGCCGGGGCGTACCAATTGGGTGAGCGTGATGCCGGCCAGCGCCTCGGCGTTTTGCTGCGCTAGCGCACCTGCAATCGTCACAGGTGCCATAGCGCCAGCCAGCGTGAAAGGCGTGAGCATGATGATCTGGTTGCGCGAGGACATTTCCAAAATGCCTTGCAGCATGGGTGTGTCCAGCCGCAGCGGAGACGAACTGTTGATGATGGAAAACAGCGAAGGCTCGCGCTCGAGTTGCTCATGGCTGATGCCACGCGCAATGCGTACGATTTCCAAGGCGTCTTGGTTGCGTTCTTTGCCAAGTGAATAGGCATGAAACGCTTTGTCAGTGAGCTTGGCGATGTCGGACAAGCAGTCCAAGTGGCGCACCGAGGCATGCAAGTCCACCGGTTCCACCGGGTAACCGCCGGTGCAATGGATGATGTCGTAGCGCTGCGCCAGTTTCACCAGGTTGCGAAAGTCTTGCTGGTTACCAGCGCGGCGTCCGCCTTGCATGTCCGAGCAATTAGGCGGGCTGGCCACTTGCGCAAACGCCAGGTTTTTGCCGCCGATGCGGATATTGCGCTCCGGGTTGCGCGCGTGCAGCGTGAACTCAGAGGGGCAGCTTTTAATGCTCTGCAAAATCAGGTTGCGGTCAAAGCGCACGCGCTCGGAGCCTTCACGCACATCGGCCCCGGCTTTTTTCAAAATCGCGCGCGCGCCCGGGTGCATGAAGTCCATGCCCATTTCTTCCAGGATGGTGAGCGAGGCGTTGTGGATCGCTTCCAACTCGTCTTCCGACACCATGGGCGTGGGCGGCAAGCGGTGTTTTAAGTTGCGGTATTTGGTGGTGGAGGGTGCAACGCGGATGGTGCCGCTGCCGCGACCCGCGCGACGTCGTACCGTCGAGCTGGGCGCTGTTGCTTCTTCTGTCATGTGGGGTGTCTCCGCGTAATACCGATGCAGGAATGTGCGTTTGCACGCCGGGTCTGCGCGCCTAGAGCGCCGCGCCGCATACGTGCCGGGCAATTCTATGCAGTTCACCCGAGGAAAAAGGCATGGGCTTGCCCAAGTCGCAGGACCGCTTGGCGACTGCGCACGCGCTTGGCCGCCTATTGGCAGGCTTGCGCGCCGCTGCCCAAAAGCCCTTGCATAGAGGGGAAATGCGGTGTTTTTGCGCCTACACGGGCTAAAGGCACAATCGCATCTTGCCGCGATGGCGCCATTAGTAGACGCAATTTTATAAATTGCCCAATGGCAGCGCACCCACAATGCGCCCACTTTGCCAACGCAATGGCTGCCGGAGTGCCCCATGACAGACGAGGATAAATACGAAGCACGCGCCCAGCGCATGATCACCCGCTGGTCTGGTCAGCGCATGCCGGTCAGCCGCCGCGAAACCGCAGAAGGCGAGGTGCTGCGCCATGCGCCGCCCGCCGTGGGTGCGCTCGATGTCGCGCAGCAGGTCTATCACGAACCGGCCAAAGCTTTGCCGGTGCTGACCACCTGCGACGTGCTGGTGGTGGGGGCGGGGCCTGCGGGCATATCAGCAGCTTTGGCCGCGCGCCGCGCTGGGGCCGACACCGTATTGCTAGAGCGCTATGGCTGTCTGGGCGGGGTGATTACCACCGTCGGCATGGAAACCCTGGCCTGGTACCGCTACGAAGGCACGGTGGAAGGCGAGGGCATTGGCATCGAAATGGAACGCATTGCCGCGCAAATGGGTGGCGCGATTAAATGGCCCTACAACGACAGCCAGTGCCTGGATGCCGATTTTTTCAAGGTCGTGGCCGACCACTTGATTACCGAAGCTGGGGTACGGCCCATCTTGCACTGCATGGCGGTGGACGTGATTTTTGAGGAAGACGGCAAGCGCTTGCGCGGCATCGTGACCGAGAGCAAATCGGGCCGGCAGGTGGTGTTGGCCAAGCGCATTATTGATTGCTCGGGCGACGCCGATATCGCCCATCTGGCCGGGGCCAGCTACCGCAAAACGCCCAAGGACAAAATGTTGGGCATGACCACGGTGTTTAACGCAGCGGGCGTGGATACGCAGGCCTTTTTGGACTACACCGAAAGCCAGCCCGCCACTTATGCCGATTGGAGCCGCACCTGGGCGCAAGAAACCACGGGCAAAGAAGACACGCTGCGCAGCCCCTATTTGGATAAAGAATTTGATACCGCCCGCGAACTGGGCGTGATACCGGCGGACAGCACGAACATTGGCGGTTCGTGGTCGGCCCTCACGCCTGCGGGCGAGGCCACCAACCTGAATCTGGCGCATATGTACGGCTTTGACCCGACCGACGTGATGGACCTGACGCGTGCCGAAATGCAAGGTCGCCAAGAAGCGATGCATGCTTTGATAGCCCTAAAAAAAGTAGTGCCTGGATTTGAAAACGCCAAGCTGCGCAACTTTGGTATGACCTTGGGCATTCGCGATTCGCGCAAGATCATGGGCCGCTACAACTTGTGCAGTGAGGACGTGCGCAACCAGGCCAAGTTTGCCGACAGCATAGGCATCTTTCCTGAGTTTATCGACGGTTACAACATCCTGATTTTGCCGACCACCGGGCGCTATTTTGAGGTGCCTTACGGCTGCATGGTGCCCTTAGATGTGGACAACTTGTTGGTGGCGGGGCGCTGCGTGGCCGGCGACATGGTCTCGCATGCAGCCATGCGCAATATGATGGCTTGCACCGTCACCGGGCAGGGCGCGGGCGTGGCCGCGGCGGTGTCGATACAACAAGATAAAAGCACAGCGCAAGTAGACATGGAAGGGGTGCAGGCAGAGCTAGAACGCCAGGGCGTGCGCCTGCATTAAGCCCCCAGCGGGCACAAAACGCACACGCAATAGACACAAAAAAAGGCCGGTAGAACCGGCCTTTTTTTAAGTGCGGGAAGCAAGGTGCGAATGGCTTCGCACCACCACCATCACGATAGGTGCTTGCCAATCAGGCCGGCCATTTCGAACATCGTGACTTGCGCTTTGCCAAACACTTCTTTGAGTTTGGCATCGGCATTGATGTTGCGCTTGTTGGTAGCGTCTTGCAGTTTATTTTTCTTGATGTAAACCCAGAGCTGCTTGACCACTTCGGTACGGGCCAAGGGCTTGGCGCCCACCACAGCGGCCAAAGCGGCGCTGGGGGTCAGTGGTTTCATGAATGCGGCGTTCACAGCGCGCTTTTTGGCCGGAACCGCTTTCTTTGCAGCTGGAGCGGATTTAGTGATTGCTTTTTTTGCGGGAGCCGCTTTTTTAGCGGGCGCTTTTTTTGCAGTTGCCATTATGAGGTGGTCCTTCAAGGGGTTAGTTGATTGCCAACGATAAACTTTACGTGCGGCGGGTGGATGCTACTGGAGAAATTGATGGTTTCCAAGGGGGAAATCGAATTTTTTGCGCTGGGGCCGTTTATTTCGCCCTCTATTTTGATTACACGCAGGTGTTTTCTGGGTGGTAAGAACGGGAATTGCATCTGAAACTCCAGTTCCCTCCCCGCCTTGTCCAATGCCTGGATGCGCTGGGAGCCTTGGCTGCTGGCCGATGACGACGATATCGCGCTCTTCGCTCAAACGGTGTTGCTGGCGGACGGAACGGTGCTTGCGGCGCGCGCCCCCGCCGGAAGCGTGGCCAGCAAGAGGCTCAGCAAAGCCAGCCCGAATGCCAGCGCTTGCAGGGCGCTAAAGCTTTCGCCAAAACCCAAAATGCCTATCAGCGCCGTGGTCAACGGCAGCATCACCGCAAACACACCGGCTTGCGAGGCTGGTATGGTTTTGAGCCCGGTCATCCATAACCATACCATCCACACACTGGCGGCCAGCGCATAAAACACCAGCAGGCCCCAGGCGTTCAGGCTGACGGCGCCAAAGTCAAATTGCCAAGCGATGTACAAGCCCATGGGGGTGGACAAGGCAAAGCCGTTGAGGTTGATGATGGCCGCAATGCGCTTGGGGCTGATCGTGGCCGACAGGCGCTTACCAATCACCACAAAAGCCGATTCGCACAGCACCGCGCCAAATACCAAGAGATTGCCAATCAACATCGTGGTCGGGTCCAGCGGCGATGCCGTGCCGGCTTGCGCCGGAGATTTGGCCAGCGTTAGCAGCGCCAAGCCGGTAGCGGCCAATGCGACTGCCAGCCACATGCGGGCGTTCATTTTTTCTTTTAAAAAATACCAGCCCATCAAGGCTGAGCTCGCGGGGATGGCCGACAAAATCACGCCCGCCGAAACGGTGCTGGTCATGCTCACGCCATAGAGCATGCAAATGGAAAACAAAAAATTGCCTAAAAAGGATTCCAAAAACAAAAATACCCGGGTGCGCCGGTCTATTGGCGCTTCGTCGGCGGGCTTTTTGAGCCAAGACGCCATGGCGACAGCAGCGATGCCAAAGCGCATCCAAGCTAATAGAAATACCGGAATAGCGGCGACCAGGGGTTTGCACAGGGCCACATACACCCCCACCAGCGTCATGCTGAGTGCCAGGCTGGCGTAGGCCAGGGGTTTTTGGAAGCGGTGGGGCACGTTAGGGAGTAGTACGGTGAGAGTAGGCAAGGGGACGGAGAGGGCTTCCTGGGCACGGCAGTCCAAGGCGGTTACCATTCCGACAATTGGAGGTTAACCGATGAGCACGGCTAAGTTTGCATACGCCAGCAACACCAACCTTTTTCTGGCCAGCGAAGAACTCATTGAGCAGCCCTTTGCAATTGTGGGCGTGCCTTTTGATGGCGCCGTCACCAACCGGCCTGGCGCACGTTTTGGCCCGCAGGAAATTCGCCGCGCCAGCCTGATGTTGTGTGATGGCATACACCCGCATTTCGATGTCTCGCCGCTGGGCATGGTGGGCGATGCCGGGGATATGGCCCTGCCCAACGCCACTTCGCTAGCCGAAGTGCGTCGCTGTATTGAAGAGCAAGCGGCGCCTCTTTTTGCCCAACACCACTGTATTTTTTTGGGCGGCGACCATTCGGTCACTCTGCCTTTGCTGCGCGCCGCCAAAGCACGCTTCGGGCAATTGGCGCTAGTGCATTTCGATGCGCATTGCGACACCTGGACAGACCACTTCGGCGAGCCCTCAGGCCACGGCACATGGACCTATGAGGCGATTCAGGAAGGTCTGGTCAGTCCGCGCCACACGGTGCAAATTGGTTTGCGCTCTTCCGGCGCCCGCGCTGCGCGGCAGTACGTGGCAGACCAAGGTGGCCTGATCTTTACCGCCCGGCATATGCGCGGCTTGGATGGCCCCAACCTGAAACCCTTTATCGCTCAGGTGCGCGAACGCATTGGCACTATGCCGGTGTACCTGACGCTGGACATTGATTGCCTGGATCCAGCCTTTGCGCCGGGCACCGGCACCCCGGAGCCCGGCGGTTTGACCAGCAGCCAGTTGATGACCTGGCTGGAAGCGCTGGTCACCCTGCAATGCGTGGCCATGGATTGTGTGGAAGTAGCCCCGGCCTATGACCACGCGGAACTGACCAGCCACGCAGCAGCGGTCATGGTCTGGACCTATTTGTCCGGGCAAGTGGCCAAGCGCTTGGGCACGGGCTGAATCCGCACTATCTGCAATCGACACAAAGCGAAGTGGTGTTTATGGGCTCCTTGCTGCATTCGGACACCCAACTCAATCGCCAGAGTTATTACGAAGCCAGCCTGAGCCGACCTGCGCCGCTGGCCCCCTTGGCAGGCGACTTAGCAACCGACGTGGTGGTGGTGGGCGCCGGTTTCGCTGGCTTGTCAGCGGCTATCGAGTTAGCGCAGCGTGGCTTCAAGGTGGCGGTGTTAGAGGCCGACCGGGTGTGCAGCGGAGCCTCCGGGCGCAATGGCGGGCAGGTCATTGTGGGCTATGCCAGCGGGCAATCAGAGCTCGAGCAGCAATTAGGCCAAGCGGCGGCGCGTCAGATGTGGGATATGTCGCTAGAAGCCATAGACCTGATGGATGCGCGCATGGCCCAATGGGGCATTGAGTGCGAGCGTCAAAACGGCTATTTGTATGTGGCAGATAGTGCCCGCAAAGCCCGTGCGCTGGATGCGGAAATGGACGCCATGGACAAGGCCTACGGCCTGCCCACCGAACGCGCTTATGGCGCGGATGTCCGCGCCCTGATCGACAGCCCGCGCTATGTGGCCTGCGCCTATGAAAAGCGCTCGGGCCATGTGCATCCGCTGAAATACGGATTGGGCCTGGCCCGCGCCGCGCTGGCGCTGGGTGTGCAGATCTATGAAAACACCGCCGCGCTGCGCCTGGAGCAAGGCGCCACGGTGCAATTACGTACCGCCCAAGGCGTGGTGCGCGCCCGCTACGCTTTACTGGCGGGTAATTGCACTTTGCCCGCCTTCGGACCCCAGTTGGCGCCCTCGATTGCGGCGCGCATCATGCCGGTTGGCACCTATATCGTGGCCACGGAACGTTTGGACCCAGCCCTGGTGCAGCGCCTGATTCCCAGTAGCGCAGCGGCTTGTGACAACAATGTGGTGCTGGACTATTTCCGCTTCAGTCAGGACGCGCGATTGCTGTTTGGCGGGCGCGTCAGTTATTCCAGTCGCACACCGGCGCGTTTGCAGCAGCGCATGGCGTCGCGCATGGCCACCGTGTTCCCGCAGTTGCGCGATACGCTGATCGAATTTACCTGGGGCGGCTTTGTCGATATCAGCATGAACCGTGCACCGGATTTCGGGCGCCTGGGCAAAAACGTCTATTACCTGCAAGGCTTTAGCGGTCACGGCGTTGCGCTGACCGGGCTGGCCGGTCAACTGGTGGCCCAGGCCATGGCAGGTGAGGCCGCGCGTTTTGAATTGTTTTCTCGCCTGCAACATCGGGATTTCCCCGGCGGCCCCTTGCTGCGCGCCCCTAGCCTGGTGCTGGGCATGCTGTACCACCGCCTCAAGGACTATTTATAAGGCTCTGCCAAACCGGTGCAAAATAGGAGCCCATAACGATAGAGCGTTAGGCTGGCCTTGCAGGCCCGCCCGCAGCGGAGGCAAAACACCATGTCCGAATCCAAAACTATGACTTTCAATGACCTGGAGCAGTGGCTCAACGAGCGCCGCGTGACTGAGGTCGAATGCTTGGTACCTGACTTAACCGGCGTGGCGCGCGGCAAAATTTTGCCCCGAGCCAAATTCACCGAAGACCGGGGTATGCGCCTGCCGCAAGCCATTGTTGCGATGGGCGTGACCGGCGAGTTTCCGGAAAGCGGGCCCTATTACGACGTGATCGAACCCACCGACCGCGACATGCAGTTGCGGCCCGATCCTTCCACCGTGCGCATCGTTCCCTGGGCGACCGACCCGACGGCGCAGGTGATTCACGACTGCTTTGACCACCAGGGCAAATTAGTGCCTTTTGCGCCGCGCAGCGTGTTGCGCAAAGTGTGTGAGTTGTTTGCTGCGGAAGGGCTCAAGCCCATCGTCGCGCCGGAGTTAGAGTTTTACCTGACGGCGCGCAACACAGACCCCAATACCTTGCTCAAAGCACCGATCGGCCGCAGCGGCCGCGCCGAGACCTCGCGCCAGGCCTACAGCATCGACGCGGTCAATGAGTTCGATCCGCTGTTTGAAGAAATTTACGATTACTGCGAGAAGATGGAACTCAATGTCGATACCTTGATCCATGAAGTGGGCGCTGGGCAAATGGAGATTAATTTTTTCCATAACGAGCCTCTGGGCCTGGCCGACGAGGTGTTTTTCTTCAAGCGCACCGTGCGCGAAGCGGCATTGCGCCACGATATGTACGCCACCTTCATGGCCAAGCCCATTGCCGGTGAACCGGGTAGTGCCATGCACGTGCACCAGAGTTTGGTGGATGTGCAAACCGGCAAAAACGTGTTCAGCAAAGAAGACGGCAGCGCCACCGATATGTTTATGCATTACATCGGCGGCTTGCAGCGCTATATCCCTGCGGCGATGGCCTTGGTTGCGCCCTATGTAAATAGTTACCGTCGCTTAACCCGCCACTCGGCAGCGCCCATCAATATCGAATGGGGTTATGACAACCGCTCGGTGGGTATACGCTCCCCCATCTCCGAACCCTCGGCCCGCCGAGTGGAAAACCGGGTGATCGGCTCGGACGCCAACCCCTACGTGGCCATGGCCATGACCCTGGCCTGCGGTTATTTGGGCATCAAAAACAAAATTCAACCCAAACCCGAGATGAAGGGCGATGCCTATTTGTCTCCTTACGCGCTGCCGCGCAGCTTGGGCGAGGCGCTGGATTGGTTACGCCGCGAATCGGATTTGCACGAGGTGCTGGGCAAAGAGTTCATTACGGTGTATTCCGAAATTAAAGAACTGGAATTTGAAGAGTTCATGAAAGTCATCTCCCCCTGGGAGCGTGAGCATTTGCTTTTGCACGTGTAGACCGCGGCCCGTGCCCAGACTGTTGCTAAAGATTTCTTTTTGATTCAACCTTGTCCACATCACTTGCCATGAATTCACTCGTCGATACCAACCACATTCAGGCGCTGGACAGCGCGCATTTTTTGCATCCCTTTACCGATTTCAAAGACCTCAATGGCCGTGGTGCTCGGGTCATGACAGAGGCCAAAGATATTTATGTCTGGGACTCTGAAGGAAAGCGCATGCTCGACGCCATGAGTGGTTTGTGGTGCGTCAATGTGGGCTATGGGCGCAAAGAATTGGCCGACGCAGCGCAGGCGCAAATGCTCAAGCTGCCTTACTACAACAGTTTTTTCCAAACCACCAATGTGCCTGCAGCCACCTTGGCTGCGCGCCTGGCCTCGCTAGCGCCCACGGTGGGCGGGCGCAGTTTTGCGCATGTTTTTTATTCTTCCAGCGGCAGCGAGAGCAATGACTCCAATGTGCGCATGGTGCGTCGCTACTGGGATTTGCTAGGCCAGTCCGAGCGCAAGATCATCATCAGCCGTACCAACGCCTACCACGGCAGCACCATGGCTGGCGCGTCCTTGGGCGGTATGAGCGGCATGCACGCGCAGGGCGATTTACCCATTCCCAATATCAGCCACATCGGCCAGCCCTATTTTTTCGAAAACGCGCATCCTGGCGAGTCGGCGCATGATTTTGGTATTCGCGCGGCGGGCTGGCTACAAGAGCGCATCCTGGCGCTGGGTGCGCACAAAGTGGCGGCTTTTATTGCCGAGCCGGTGCAAGGCGCCGGTGGCGTCATCATCCCGCCCGCCAGTTATTGGCCCGAGATTCAGCGCATTGTGGACAAGTACGGCATCTTGCTGATTAGTGATGAGGTGATCTGTGCCTTTGGGCGCTTAGGCCATTGGTTTGCCTATGAAAAATTTGGCTACCGCCCCGATCTAATTACCTTTGCCAAGGCGGTGACCAGCGGCTACATCCCATTGGGCGGCGTGATGGTGGGCAACCGCGTGGCCAAGGTGCTGATAGAGCAGGGTGGCGAGTTCAACCACGGCTATACCTACAGCGGCCATCCGGTGGCCTGCGCCGTGGCCTTGGCCAATCTGGACATCATGGAGGGCGAAAACCTGGTGGGCCGCGTGCGTGACGATACCGGCCCCTACCTGGCGGCGCAGTTCGCCACGCTGCTGGACCACCCCTTGGTGGGCGAGGCGGAATCCTGCGGCCTGATGGCTGGCCTGGTGCTGGTCAAAGACAAGACGAGCAATACGGTTTTTCCACCGGAATTGTCAGTGGGCATGGTGTGCCGCGGGCATTGCTTTGCCAATGGTTTGATCATGCGCGCCGTGGGCGACCGCATGATTATTGCGCCACCCCTGACCATCACCCATGCGCAAATCGATGAAATGATGGGCTTGATCCGCCTGGCCTTGGATAAAACCCTAGCCGACGCTAGGCGCTCGGGCTGGCTTTAGCCAAACCTATAATTTCTTTTTTTCTGAGGCGCACGCGCCCGCCGCGTTCGTTCCTTTTTGTTTTTTCAACGGCCTTTTTAGTGGAGGTTTTCTCGATGTCCAAATACGTATTTAGCCTGACCCTCGTGGCACTGGCGCTTGCTGCATGCGGCAAGAAAGAAGCAGCAGCACCCGCACCGGCGCCCGCCGCCAGTGCCCCGGCGGAGGAAAAAGTCCTCAATATCTACAACTGGCCGGACTACATCCCTGAAGGCATGATCGCCGCGTTTGAAAAAGAAACCGGGATCAAAGTCAATTACGACACCTTTGAAACCAACGAAGCGCTCAATGCCAAACTGGTTGCCGGCAATACCGGTTACGACATTGTGGTGCCGGGTACGGCCTTCAGCCCCGCACAGGTCGAAGCCGGTTTCTTCCAGCCTCTGGACCGCGCCCAACTAAAAAACTACGGTAATTTGGATAGCGACATCATAGCCGCGCTGGCCAATGCTGACCCCGGCAACAAGCATCTGGTCCCCTGGGCCTGGGGCTTTACCACCGTGGGTATCAACCGCACTAAAGTGGAAAAAGCGCTGGGCAAAATGCCCATGCCCGAAAACGCCTGGGACTTGGTCTTCAAGCCCGAGTACACCTCCAGGCTCAAGTCCTGCGGTATCGCCTACCTGGACTCGCCTACCGAGATCATTCCCCCCGCTTTGCACTACATTGGCAAAGACGCCTATTCCAATGACACGGCGGACCACAAAGCGGCCGTGGACATGCTGGCCAAAGTGCGCAAAGACGTTCGCATCTTCAGCTCCACCATGATCGACGACATTGCCGGCGGCAAGGCTTGCGCTGTGGTGGGTTGGTCTGGCGACATCAATATCGCTGCCGGTCGCGCCAAGGAAAATGGCTCCAAAGACGTGATCGAAGCGCTGCTGCCCAGCACCGGCGGCATGATCTTCTTTGACACCATGGCCATTACCAAAGACGCCAAGCACCCCGGCAATGCGCATGCCTTCATTGATTTCTACTTGCGCGCCGAGAGCGGTGCCCAGGTGTCCAATGAAATGAGCTACCCCACCGGCAACAAAGCAGCCATGGAAAAAATGAAGCCTGAAGTCTCTGGCAACAAAACCATCTTCATCGAGCCCGCTGTGGCCGACAAAATGGTCAAGCCCGGCAAGTTCACCAACGAAGGCCGCGAGGCCATGGCCAACGCCTACACCAGCTTCAAAAAAGGCAAGTAATTGCACGCGCCTTAGGCACCAGGACTGTTCCATGCATGGCGTGAACAGTCCTTTTTTATTGCCTGCGGCCTGACAGCTCCGCCATGCCATTGCCCACCGGCTTACTCCAACGCCTGCCCGCCCCGGGCCGGCGTTTTGTCATTGGCGTGCCTATGGCCTGGCTGCTGTTTTTTTTCATGCTGCCTTTTTTGGTCTTGCTCTACATCAGCTTTGTGGACATGGGCAATGACATCCACCCCTTCAAGCCCTTGTGGGACTCGCAAGCCGGCGTGCTGCGCCTGAAGTACGAAAACTACAGCAGTATTTTTGCTAGCGCGCAAGGCGACGGCCTGGTGCAAACCATTTATGTGGAGGCCTATATACGCTCTTTGGCGTATGCCTTGTGCACTGCCATCCTGTGCCTGGTGCTGGGTTACCCGTTTGCATATGCGATTGCGCGCTCTTCGCCCGCGGTGCGTCCGGCGCTGCTGATGATGGTGATGCTGCCGTTTTGGACTTCATTTTTATTGCGGGTTTACGCATGGAAAGGCATCTTGGCTGACCAGGGCGTGCTGAACCGCTTGTTCATGGCGCTGGGACTGGTGCAAGAACCGGTGCAAATGCTCTATACCGATGTGTCCATGCTGGTAGGCATGACCTATGTGTATTTGCCCTTTATGGTGCTGCCCTTGTATGCCACCCTGGTCAAACTGGATATGCGCTTGCTGGAGGCGGCCTACGACCTGGGTGCCTCGCCCTTCAAAGCCTTTTGGCTGGTCACGGTGCCCTTGTCCCGCGCGGGCATCATCGCCGGTTTTATGCTGGTGTTCATCCCGGCGGTGGGCGAGTTTGTGATTCCGTCCTTGTTGGGCGGACCTGAAAATATCATGGTGGGCCGCGTGGTATGGGACGAAATGTTCACCAGCAACAACTGGCCGCGTGCCAGCGCCTTGGCGGTGAGCATGATTGCACTCATCGTCGTGCCGCTGGCCCTGTACTACCGCTCAGCTGCGCAGGCCGCGCCGCAAAAAGCTTAGAACCGCGATGTACCGCCTTGTCCAAGATTACTTTGGCCGGGCCTGGATGGTCCTGATCTTCCTGTTCCTGTACTTGCCGCTTTTGTTCATGGTGGTGTTCTCTTTTAACAGTAGCCGCCAGGATGCGGTGTTTACCGGCTTTTCCCTGCGCTGGTACGAAGCGCTTGGCCGGGACAACAAAATTGTCGAAGGCTTTTGGTTGTCTTTGCAGATTGCGCTGGCCACCGGCGTTTTATCGGCCGTACTCGGTACCTTTGCCGCTTTTGTGCTGGTGCGCTACCAACGCTTTACCGGGCGCACCGTGTTCTCGGGCATGGTGAACGCGCCCTTGGTGATGCCCGAGGTGGTGATCGGCCTGTCTTTGCTGCTGCTGATGGTCGGCATACAAAACGTGTTTGGCTGGCCCGAGCGGGGCCTACTCACCATCATTCTGGGCCATACGCTCTTGGGAATGGCCTACGCCATGGTGGTGGTGCAGTCTCGCCTGCTGGAAGTGGACCGGTCAATTGAAGAAGCCGCGATGGACCTGGGCGCGCGCCCGGCGCAGGTGTTTTTTCTGGTGACCCTGCCCAATATCGCCCAGGCCATCGTCGCCGGGTTTTTGCTGTCCTTCACCCTGTCCTTTGACGACGTGGTGATTTCGGAATTTTTGTCCGGGCCGGGGGTGAACACGCTGCCGCAAGTCATCTTCGGATACGCCAGAAGAGGTATCAACCCGACGATTTACGCTGCGGCCACTTTACTTATCAGCGTGATTACGATTGCGGTTATCGCCTACAGTATTTGGGTGGCGCGCCAGGCGCGGCGGCGGGCGCAGGAGGCGCAGCAGGCATTTTCTGAAGTGGCGGGACGGGTTTAAGATGGTGCTTCCCACCGGATCGTCCCGACTCTTGGCCCCAAAAATGCTCTTGGTAGTGCCCCAAACCGCATTACTATTGCGGGGTCTTGGAATCAGGCCTTCGCTTGTGTCATTCAGTTTTTGATTGTTGTAAAGGAGATGCTTGTGGCTACACCTCATGATTTCGCACTCGGGCGCAAACTGGCAATTGGTCTGGCCGTGGCTTGCGGCATGTTCACTGCGGCGACGCCCGCGCAGGCTGAGGAGGAAAAAGTCCTCAACATCTACAACTGGTCAGACTACCTGGCCGAGGACACCATCTCCAACTTTGAAAAAGAGACCGGCATCAAGGTGCGCTATGACACCTATGACAACAATGAAATCTTGCATGCCAAATTGGTCGCCGGTAAAACCGGTTATGACATCGTGGTGCCAAGTTCCACCTTTGCGCGCCTGCAAATGGATGGTGGCCTGCTGACCAAGCTGGACAAAGCCCAACTGCCTAATTTGAAAAACCTGGATCCGGATATTCAAGCCCAAATCGCCACCATCGATCCGGGCAACCAATATCTTGTCAACTGGCTCTGGGGTTACACCACCATCGGCATCAACACCGCCAAAGTCAAAGCCGCGCTGGGCAACGAGCCCATGCCGGCTAATGTGTGGGAATTGTTCTTTAACCCCAAATACGCCAGCAAGCTTAAAAGCTGCGGCGTAAGCACCTTAGACAGCGCCACTGAAGTACTGCCCGCCGCTCTGCATTACCTGGGCAAAGATGCGTACAGCAAAAACGCGGACGATTACAAAGAAGCATTGGCCTTGCTCAAAGGCGTGCGCCCTTACGTGACTTTGTTTAGCTCATCAGGGTATATCAACGACATGGCCAGCGGCTCCATTTGCCTGGCGCTGGGCTGGAACGGTGACATCAATATCGCCCGCGCCCGCGCCATAGAGGGCAAGACCGGTCAGGATATCGTGGCCTTTGTACCTAAGACTGGTGCCGTGCTGTTCTTTGACATGATGGCGATTCCTACCGATGCCGCACACCCGCAAAACGCCCTGAAGTTCATGAACTACATCATGCGCCCGGAAGTACATGCCGGCTTGACCAATAAAGTGAAATACGCCAACCCGAATAAAGAGTCGCGCAAATTTATAGACCCCGAAGTCGCGAAAAATCCTTCGGTTTTCCCGACCAGCGCCGAGATGGCCATGATGGTCGCGCCCAAAGCCCTGAGCAATGACGTGCGCCGCCTGGCCACACGGGCCTATACCTCGTTCAAAACCGGCATTTAATCGTGCCGTTAGCAAAGTAGGACGCTGGCGTGGCACAGACTGAAGCTATAGCGCGCGGGCCCCAAGCCGCGCCGTTCTTACAAATCCAGCACATCGTTAAAAAGTTTGACGATGTGTTTGCGGTGGATGATGTCAGCCTGGACATCGCGCAGGGCGAAATTTTTGCCTTGCTCGGTTCGTCGGGCTGCGGCAAATCCACCTTGCTGCGCATGCTGGCCGGTTTTGAAGTACCGACCTCCGGCCAGATACTGTTGGCCGGGCAAGACATCGTGGGCCTGGCACCCTACGAGCGCCCCATCAACATGATGTTCCAAAGCTACGCCTTGTTCCCGCACCTGACGGTGTGGGAGAACGTTGCCTTTGGCCTCAAGCGCGATGGCATGCCCAAAGACCAAATCGAAGAGCGGGTGACGCAGATGCTGGACCTGGTGCAGCTCAAGCAATACGCCAAGCGTAAGCCGCACCAGCTATCGGGTGGGCAGCAGCAGCGCGTGGCGCTGGCGCGCAGCCTGGCCAAACGTCCCAAGCTGCTATTGCTGGACGAGCCTTTGGGCGCACTGGACGCCAAGCTGCGCCAGCGCACGCAGTTAGAGCTGGTCGACATCATCGAGCGCGTGGGCGTGACCTGCGTGATGGTGACCCACGACCAGGAAGAGGCCATGACCATGGCCACCCGCATCGGCGTCATGAGCGAGGGCAAGATTTTGCAAATCGGCAAACCAGCCGAAATTTACGAAACGCCCAATTGCCTGTTTGTGGCCGACTTTATCGGCACCGTCAATATCTTCAAAGGCGCGGTGGAGGTCGATGAGCCTGACCATGTCGTCATTGGTTCGGCCGATTGCAAACACTATGTCAGCCACGGTATCACCGGCACCCAGGGTATGGACGTGCATGTAGCGGTGCGGCCCGAAAAAATGTCTATCCAAAGCGAGCCGGTAACGGATGCGCAGCGCGAACTGGCCGCCGAAGTGGGCTACAACCTGGCGCAGGGCGTGATTACCGAATTGGCTTATTTGGGCAGCCTCACCACCTACCACGTCAAACTTGGCAGTGGCCTGGTGGTCAAGGTGACGCATACCAATGATGCACGCCACGGCAGTTCCTCGCTGACCTGGGGTGACGCGGTCTATGTGTGGTGGTCCGGCAGCGATGTGGTGGTGCTAACGCGCTAAGGGCATGAGCGCATTGGCCGCCTCCAACCCCGGCTACGCCCACCTGGTAGGGCGCTGGGGCAGGGTGGCGGTGATCAGCGTACCCATGGTTTTTTTGCTGCTGGTGTTTTTATTGCCGTTTTTGGTGGTCTTCAAAATCAGCGTGTCTGAAATGGACACGGTGTTCTTCAAAGACGTACTGAGCTTCAAGGACGATGCGCTGGTCCTGGCCTTGCGCTACGGCAACTACATCAGCCTGACCCAGGACGCGCTCTACCTCACCGCCTACCTCAGCTCCATCAAGATCGCAGCCATCACCACCGCCATTTGTTTGTTGATCGCCTATCCCTTCGCGTATTTTTTGGCGCGTAGCCCGGCAGACCGGCGCCCCGCTTTGCTGATGCTGGTGATGCTGCCGTTTTGGACTTCCTTTTTGCTGCGCGTGTATGCCTGGAAGATGCTGCTGGCCGATGCGGGCGTGTTTAACAACGTGGCTATCGCACTGGGCCTGATCGCCGAGCCGGTCAAGATGATGAACACCCCGTTTTCGCTGGTGCTGGGCATGGTCTATACCTATGTGCCTTTTATGATTTTGCCGCTTTATGCCAATCTGGTGAAGATGGACTTGACCCTGCTGGAAGCGGCGCTGGACTTGGGCGCGACACCCTGGCAGGCCTTTTGGCGCATCACCGTGCCCCTGTCCGCCAGCGGCATCATTGCGGGCTCTATGCTGGTCTTTATCCCTTGCGTGGGCGAGTTTGTGATTCCAGAGCTTCTTGGCGGCCCCGAGACTTTGATGATTGGCCATGTGCTGTGGGATGAGTTTTTCGGCAATAACGACTGGCCTATGGCGGCCAGTGTGGCTGTGGTCATGGTGGGCCTCATCATCATTCCGCTGGCCTTGTTTAACAAATACCAGGCCGAAAGCACGGCTGGGGGCCGCGCATGAGCAGGCTGGGCCGCGGCACCGGCTTTGCCTGGATGGGCGGGGTGTATGTGTTTTTGTACCTGCCCATCCTCACCTTGATCGTGTTTAGCTTTAATGCGAGCCCCATGGTGACGAGTTGGGGCGGTTTTTCGCTGCGCTGGTACCAGGCCTTGATGCATGACACCGAAATCATCGACGGCTTTAAGCTGTCCCTGAAAATCGCTTTTGCCACCGGCTGCTCTTCGGTCGTGCTGGGCACGCTGGCGGCCATCACCTTGCACCGCTTCAAGCGCTTCCCCGGGCGCACCCTGTTTGCGGGCATGGTCAATTCGCCGCTGGTTATGCCCGAGGTCATCATCGGCCTGTCGCTGCTGCTCATGCTGGTCTCGGTGCAAAAAATGTTCGGCTTTCCCGACCGGGGCTTTGCCACCATCTGGCTGGGCCACACCTTGCTGGGCATGGCCTACGCCACCGTGGTGGTGCTCTCGCGCTTGCAGGAAATGAGCCCCTCCCTCGAAGAGGCGGCCCAAGACCTGGGCGCCCTGCCGGCCCAGGTGTTCTTCCTGATTACCCTGCCGCTGATATCGCAGGCGCTGGCCTCGGCCTGGCTGCTGACCTTTACGCTGTCCCTGGACGATGTGGTAATTTCGGCCTTTCTGAACGGGCCGGGTTCGACTACCATGCCGATTACTATATTTAGCCGCGCCCGCCTGGGCTTAAACCCCAGCGTCAACACGGTAGCCACGTTGACGGTGGTGGTGGTCAGCATCGGCGTGCTTACGGCGAGTGTGTGGATGTCCCGCCTTGAAAAGCGCAGGGCGCAGGAAATGGCAGCGGCCTACCGCAAAGTGGATTAGCCAGGGCGCGTCGGGCGCAAACAGATTTATTGACCTAAAGGAGTAAGCAATGAACTTGAAGAAAAAACTGTGGATCGTGGCTTTGGCCGGCGTACTCCCTTGGGCCGGGGCGCATGCCCAATCGGTGGCAGATCTGCAAAAGGAAATCCAGGCCTTAAGGGCGCAGTTGCAAACCCTGCAACAAAAGGTGGAGGCCATTAGCGCACAGCCCGAGGCGACGCCGCTGGCGCAACAGGTCAACCGCTTGGAGCAGCGCTTGGATTTGGGTGAAGACGACACCGAAAAATCTGGCTTCAAGGGCTTGAAAATCAATGGTGTGATTGAAGCAAGCTATAAGCGCACGAATTTTGATGCCAGCCATGAGTTCAGCGTGGGTGCCGGCTATGGCGTTGGTGAAATGGGCATGGTCCAGATTACCAAAGAGTCGCAGGACGGCGAGGGGGTGGATTGGACGCTGCGGCTGATGCCTGGTGGCGACCCGTTGGTGCAAGAGGCATCAATTTCGATTCCACTCAATAAGGAGACGCGGATCATTGCCGGGCTCATACCGGACTTTCAGGGCTATGAATTTATTTTTCCTAATGCCAACCCGACCCTGGGCAACCAGTTAATCACCCACAACGCTTTATACGATTTGGCGGGCGCTACCGCCTACACCGGTGTGGGTATGTCCTATGCCCTCGGTGGTGGCAAGTATGCGCTTAAGTGGGTGGTGGGTAATGCCGATGGTGCATCCGACGATGGTGACGCCAAACGTGATCTTGTTTGGGTCGACACGGGCGCGGGCTTGACACAACCGGAGTCCGTTTCAGTCGCGCAGTCGATGGCTAAAACGCTGATATTTGCCTATCGTGGTGATTGGTATGTCAACGACACCACCTATGTAGGCCTGTCCGGCTTGCATGGCTGGGGCAATCGCGTGTTTGACGTCATGGCTTTGGATGGTGGCATTACCCGTGGCGACTGGCAATTAAACGGCCAAGTCACGATAGGGCGCATGGAACGTGCCGGTGCCAATGGCAAGGGCGCAAGCTGGCAGGGCGTTTCAGGCTTGGTGGGATACAAAATTGTGCCCCGTTTGCAGTTGCTCGCTCGCGCCGACTACTTGATCAACAGTGAGAATGGCGGCGGGACCTATGTTGATAACGGTGGCATCGGGCTAAACGGCCTTGGTCCGGAGCTTGCGGCCGATGGGAGCTTTGCCGTTGACCCGGATACCGGTTTGGCGACTAAGGGTGCCAACCTGATGCGCTTGACCCTGGGTACTAACTATCAGATCAATGCCAACACGCAGTGGAAAACTGAATTCCGTATAGACCAATCCAGTGGCTATAACTTCCTGAATGGGGATGTCTTGACCAAAGACAAGCAATCAATGGGAACTTCCTTGGTTTTGTCTTTCTAAAGCTAATTTTTAAGATTCAAAAAGGGCCGCCATTTGCGGCCCTTTTTGATGTGCCACAACGAGGCAGGCGACATTGCTGTTCGAGAGTCAGTCTCACTGCGTTCGGTGCAAGCTGGGCCTAGCGCAAATGCCTCACCCTTGGGCCACCGGCCTCGCCGGATCACTGCACCATTCACTCCAACTTCCCGCAAACAAGGCCGTGTTCCCGAGCCCGGCGATTTGCATAGCCAGGATATTGGGGATGGCAGTCACGCCGCTGCCGCAGTGGTGCACCACGGTCTCTATGCCACGCGCACCTAGTAGCGCTTCAAACTCAGCGCGCAATTGCGCTGCCGGTTTGAATTTGCCATCGGCATCCAGGTTCATATTAAAGGGCCGATTTAAGGCGCCCGGAATATGCCCGGCCACCGGGTCCAGGGGCTCGACTTCGCCTTTAAAGCGCGGGTTCGCGCGCGCATCCACAATCGTTTGCCTTGGGCGCCCCAGGCTTTGCAGCACTTGCTCAGCTTGCAGCAGCGTAACCAGCGGTTCGCGCAGCGCAAAGTCTCCAACTTGTTGCACCGGCAGTGCCTGCATCGCACCACTTTCGGTGCTGCCGCCCGCCGCCGTCCAAGCGTTCAGCCCACCGTCCAGTACCGCCACGGCATCATGCCCTAGCCATTGGAGCATCCACCACAAGCGCCCGCAAAAACTCGAGCCCTGTCGGTCATAGACCACGGCCTGCATGCCCTGCCTAAAACCCACATCGCGAAGCCACTGCGCCACCGCCTCGCGCGGCGGCAAAGGATGGCGGCCGCCACTTTGCGCGCCGGTGCTTTGCCGGTCGCCTTTGGCGCTGAGCGTGCGGTCCAGGTCCGCAAACACGGCGCCCGCAATATGGCTTTGCGCAAACATCTCGCCCCCGGCTTCGCTGCGGGTCAGGTCGCAACTGCAATCAAACACCATCAGCGGCGCCTTGGCTTGCTGTAGTTGAATCAATTGTTCGGCAGAAATCAGGGTGGTGTACATAGCGTAGGCGGCGTGCGCCGCTGTGAAGGTTTCTTGGGATGCTGGCTTTGAACTGTAGCGCAGGGCTTACGTCAACCCATGCGCCTCAATGTTCCTCGGCCGGCGTATCGGGCAGCGCCCGCGCGCGCAGTGCGGTGGATATCACGCCGCTGGCGACGATGACCACGATACCGGCCCAGCCCAGTGGGGCGATGTGGTCGCCAAACAGCAGCAGGCTGTAGGCGCTGGCAAACACAATGCCAAAGTACTGCATGCTGGCCACGACCAGCGTGGCGCCTTTGCGGTAGGCGCGGGTCATACACCATTGGCCCAGGGCGGCCAGGACGCCAATCGGTACCAGCCAGGCCGCATCATGCGGGCTCACTTGGCTCCAGGGCGTCATGTCGGTAAACAACATGCCCACCGCGCCGACCACCGCCGTGCCCACTGAAAAATAAAACACGGTGCGCTCTTCGGGCTCGCCGGCCTTGCCCAGCGCCGTGACCTGCATATAGGCCAAGGCCGCGCCTATGCCCGATAGCAGGCCGATAAGGCCGGCGAACAATTGGTCGTGGTCGATGGTGGGGCGCAGCGTCATCACCACGCCGACAAAGCCCAGCATCACCGTGCCCATCAGCGCGCCTTGTTTTTCGGCCTGTCCGTAGAGCAGCGCCCCGCCCAGGATAAAGGCCGCCACCCAAACGCCGCTCATATAGTTCAGCGTCATGGCCGTGGCCAAGGGCAAGTGGGCGATCGCATAAAACCACGAGCCCAGCGACAGCACGCCCACGCCGCTGCGGGTAAGGTGCATCATGGGCACGGGCGTGCGCAAACTGGCGCCACGTGCCCGTACCACCACCGCCATGAAGATGACGCTGACGATGCCGCGGTAAAAAATTATTTCGAAGGTGGTAAAGCTATTCGAGGCAGACTTCACGCCCACCGCCATGGTGGCAAACAGGAAGGCCGCCAACACCATCCACAGCGCCTGCCAGGCGCTGCCGCCGCTGCGGGCAAAACTCATGCAGCAGCCGCGCTCACATCGCCCATGCGTTTGCGGTACCACTCGTGGAAGTGCTGCATGCCGTCTTCCATCGGGCTTTGGTAGGGGCCCACTTCGTTATCACCGCGCGCCAGCAAGGCTTTACGCCCAGCATCCATGCGCTCGGCGATTTCATCGTCTTCCACGCAAGTCTCCATATAAGCCGCTTGCTGCGCCTCGACAAACTCGCGCTCAAACGCAGCGATTTCTTCGGGGTAGAAAAACTCCACCATATTCAGGGTTTTGTCCACGCCTAGCGGTTGCAGAGTGGAAACGGTCAGGACATGCGGATACCACTCAACCATGATGTTCGGGTACAGCGTCAGCCAAATCGCACCGTAAGGCGGGGGCACGCCGTTGCGGTAATTAAGGACCGCGTTTTGCCAGCGCTCATAGACCGGCGAACCGCCGCTGGCATCCGACGAACCCAGGCGGCTGCCGGGGCCCACGGTTTGCACCGAATAGTTGTCTTTGAACTCCCAGCGCAAATCATCGCAGGTGACAAAGTTACCCAGCCCGGGGTGGAAGGGGCCTACGTGGTAGTCCTCCAGGTACACCTCGATAAAGGTTTTCCAGTTGTAGTTGCACACATGCATTTCTACCCGGTCGCGCACATAGCCGCCAAAGTCCAGATCTGCGCGCGGTCCCAGGCCAGCCATTTGCTCAGCCACGTTAGCGCCACCGCCTTCAAACAAGAGGCCGTTCCATTCTTGCAAGGGGTAGTTGTTCAGGTTCAGGCAAGGGTCGGCGGCAAAGTGGGGGGCGCCTATGAGTTTGCCTGCGGGTAGGCCGCCTGGGTGGTTACTGCCGCTGTAAGTCCAGCGGTGCAGGGGGCAGACGATATTGCCACCAGCACTGCCCGCGCCATGGAGCAACGAGCCCTGGCCTTTGAGCATGACGGCTTGGCGGTGGCGGCAGACGTTGGAAATGAGTTCAATGCCATGGGCATTGCGTACCAGCGCCCGGCCTTCGTGCTCTTGGGGCAGAGCGTAGTAGTCGCCGACTTCAGGAACGCTGAGCGCATGGCCTACATAACGCGTCCCCGGCTTAAAAAGGCTCTCCATTTCGCGCGCGAACAGCGACGGATCAAAGTAGCTTGATACAGGGAGTTGGCTCAGGGCCGGCTGCAGTTGAAGACTTAAATCAGACATGGTGGACCTGACCTAAAGACTCCCCACAGGGAGGGCGCGCCCTAAAAGGCGCTGTCAATAAACCCGGTGGCAGCGTAAACACGGCCTCCGGCGTAAGGGAGGGGGATTGTAGCCTTGTAAATTTCACAGAATTTGGTTTTTCTCCCCCGTGGGCCGTGGCTTAAAATTTAACGACATTTTTTTACTTCCGATCAACGCGCACGGAGCTTGCATGCCCAAGGCCACCAGTTCAGTTACCGCAGCCACTGCTGTTGCGCCAGCCTACGAAGAGGCCATGGCCGAACTCGAGGCCTTGGTTGAACGCATGGAAAGCGGCGGCTTACCGCTGGACCAATTGCTCTCGGGCTACCAGCGCGGGGCCGAGTTGCTACAAGTTTGCCGCGACCGTTTGCAGGCGGTGGAAGACCAAATCAAGGTGCTGGACCAAGGCGCCATCAAACCTTGGAAGGGCGCCTGAGCCCATGGCTCTTTCCCTGCAGTCCTGGATGGCGCAGCACTTGCGCCAGGTCGAAACTGCGCTGGACGCGCTGTTAAGCCCCCACGCCCCGCCCGGCAGCGCCTGGGCCGCCCCGACCGATTTGAATAATGCGATGCGCTACGCCGTGCTGGACGGCGGCAAGCGCCTGCGGCCCCTGCTGGTACTGGCCGCTTTTGAGGCGGTGCGTGGTGCACCCTCATCCGCCTCGGATGCGGCGCCCCTGCGCGCGGCCTGCGCGGTGGAACTGATACACGCGTATTCCCTGGTACACGACGACATGCCCTGCATGGACAACGATGTGCTGCGCCGGGGCAAGCCCACGGTGCATGTGCAGTTTGGCCAGGCTGGGGCGCTGCTGGCCGGGGACGCCTTGCAAACCCTGGCTTTTGAGGTGCTGACGCCCTTGGACGGCAGCGTGGACCCGGCGGTGCAAGCCCGCTTATGCGCCATCCTGGCCCGCGCCTCGGGCCGGGTAGGTATGGCTGGCGGCCAGGCGATTGATCTGGCTAGCGTGGGTCTGGCCCTAACCGAAGACAGCCTGCGCCATATGCACCAGCTCAAGACCGGCGCATTGCTGCAGGCCAGCGTGATGATGGGTGCGGCTTGCGGGTCGGGGTCTAAGGCGGCATTGCAGGCTTTGGAGGCCTTTGGCCAAGCCATTGGCCTGGCCTTCCAGGTAGTGGACGATGTGCTGGACGTGACGGCCGATTCGGCCACCCTAGGCAAGACGGCAGGCAAAGACGCCGACAACGACAAACCGACCTATGTGGCGCTGATGGGGCTGGAGCGCAGCCGCGCGTATGCGGCCACCTTGGCCGCACAGGCCCATTCCGCGTTACAGGGCAGCGGCCTGCCCGATACCTCTGCATTGGCCGCACTGGCGGACATGGTGATCCACCGTGTCCATTGAAAGCTTTACCATTTGCGTAAAAACGGATAGCCTAGGCGCCTTGTACGCGTAAGCTGACACTTTTCATCGATTTGACCCTTATGCCCGATAACGCCAAGCCCACGACCGCCCTGCTGCAGCAGATCAACAGCCCCCATGACTTGCGCCGCCTGCCGCGCTCCGACCTGCCCCGCGTGGCCGATGAATTGCGCAGCTACTTACTCCAAAGCGTGGCCCAAACCGGCGGGCACCTGAGCTCCAACTTGGGCACGGTCGAGTTGAGCATCGCCATGCACTATGTGTTTGACACGCCGCGCGACCGCTTTGTCTGGGACGTAGGCCACCAGACCTACCCCCACAAAATCCTGACTGGACGGCGCGACCGCATGTCCACCCTGCGCCAGTTGGGCGGCCTGAGCGGTTTTCCGCAGCGCGCCGAAAGCGAATACGACACCTTTGGCACTGCGCACTCCAGCACCTCGATTTCTGCAGCCCTGGGCATGGCCATGGCCGCCAAGATCAAGGGAGACAACCGTTATTCGGTGGCGGTGATTGGTGATGGCGCCCTGACCGCGGGCATGGCTTTTGAAGCTATGAACCACGCGGGCGTGGAAGATTGCCGCTTGCTGGTTATCTTGAATGACAACGAAATGAGCATAAGCCCGCCGGTGGGCGCGCTCAACCGCTATCTTGCGCAACTCATGAGCGGGCAGTTTTATGCCAAGGCCAAAAGCGTGGGCAAAAGCGTCCTCAAAGGCGCGCCCACTTTGTTTGAGCTGGCCAAGCGCATCGAAGAGCACGCCAAAGGCATGGTGGTACCCGCCACCTTGTTTGAGCAATTCGGCTTTAACTACATTGGCCCCATCGACGGCCATGACCTGGACTCGCTAATTCCCACTTTAGAGAACATCAAGCACCTGACCGGCCCGCAGTTTTTGCATGTGGTGACCCGTAAAGGGCAGGGCTACCAAATGGCCGAGGCCGACCCGATTGCCTACCACGGGCCAAGTAAATTCGACCCGGCGATCGGCATACAAAAGCCCTCGGTCGCGCCCAAAACCACGTTCACGCAGGTGTTTGGCAACTGGCTGTGCGATATGGCGGCGCAGGACGAGCGTTTGGTGGGTATTACCCCGGCCATGCGCGAAGGCTCGGGCCTGGTGGAGTTTGAAAAGCGCTTCCCCAAGCGTTACTTTGATGTGGGCATTGCCGAGCAACACTCGGTCACCTTCGCCGCCGGATTGGCCACCGAGGGCCTCAAGCCCGTGCTGGCGATTTATTCCACCTTCTTGCAACGCGGCTATGACCAGCTGATCCACGATGTAGCGATTCAAAACCTGCCGGTGGTGTTTGCGCTGGACCGTGCCGGTCTGGTGGGTGCTGACGGTGCCACGCACGCCGGCAACTATGACATTGCCTACCTGCGTTGCATCCCGAATATGAGCATTGCCTGCCCCGCAGATGAAAACGAATGCCGCCAACTGCTGAGCTCCGCGTTCGAGCAAAACCACCCGGTGGCGGTACGCTACCCTCGTGGCGCTGGGGCTGGGGTCGCGGTACAGCCAAGTCTGGCGGGCTTGCCCTTTGGGAAAGGCGAAATTCGCCTGCACGGCGAAAACATTGCCATCCTGGCGTTCGGCACGCTCTTGTATCCCGCGATAGCCGTTGCCGACAAACTGGGACTGACGGCAGTCAATATGCGCTGGGCCAAGCCCTTGGACAAAGAGCTATTGCTCGAGCTAGCCCGCAGCCATGCAGCCATCGTCACGGTGGAAGACGCTGCCGTGATGGGCGGGGCCGGTAGCGCAGTGCAAGAGGCCTTGCAGGCGGCAGGCGTGGTGCTGCCGGTACTGAGCCTGGGCCTGCCCGACCTGTTTATCGAACACGGCGACCCGGGCAAGCTCATGGCCATGCACGGCCTGGACGCAGCGGGCATCGAAGCGGCCATCAGCGCCCGGTTTGCAGGCCTATTGGCCCAGGCGTCCAAGGGAAAACCCCTGTCTAAAGCGGCTTAAAGCGGCCTAAAGCCTTCCTACAATCGCGCTTGGACGTGTTGGCAGGCAGTACGCTCTCGTGCGACCTGCTAATTGCCTGAATTTCTTTCACCCTTCAATGGAGTTAACTATGGATCGTCGTTCGATTATTAAAAATGCTGGCATCGCGGGCGTGTTGGCGGCGGGTGCTGCACCCGCAGTTCATGCACAGGCCACTTTGCGTTGGCGCTGTGCTTCCAGCTTCCCTAAGGCGCTGGATACGCTGTTTGGCGTGTGCGACGTGTTCGCGAAAAAAGTGGGCGAGTTGAGCGGCGGTAAGTTCACCATCAGCACCCATGCGGCTGGCGAATTGATGCCCGCTTTCGGTGTGTTGGACGGTGTAGGTAACGGCACCATCGAAATGGCCAATACGGCTTCTTACTATTTCTTCGGTAAAGACCCCACCTATGCGCTCGATTGTGCAGTGCCCTTTGGCCTCAACAGCCGCCAGATGACGGCTTGGATGTACGAAGGCAATGGCCTGAAACTCTTCCGTGAGCATTTCGCCAAAGTGGGCATCGTCAACTTCCCCATGGGCAACACCGGCGTGCAAATGGGCGGCTGGTTCCGCAAAGAGATCAAAGGCCTGGATGACCTCAAAGGCCTGAAGTTCCGTTGCGGTGGTTTTGCTGGCAAGGTGCTCGAGCGCTTGGGCGTAGTGCCCCAGAACATTCCGGGCGGCGAGATTTACCAAGCCCTGGAAAAAGGCACGATCGACGCGGCCGAATGGGTCGGTCCGTATGATGACCTGAAGCTAGGCCTGAACAAAGTGGCGCAAAACTACTACTACCCCGGTTTCTGGGAAGTGGGCCCACAGTTGTCGCTGTACGTGAACCAAAAAGCCTACGAAGGCCTGTCCTCCGAGTACAAAGCCATTGTGGAGTGCGCCGCTGCCTATGCGCATACCGATATGCAAGCCAAGTACGACGTGCGTAATATGCCGGCACTTAAAACCCTGCTGGGTCAAGGTGCCAAGCTGCAGCGTTTCCCCAAAGAAATCTTGTCAGCTGCTTTCAAATCCGCTACGGACATTTACGCCGAACTGAACGACACCAACCCGGCCTGGAAAAAAATCTACGCCGACTACTCTGCCTTCCGTAAGGAAAGCAACCTGTGGTTCAGCCTGTCCGAAGCGGCCATGGACGACTTCATGCAATCGCAAAAGCTGTAATCCCTTTAAGGATTTTCAGCCCGCAAAAAACCCCGCCAAGGCGGGGTTTTTTCAATTTCGGATTTCTCAATTTGCGCATTTCCTGCCGGATACATACGCCAGAGCCTTGCGTCCAGTACGACCAAGCACAAGTCTAAATTTGGCGGGGCATAATTCGCTGAGAACTTGCGGAAGTTAAGTTAGCAGATTCATAGCATTTTGCGTTTGATAACCGTTTTATTCCCATTGCCCCATGGGAAAAAGTCCATAATCGCCGATAGCCTCCAACGCGGTTTGCCAAGCCATGCCCTCCACTGAAAGCCCCTACCAAAACCGCCCGGACGCAGCCACGCATGCTGTGCGTGAAGAGCAGATTGAGTATGGCTTCATCGGCCAACTCCAAAACCTAAAGTACGAATACCGATCAGACATTCGCGATCGTGCGGCCTTAGAGCGCAATTTCCGCGAAAAATTCGAGGCACTCAACCGCGTCAACCTCAGCGATGCCGAGTTCAAACGCCTGCTTGAAGACATCGTCACACCAGACGTTTTTGCCGCCGCCCGCACCCTGCGCGAGCGTAACGCCTTCACCCGCGACGACGGCACGCCGCTCAACTACACCTTGGTCAACATCAAGGACTGGTGCAAAAACACCTTTGAAGTGGTCAACCAACTGCGAATCAATACTGATTACAGCCACCACCGCTATGACGTGCTCATCCTCATCAACGGCGTGCCCTGCGTTCAAATTGAACTCAAGACCCTAGGCATCAACCCCAAGCGTGCCATGGAGCAGATCGTTGACTACAAAAACGATCCGGGCAACGGCTACAGCAAAACCTTGTTGTGCTTCTTGCAGTTCTTCATCGTCAGCAACCGCACCAACACCTATTACTTCGCCAACAACAACACGCGTCATTTTGCCTTTAACGCTGACGAGCGCTTCTTGCCCATTTACCAATTTGCCGACGAAGCGAATACCAAGATTAACCACTTGGATGATTTCGCTGAAAAGTTTTTGCCTAAATGCACCCTGGGCCAAACCATCAGCCGTTACATGGTGCTGGTGGCATCTGAGCAAAAGTTGCTCATGATGCGGCCCTATCAGGTGTACGCCGTCAAGGCCATCGTGGACTGCATTCGCGATAACTCTGGCAACGGCTACATCTGGCACACCACTGGCAGTGGCAAAACGCTGACCTCGTTCAAAGCCTCCACGCTGCTTAAAGACAACCCCGACATTGAGAAATGCCTCTTTGTGGTGGACCGCAAAGACCTCGACCGCCAAACCCGTGAAGAGTTCAACCGCTTTCAGGAAAACTGCGTCGAAGAAAATACCAACACCGCCAGTTTGGTGCGCCGCCTGTTGTCTGACGACTATGCCGACAAAGTGATCGTCACCACCATCCAAAAGCTAGGCTTGGCGCTGGATGAAAACAGCAAGCGCAACCAGCAGCGTAGCAAAAGCGGCCAAGCCACTTACAAAGAACAGCTCGCGCCGCTGCAAGATAAACGCATTGTTTTTATCTTTGATGAGTGCCACCGCTCGCAGTTTGGCGAGAACCATAAAGCCATCAAAGCCTTCTTTCCTAAGGCGCAGTTGTTTGGCCTTACCGGCACGCCCATTTTTGAAGACAACGCCAGCCGCACCCAGATTGAAGACGAGCAAGCCAGCCTGCGCACCACCGAAGATATTTTTCAAAAGCAGTTGCACGCCTACACCATCACCCACGCCATTGAAGACGTCAACGTGCTGCGTTTCCATGTGGACTACTTCAAGCCCGAAGGTAAAAACGTGCCCAAGGCGGGCGAGGCGCTGGCTAAAAAAGCCGTGATTGACGCTATTCTTGCCAAACACGACACCGCCACCGCAAGCCGCCGCTTTAACGCTGTGCTGGCCACCGCCAGCATCAACGACGCCATTGAGTACCACGCACTGTTCAAAGAAGCACAAGCGGCCAAGCATGCCGCTGATGCCAGCTTTGTGCCGCTCAACATTGCATGCGTGTTTTCACCGCCCGCCGAAGGCAATGCTGATGTGCAGCAAATTCAAGAAGACTTGCCGCAAGAAAAACAAGACAACCAAGTTGACCCCGACCGAAAAAAAGCCGCACTCAAAGCCATCTTGGCCGACTACAACACCCGCTTTGGCACCAACCACAGCTTGAGCGAGTTCGACTTGTATTACCAAGACGTACAAAAGCGCATCAAAGACCAGCAGTGGCCCAATGCTGACTACCCAGCCGCCAAGAAGATTGACATCAGCATCGTGGTCGACATGCTGCTGACCGGCTTTGACAGCAAATACCTCAACACCCTGTATGTGGACAAAAACCTCAAGCACCACGGCTTGATACAGCCGTTCTCGCGCACCAACCGCGTGTTGAACGGCACCAAGCCCTACGGCAACATCCTCGACTTTCGTTCACAAAAAGACGCGGTCGATGCCGCCATTGCTTTGTTCTCTGGCGAAAAGAGCGAAGAAAAAGCCCGCGAAATTTGGCTGGTGGAAAAAGCCCCTGTCGTCATCGAAAAGCTTCAAGGTGCAGTGCAACGCCTAGAAAATTTCATGAAAACCCAAGGTCTGCCTTGCACGCCCGAGGCTGTGCCCCAGCTCAAGGGTGACGAAGCGCGTGCCGCCTTCATTGGCCACTTCAAAGAAGTGCAGCGTCTCAAAACCCAGCTTGACCAATACACCGACCTCACGCCCGACAACACCGATGCGATAGAGCACATCTTGCCCAAAGAAGCCCAACAAGGCTTCAAAGGCGTGTACATCGAAACGGCGCAGCGCCTCAAAGCGCTGCAAGATAAAGCAGGCAAAGACGAAGGCGGCAACGCCACCGACGAGGTGGACCAGCTCGACTTTGAGTTTGTGCTGTTTGCCAGCGCCGTCATTGACTACGACTACATCGTAGGCCTGATGTCGCGCTTCTCTAGCCAAGCGCCGGGCAAGCAGAAGATGAGCCGCGAAGAACTCATTGGCCTTATCAGCGCAGACGCCAAGTTTATGAACGAGCGCGACGACATTGCTGCCTACATTGCCACCCTCAAGGTGGGCGAGGGCTTGAGCGAAACCGCCATCCGCGATGGCTACACCCACTTCAAAAAAGAAAAAGACAGCGCAGAACTGAGCGCCGTGGCCGAACAACACAACTTGGCCTTCGCCGTACTGCAAGCTTTTGTGGACGGCATATTGCAGCGCATGATTTTGGATGCCGACGCCTTGACCGACCTGATGGCGCCGCTGGACCTAGGTTGGAAAGCCCGCGCACAGGCTGAGACTGCTCTGATGAAAGAGATGACGCCACTGCTGACCAAACGCGCCCAAGGGCGCGAGATTTCTGGACTAAGCGCATATGAGCATTGAAGAGAAAAAGACGCTGATGCCTAAGCTGCGATTTCCTGAATATCAAGAGACCGCAGGCTGGAAGAAGTTTTTCGGCAACGCGCTGTTTGAGCAAATCAGCGACAAAAACCCTGAGCCGGGCCTACCTGTTCTGGCTATCACGCAAGAGCATGGCGCGATTCCTCGAGACATGATTGACTATCACGTCTCGGTCACCGACAAAAGCATTGAAAGCTACAAGGTAGTCAAAACAGGTGACTTCATCATCAGCCTGCGTTCTTTTCAAGGCGGGATTGAATATTCCCAATATCACGGGATATGCAGCCCTGCGTACGTAATTCTTAGACGATGCATTGATGGCAGTGATACGTACTTCAAGCATTACCTGAAAACAGACAGATTCATTCGGATTCTCACGAAGAACCTAGAAGGCCTTCGTGACGGGAAAATGATCAGTTACAAGCAATTTTCAGAACTGCAAATTCCCGTACCTGCACCTGAAGAGCAAAAGAAAATCGCCGATTGCCTGAGTTCCTTAGATGAACTGATCGCCGCGCAAGGGCGCAAAGTGGAAGCACTCAAGACCCATAAAAAAGGGCTGATGCAGCAACTCTTCCCTCGCGAAGGCGAAACCCAACCGCGTTTGCGTTTTCCTGAATTTCAAAACGCTGAGGGGTGGAGTTCCGATGCATTGGGAAACCTCTTTGACACTTCATCTGGCGGGACTCCAGACCGCACCAAAGGGGAATTTTGGAATGGGAACGTACCTTGGATCACGACGTCATTGGTTGGCTCCAGCGTCATCATGTACGCAGACGAATTTATCAGTGATGAGGGACTGAAGAATTCATCGGCGAAGGTCTTTCCAGAAAAGACGATTTTGATGGCAATGTATGGCCAAGGAAAGACG
This sequence comes from uncultured beta proteobacterium, assembly GCA_903869595.1. Taxonomy (GTDB): domain Bacteria; phylum Pseudomonadota; class Gammaproteobacteria; order Burkholderiales; family Burkholderiaceae_C; genus Allorhodoferax. The sequence goes on along the minus strand of CAIPZV010000064.1, from coordinate 3,405 downwards.
CGCGGTCAGGTCGCAATGCTTGGGATCAAAGCTGCGACAAATCAAGCATGCGCCGCTATCCTGCCACGGGACGAAATTGATCCGCTTTTCGTTTTTTTGAATCTGGCCAGTCGCTACGAAGAACTGCGGGGGTTAAGCAATAGTGGTGGACAAGAAAACCTGAGCCAAGGGCTTATTCAGGGACTTCAGTTTTCGTTTCCTGAAGACAAAGCTGAACAACAGCGCATTGGCTTGTGCCTTAGCAGCCTCGATGCCCTCATCACCGCCGCCACCCGAGAACTCGACGTTCTCAAGACCCACAAGAAGGGGCTGATGCAGCAGCTCTTCCCTGCGTCGGAGGCGACTTAGGTATGAGTGCCCTGATCCTCTACACCACCGAGGACGGCCGCAGCCAGATCAAGCTACGGGCTAAAGACCAAACCGTCTGGCTCTCGCAACGGGAAATGGCCGAATTGTTCGATGTCAGCACGGACAACGTGGGTTTACACCTCAAGAATGTTTATGAAGACGGTGAACTGACTAGAGAGGCAACTACCGAGGAATCCTCGGTAGTTCAAACCGAGGGCACGCGCCAAGTGCAGCGCCCTGTCACGCTCTACAGCCTAGACGCCATCCTAGCCGTGGGCTACCGAGTGCGTTCCCCGCGCGGTGTGCAGTTTCGCCGTTGGGCGTCCACCATCCTCAAGGAGTTCCTGACCAAGGGCTTTGTGATGGACGACGAGCGGCTGAAGAACACCGATGGTCGCCCAGACTACTTTGACGAGATGCTGGCCCGCATCCGCGACATTCGGGCCTCAGAAAAGCGCTTTTACCAAAAGGTGCGCGACCTGTTTGCGCTCAGCAGCGATTACGACAAAACCGACGGGACCACACAGCAGTTTTTTGCGACCGTGCAAAACATGCTGCTGTATGCGGTCACGCAAAAGATGGCGGCTGAACTGATCACCACCCGAGCTAATGCGAATGACGCTAACTTTGGACTGCTGCATTGGAAAGGCGCACAAGTGCGCAAGACCGACATTTTGGTGGCCAAAAACTACCTTACCGAAGACGAGATTGACACCCTGAACCGGCTGGTGGTGATCTTTCTGGAAACCGCAGAGCTGCGCACCAAAAACCGCCAAGAAATTCGCATGACCTTTTGGCAGCAAAACGTGGAGCAGATCATCAGCTCCAATGGTTTTAGCGTGCTGACCCATGCAGGCAAGATTAGTCACGCTCGGATGGAGCAGCAGCTTGAACCTATGTTCATAGACTTTGACCAACGTCGTAAACAGCAAGAAGCCGCTCAGGCAGACAAGCAGGACGAAGAAGCATTGAAGGCCTTGGAAAATAGCCTGAAGAATCGAACTAAGTAATGACGCATCGCATCTCAAAAACAAACAGCGATAGAGATCAACACTCGGCAGTCAGGATCGATGACTTGCCCTCCTTGGTGGTTAGCTTGCGCCAACTCATTGCCGAATTACGCCAGCAAGTGCTGCGTGCGGTGGACGCGATGCAGGTGCAAACCTACTGGCACATTGGGCAGCACGTTGTGGAGTTTGAGCAAGGTGGGGCGCAGCGCGCTGCTTATGGTAGTGGCTTGCTGGTGCAGCTGGGGCAGGCGCTGTCAGTCAAGTTTGGCCGCGGGTTTGATGCCACCAATTTGCGCCATACGCGCGGCTTTTACCTGGTTTTTCCAATTCGCGACGCAGTGCGTCGCGAATTGAGCTGCAACGCGACCGCCAAGCCATTGAAGAGCACAAAAACTTGAGCATTGAAGACGATACCCCATGACCGAACAAAACCAAAAACAACTGGGCAAGACGCTGTGGGCCATTGCCGACCAGCTGCGCGGCTCGATGGACGCAGACGACTTTCGCGACTACATGCTGTCGTTTCTCTTCTTGCGTTACCTGTCGGATAACTACGAATTAGCGGCCCAAAAAGAGCTGGGCGCTGATTACCCCAAGGTAGATGCTGAGGCCAAGCAAGTGCCACTGGCGGTTTGGTATGCCGCCAACGCTGCCGACATGCCCGCGTTTGAAAAGCAGATGCGCCGCAAAGTGCATTACGTCATTCAGCCCGCACACCTTTGGAGCAGCGTAGCCAACATGGCCCGCACGCAAGACGGTGAACTGCTGAACATGTTGCAAGCCGGGTTCAAGTACATCGAAAACGAGTCGTTCGAGAGCACCTTTGCAGGCCTGTTCTCTGAGATTGATTTGGGCTCATCCAAATTGGGCAAGGGCTACAGCGAACGCAATGTCGTGCTGTGCACTGTCATTCAAAAAATTGCCGAAGGCTTGGCCGACTTTTCGACCGACATTGACGCGCTGGGCGACGCCTATGAATACCTGATTGGCCAGTTCGCCGCAGGCTCGGGCAAAAAGGCGGGCGAGTTCTATACACCGCAGCAAATTTCAGACATTCTTTCTACCATCGTGACGCTAGACAGCCAAGAGCCCAAGACGGGCGCAAAGCAGAGACTAGAGAGCGTGATGGACTTTGCTTGCGGCTCGGGCTCGCTGTTGTTGAACGTGCGCAAGCGCATGGGGCCGCATGGCATCGGCAAGATTTACGGCCAAGAGAAAAACATTACCACCTACAACTTGGCGCGCATGAACATGCTGCTGCATGGGGTGAAGGACACCGAGTTTGAAATCTTCCACGGCGACACATTGACCAACGAGTGGGACAAACTGCGCGAGCTGAACCCCGCCAAAAAGCCATCGTTCGACGCCATCGTGGCCAACCCACCGTTTAGCCTGCGCTGGGACGCCAGCGAAGCCATGGCCGACGACGTGCGCTTTAAAAACCACGGCTTGGCGCCTAAGTCGGCTGCAGACTTTGCTTTTTTGCTGCACGGTTTTCACTTCCTCAAAGATGAGGGCGTGATGGCCATCATCTTGCCGCACGGTGTGTTGTTCCGTGGCGGTGCAGAAGAGCGCATTCGCACCAAGCTGCTCAAAGATGGACACATTGACACCGTGATTGGCCTGCCGTCGAACCTGTTTTATTCCACCGGCATTCCGGTGTGTATCTTGGTGCTCAAGAAGTGCAAAAAGCCAGACGATGTGTTGTTCATCAATGCCAGCGGACCAGAGCACTTTGATAAGGGTAAGCGCCAGAACCTGCTGAGCGAAGCGCACATTGCCAAGATCATCACGACCTACCAGTTCCGTGAGGAAGAGGCGCGTTATTCACGTCGAGTAGAAATGGCGGAGATTGAGAAAAACGATTTCAACCTAAATATCTCACGCTACATCAGCACAGCCGTGGAGGGGGTGTACTGAATTTTGTGTAAACGGTCTAATGGCGGGTAACCGTCGAACTTCCAGGAGTGGATATGACCGTAAATACAAAGAAAGCAGTACCCAAAGATCTAATCGACAGTTTGCTGGCTGATTACAAAAAGCCAGA
>CAIPZV010000063.1 GCA_903869595.1 uncultured beta proteobacterium | reverse complement strand
GTCGCCCGACGGCAAGACGCTGGCCTTGACCCTGAGCCGTGATGGCGGTTCTCAGTTGTTTTTACTGGATGTTGGCACCCCTGGAGCTGAGCCCAGGCGCCTCGCTACATCGACGGCCATTGACACTGAGCCGGTATTTACCGCCGACGGGCGCACGATTTACTTCGTGAGTGACCGAGGCGGCTCACCCCAAATTTACAAGATTGCGACCACGGGTGGTAACCCTGAGCGGGTCACTTTTAATGGTAGTTACAACATTTCGCCGGCACTCAGCCCAGACGGACGTTGGCTGGCTTATATATCTCGCTTGTCTGGAGCGTTTAAGTTGCACATCCAGGATCTGGGAAGTGGCCAGGTGCAAGCATTGACTGACACCATGGCTGACGAAAATCCCAGTTTCGCACCAAATAGCCGGATGATTATGTATGCCACCCAGCAGCAGGGGCGCGAGGCGCTTATGACAACCACCATTGACGGCAAAGTGAAAGCGCGTCTAGCAGGTCAAAACGGCGATTTGCGGGAGCCCGACTGGGGCCCACTCATCGCGCAATAAATTGGATTATTTTCCCGTATTATTTTTATTAAGGAGTGCTGTATGTATAAATGGGCCGTAACGGTGGTATTTGTTGGGATGTTGGCTGCCTGTAGTTCACCAGTGAAGCTCAATGATGTTGGTGTGGAGGACAAATCGGGGCAGGCAAGCACCCCCATGAAAACGCTCACACCCGCGACCAGCGCAGCGGCCGGAGACAAGAAATCAGCGGTGACCACTTTGGACAAGACGAGCGGTTCAAATAGTGGGTCCGCGCAGGGCAATTCGACTGACGCATTGGCTGGCGCCAGTGGGCGGACCATTTATTTTGAATTTGACAGCTTCGCCATTCGCCCAGAGTACCAGGCGCTTATTGATAACAATGCCCGTAGTTTGAAGGCCAATAAAAACCAACGTGTGAGCATTGAAGGGCATACCGATGAACGCGGCGGCCGCGAATATAACTTGGCACTGGGCCAAAAGCGCGCTGACGCGGTGCGCAAAGCATTGTCTTTGTTGGGGGTTGCCGAAGCGCAAATGGAGTCGGTCAGCTTTGGGAAAGAAAAGCCAGCCGCTACGGGCGACAGTGAGATGGCGATGGAAAAGAACCGTCGCGCTGAGATCGTGACACGGTGAATATGAAAACCTTGATGCCCGTTATTTCATGGCGTTTTCTGCTGGTCAATGCCTCCTTGCTGATGTGCGCAGGTTCAGCAGCCGCTGGTCTATTTGATGATGACGAGGCACGCCGCGCGATCCTGGATTTGCGTCAACGTATCGAAACCTTGCGTCGTGAAACAGATCAGAAATTACTCGATGAATCGCGCCGACAGGGTGAAGAAGTTGCCAACTTACGTCGCGCATTATTAGAACTCCAGAACCAGTGGGAAGCTAGCAACGGGGAAGCTGCCAAGTTGCGAGGCCAGGGCGAGCAACTGGGCCGTGACATGAACGAGGCGCAGCGGCGACAGGCCGAACAAATCAAGCGCTTGGAAGAGCGCTTGCAGCGGATGGAGCCCTTCAAAGTGAGCCACGAAGGTGGTGAATTTTTGGCTGAGGCAGGTGAAAAACGTATGTTTGATGCTGCCCTGGCGAACTTTCGCGGCGGCGAGTTCGAGGCCGCGCAAAACACCTTTGGAGATTTTTTGGGTCGCTACCCTCAAAGTGGCTACGCAAACTCGGCCTTGTTTTGGTTAGGTAACGCGCAGTTTGTGCTGAAAAACTACCCTGCTGCCGTCATTAGTTTCCGGAAAATGATCGCACGTAGCCCTTCGTATTCGCGGGTACCGGAAGCTTGGTTGGCGATTTCTAATTGCCAATTGGAACTTAAAGACATGGCGCTGGCCCGCAAAACTCTGGAAGACCTGGTCGCTAATTTCCCCCAAAGCGAAGCGGCGGATATTGCTAAAGAGCGGCTGGCACGCATGAAGCAACAGCAGTAAGAGTAGGCTGGACGGCTCAATCTCCTTTAACGATCATCCTGCCATGGCTGAGCTCTATTCCTGTCAGCCTGTGGATGCCGACCGACGCTTTGGCGGTTTAGACAGGCTATACGGTGCTGCGGCGGCTAGTGCAATACGGCGCTCTCACGTGGTGGTGGTTGGCCTGGGCGGCGTAGGCTCCTGGGCTGCTGAAGCATTAGCGCGTAGCGGTATCGAGCGCTTGACGCTCATTGACATGGACCATGTGGCCGAGTCCAATATCAACCGTCAAATTCAGGCGCTCAGCACCACGCTAGGCGTCTCCAAAATTGATGCTATGGCTCAGCGTATAGCACTCATAAACCCCATTTGCCAGGCGCAGGGTATTGACGACTTCGTAACGCCGGACAATTGGGAAACTTTGGTGCCACAGGACGCTGATGCCGTTATTGATGCGTGCGATCAAGTGCTCGCCAAGACGGCGATGGCTTATTGGGCGCTGCACACGCGTAAGTTTTTCATTTCGGTAGGTGCTGCGGGCGGTAAGCGCATGGCCCACCAAGTTTCGGTGGGAGATTTAAGTGCTTGCACCCACGACCCACTATTGGCTAAAGTGCGATATCGCTTGCGCAAATACCATGGCGCACCGCGTGAACCCAAGAAGATGCAGGTCGCTTGCGTGTATAGCGCCGAAGCAGTGCGAGCGAACCAATCTAGCGCGCTGGCGCAGACCGACAACAGCCTCAATTGCCATGGCTACGGCTCCAGCGTCGCAGTGACCGCCAGCTTTGGCATGAGTGCGGCAGGGTGGGTGATAAATCAACTATCGATCCCCAAGAATTAGGCGAAAAAAACAAGGCTATAATTTAAGGCTTGGCAGTAAGTCACAAGCTTATTGACGGGACGTTAGCTCAGTTGGTAGAGCAGCGGACTTTTAATCCGTTTGTCGTGGGTTCGACCCCCGCACGTCCCACCAGATTCATTCTTGCAAAAGCCACCGGCCCCCTGCGGTGGCTTTTGTCTTTGTGGGCTTGGATGCTTGTTTGCCCCAGTCAGGTGCGGTGGTGATTGAATCACTCAACCTAAAAGCCCACGCTGCCCTCCCATCCCGTCACGCCCCTCCATCGTCCGCCACCAACCCACCCAAACAGATAGTCCTGCGTGATGGTGCATTGACGGTTTATCGCCGCAGCCGCAGCCAACGCTACCAATGCCGCTTTCGTCTT
>CAIPZV010000062.1 GCA_903869595.1 uncultured beta proteobacterium | reverse complement strand
GAGAAATGTTAGCAGGGCTAGGCCGATCCAGCCGGCATCCGCCGTGGGCCAATGCATGCCGCCATTGAGCTCAGCGCCCAGCGAAGCCAGCACGCCGACTGTCAGCATGGTGGTGAAGGTGCGGACCCGTCCGTCCAGCGCGCTGGCTTCGTGCTGGGTCAGCACCAGCGCCAAGCCAAAAAACGCCGATGCGGCAAACGCAAAAGCCACGCCCACACCAATTTCCTGCCAATGCGCCACCGCGCCCAGGCCCGAGATGGCGCCAGACACATCCAGCGCCAGCGACAGGCCCAGCAGTAAAAAGGGAATCGCCAGCAGCAGCGCGCGTTCGGGCCGATGGCCGTAAAGCGCGCGTGCCCATAAAGCGGTGCTCAAAGGGTAGGTGTTAAAGGCCAGCAATGCCAAAGCCACCGGCAAACGCGCCACCGAGGAATAAATGCAAACACTTTGCGCGGTGATCACCAGCCCGATGGCGGGCAGAAAAATGCGGTGCCTTTCGCTCAATGCCCATGGCACCCGCGCGCGCCACAGAATGAGCGCCAGCACGATAGCCGTTACGCCGCTGCGGGCACTGACCGCCGTCAATACATCCACACCGTTGTTAAAAGCAAAGCGCGCGGACACATGGTTGGCACCCATCATCAGCGCGATCAAAAGCAAAGTGGCGAAGGCCGCGCCCGAAAGCGCTTTGGTGTTAGCGGCCATGGACAAATCGCGCCGGCACTTGAAAAATCTTTTTGAGCATCTCAGTAACCCATGCCCGAAGGCTTGTGCGGCGCCGTCTGACCCTTAAACCTTGCTGCCAGCGCGCGGGTGTGTTGCATCAGCAAATTGGTATCCAGACCCACGCATATAAACACTACACCCAAGTCCAGATAACGTCGGGCGAGGTCTTCATTCGTGGTCAGGATGCCCGGCGCCTTGCTCGAGCGCAAGATGCGCGCGATGGCCTCTTCAATTTGGGCTAGCACCTGCGGATGCTCGGTTTGACCGGGAAAGCCTAGCGAGGCCGACAAATCGGCCGGGCCGATAAACACTCCGTCAATACCCGGCGTGGCGCAAATCGCGTCCAAATTCTCCAATCCAAGCGCGGTTTCCACTTGCACCAGCACGCAAACTTGGGCATTGGCCTCTTGCGCATAGTTGGCGATATGCCCCCAGCGCGAACCTCGGGCACCGGCCATGCCGCGCACACCGCCTTGGCCGTCGGCTTGCGGATAGCGCGCTGCCTGCACCATCGCGTGGGCTTGCTCGCCGCTCTCCACCATGGGAATCAGCAAGCTTTGCACGCCTAAGTCTAGGTACTGCTTAACCAGCACCGGGTCGCCCACCGGCAGGCGCGCCAGTACCTGGTTACCCGGCACGCCAGCTATCGCTTGGGCTTGGGCCAGGATGGAGGGCAGGGTATTGGGCGCGTGTTCGCCGTCAATCAGCAGCCAGTCGAATCCTGCGTAGGAGCACAGCTCGGCGCTTAAAGGGTTGGCCAGGCCTAGCCACAGGCCGATTTGCGCTTGGCGCGCGAGCAGGGATTGCTTGAAGAGATTGGTGGGGGTTTGCATTGGGCGGGGGCAGTTTTAGGGAAGCCCCATTGTGTACTGAGTCGATCGGTCGCTTTACATGGAGCCCACTATCGATGGCCAACAGCTAGGTAAGTTCTGTAACTTACGGACTGCTGTGGCACTCTGGCACTCCCCAAAGCTCTAGACACCGCTCAATTGCGTTGGGGATTTTGTGTTTGTGCGTTAGGCAATCTGCAATCTAACGTGTTTGCCGAGTGCGCCGGCCGCAGCTTCAATTTGGTCAAGTTTTGAAGCGTGACGCAAGTCGAACAGACGGTCAATTTGCGGCATGTGCCAACCCAAGCGGCGCGCTAGCTCTGACTTTTTGATGCCTTGCTCCGTCATCGCTTGATAAACACCCAGCTTGCCACACTCCAAAGCCGAAGGGCGTACCGTCTTCTGCCCTTTTTTTGGTTTGCTTGGTGGGGGCAGCGGTTTGCGATCTTCGATATAAAAAGTCAGGGCGGACTCTAGCGCATCCACGGCCTGAAGCAAGGCTTCGTCTTCATCGAGGCCGAAGGTAATAGCCTCCGGTACATCGGCAAATGTCACCATCACGGTGCCTTCGTCAGGGGTCAGAGTTACTGGGTAATCAAACATTATTACTCCTTCATTTCAATCCAAGCTGGCGCTTAATTGCAGACTCCAGTCCTTTGCCAAGCTCTTGCGTTCCATGCATTGGGAGAACTGATTTTTTACCATTCAAGAACACGTTCAGATGCGATCCCTTACCTTGCACAAAGCTTGCGCCTTGCTGCTCTAGCCACTTCTTCATCTGTTTCGAGTTCATGCAAAGAAATATAACATATATGTTGTTTTTCTGTTTAAAAATAACAACATTTATGTTTTGTTTTCGAAGCGATGTAAGCGCGCCACCAACCCACCCAAACAGATTGCCATGCGTAATCGCGCATTGACGGTCTATCGCTGCGGCCGCTGCCAACGCTCCCAATGCCGCTTTAGGTTGGCTTCAGGTGCTTGGTACAGGCAGACTGCCTGTGTCAGCCGCTTCGCATCGCCCCCAACCCTATTTATTTCAAGCTTCAACAATTGAGGCTGTAAATACTATATGCTTCGGCTGCATTGGCCTACGAGGAGTATGGATGAAAATCGTTTGCATCGGTGGCGGCCCGTCGGGCTTGTACTTTGCGTTACTCATGAAAAAGCTGGGCGCCCACCACGACATTACCGTGGTCGAGCGCAACAAGCCCTATGACACTTTCGGCTGGGGCGTGGTGTTTTCGGACCAGACCATGGGGTACATGCAGCATTGGGACCCGGAGTCAGCCGCTGAAATCAAGCAGGCCTTCAATCACTGGGACGACATTGAACTGCATTTCAAAGGCCGCGTCATCAGCTCCGGCGGCCATGGCTTTGTGGGGATAGGGCGCAAAAAACTGCTCAATATTTTGCAGGTGCGCTGCGAAGCCTTGGGCGTCAAACTTTTGTTCGAGCAGGATGTGGATTCAGACTTGGACTTCCCCGATGCCGACCTCATCATCGCCAGCGACGGCTTTAACTCCAGGGTGCGTTCGCGCACCCCCGAGGTCTATCAACCCGACATCGTCACCCGGCCCAACCGCTACATCTGGCTGGGCACCCGCAAGCTCTACGACGCCTTTACCTTTTTGTTCGAGAAAACCGAACACGGCTGGCTGCAAGCGCACATCTACAAGTTTGACGAAAACACCTCTACGTTTATCGTCGAGTGCCCGGAAGAAGTCTGGAAGGCGCATGGCCTAGACCAAGCCGACCAGGACCAGTCCATCGCCTTTTGCGAAAAGGTATTTGCCGCCAATTTACAAGGCGAAAAGCTGATGACCAATGCCCGACATTTGCGCGGCTCAGCTTGGTTGAATTTCCAGCGCATCACCTGCAAAAACTGGTCGCACTTCAATGGCAACAGCCATGTGGTGCTGATGGGCGACGCCGTCCACACCGCCCACTTTGCCATTGGCTCGGGCACCAAGCTAGCCTTGGAAGACGCGATCGAGCTGGTACGCCAGTTCACCCAGCATGGCGACACGCCGGCCCATATCCCCGAAGTGCTGGCGCATTACCAAAAGCTGCGCGCCGTGGATGTCATTCGTATTCAAAACGCAGCTTGGAACGCCATGGAATGGTTCGAAGTCTGCGGCCAGCGCTACTGCGAGCAGCTGGAGCCCGAGCAATTTATGTATTCCATGCTCACGCGCAGCCAGCGTATCAGCCACGAAAACCTGCGCTTGCGCGATGCGGGCTGGCTGGAGGGCTATGAACGCTGGTTTGCGGGGCGCGCTGATATGCATGACGGGCGCCCGCCCATGTTTACGCCCTTTAGCCTGCGCTCTATCACCCTCAAAAACCGCGTGGTGGTGTCTCCGATGGCGCAATACCAGTGCGTGGATGGACGGGCGGCGGATTACCACCTAGTCCACCTGGGCGCGCGCGCCATGGGTGGCGCGGCCATGGTCATGGCCGAGATGACTTGCACCAGCCCGGATGCGCGCATCACCCCCGGCTGTCCCGGCTTGTGGACCGACCAGCAAATGCAAGACTGGCGCCGCATTGTCGATTGGGTGCATGGCAACACCGACGCCAAAATAGCGCTGCAAATCGGCCACGCCGGTGCCAAAGCCTCTACCTGCGTGCCCTGGCAGGGCGCGGGCATGGACCAGCCCTTGCCCGAAGGCAATTGGCCGCTGCTAGCCGCTTCTGCAAAGCCCTATCTGGACAAAGGCCCGGTGCCCCGCGCTATGGACCGCGCCGACATGGACCAGGTCAAAGCGGACTTTGTAGCCTCCACGCTGCGCGCTGCGCAAGCGGGCTTTGACTGGTTGGAGTTGCACTGCGCCCACGGGTATTTGCTATCGGGCTTTATCTCGCCCTTGACCAACCTGCGCACCGACGCATACGGCGGCACGCTGGCCAATCGCTTGCGCTACCCGCTGGAAGTCTTTGCCGCAGTACGCGCAGCGTGGCCCGATCATTTACCCATGTCGGTGCGGATTTCAGCGCACGATTGGGTGGAGGGCGGCATCACGCCAGCCGACGCAGTGCAGATCGCCCAGGCTTTTAAAGCGGTAGGCGCCGACATGATCGATTGCTCCAGCGGGCAGGTCAGCCCGCACCAAAAGCCCACCTACGGCCGCATGTACCAAACACCGTTTGCTGACCGCATCCGGCAGGAAGCGCGCATTGCCACCATGGCTGTGGGTGCGATCAGCGAAGCCGACCATGTCAACAGCGTGATCGCAGCCGGGCGTGCGGACTTGTGTGCGGTGGCCAGGCCGCATTTAGCCAATCCGGCCTGGACACTGACCGAGGCCGCACGCATTGGCTACACCGGTGTGGACTGGCCTCAATCGTATGTTTCGGGCAAGCCGCAACTCGAAGCCGGTTTCGCCCGCGAGCGCGCCCTGCAAGCTCAGGCCCAAAGCGCTACCAGCGAGGAGCGCGCTTCGTGAATGCCCGCCAAAACACGGATATGGAGCAACGCGCGCATGCGGACCACCATGCCTCGCTGCGCCTGTGGCTGCGCTTGTTGTCGTGCACCACGCGCATCGAAGACACCATTCGCCAGCGCTTGCGCGAGCAGTTTGGCATCACGCTGCCGCGCTTTGATTTGATGGCCCAATTGGAGCGTGAGCCCGAGGGCCTGGCCATGGGCGAAGTCTCGCGCCGCATGATGGTGACCGGTGGCAACGTCACCACCATCGTAGACCAATTAGAGCGCGAGCAATTGGTGCAGCGCCTGCCAGTACCCGGCGACCGGCGCTCCTACCGCCTGAGCCTGACCGAGGCCGGGCACAACACCTTTGCCACCATGGCCCAAGCACACCAAGCCTGGGTACGCGAACTCTTGTCCCCGTTAAGCGCCAAAGAGCAAAGCCAACTCGCCGCGCTTTTAGGCACCCTCAAAACCGCCAACCCCCGCCCCATGCGCAGCAGCGCCCGCAAGGAGAAACCATGAGCACCAAATACCTTCCCGGTCAGCCCCAGCAATTGCCGGGCCACAACCATGTGTTGCACAACTACCAGGCCCAGCATTTCAAGTTCAGCGTGTCGGACCATGTGGCCACCATCAGCCTCAATAGACCCGAACGTAAAAACCCGCTGTCCTTTGACTCCTATGCGGAATTGCGCGAGCTGTTTCGTGCACTGGTATATGCGCCCGATGTGCATGCCGTGGTGCTCACCGGCGAGGGTGGTAACTTTTGCTCCGGCGGAGATGTGCATGAAATCATCGGCCCGCTCACCAAGCTGGATATGCCCGGCTTGCTGACCTTTACCCGCATGACCGGCGACCTAGTCAAAGCCATGCGCGCCTGCCCGCAGCCCATCGTCGCGGCCATCGACGGCATCTGTGCCGGGGCCGGTGCTTTGCTGGCGCTGGCCTCCGACATGCGCTTTGGCACGGCCCGCAGCAAAACCTATTTTTTATTCAATAAAGTGGGCTTGGCCGGTTGCGACATGGGCGCCTGCGCGCTGCTGCCGCGCATGATTGGCCAGGGCCGCGCCAGCGAATTGCTGTTCACCGGGCGCGGCCTCGGTGGCGAAGAGGCCGAGCGCTGGGGTTTTTACAACCGCGTGTGCACGCCCGAAGACTTGCGCGACCAAGCCCAGGCCATGGCCGTGCAACTGGCCAATGGCCCGACTTTTGCCAACGGCATGACCAAAAAAATGTTGCAACAAGAATGGAATATGGGCGTGGACGAAGCCATCGAGGCCGAAGCCCAGGCCCAGGCTATTTGCATGGCGACCAACGATTTCCACCGCGCCTACCACGCCTTTGTAGCCAAACAAACGCCGCTGTTTGAAGGGGACTGATATGCAAGCCGATCCGCACAGCCATCTGCACTGGCCTTTCTTTGAAGACGGCCACCGCAGTTTCAAAACCGCGCTTGACAGCTGGTGCGCTACGCATCTGAAAGACGCTACGCACGACGAAAGCCGCGCAGCCGTTGACGCCCGTTGCATCACCTTAGTTGACCGCATGGGGCAGGGCGGCTGGCTGGCACATGCGGTGGCCGGTAGCGCGCACGGCGGCGCTGCAGAGCAGATCGACACCCGCCGCCTGTGCCTGCTGCGCGAAACCCTGGCCTACCACGAAGGCCTGGCCGACTTTGCCTTTGCCATGCAAGGCTTGGGCAGCGGTGCTATCAGCCTAATGGGCACGCCAGCGCAACAAGCGAAATACCTGCCCAGCGTGGTGCGTGGGCAGAGCCTGGCGGCATTTGCGCTGAGCGAACCCGACGCCGGTTCGGACGTAGCGGCCATGCAGTGCAGTGCCACGGTGGTGGAAGGCGGCTATGCGCTGAATGGCCGTAAGACCTGGATTTCTAATGGCGGTATCGCCGGTTTTTATGTGGTGTTTGCGCGTACCGGCGAAGCACCGGGGGCGCGCGGTATTTCGGCTTTTATCGTGGACGCCGACACGCCCGGTTTGGTGATCGAAGAGCGCATTGATGTGATGGCCCCGCACCCTCTGGCCACCTTGCGTTTTGACGCGGTGCGCCTGCCCGAAAGCGCGCGTATTGGTAAGGCTGGCGAAGGTTTTAAAGTGGCAATGGCCACGCTCGATGTGTTCCGCACCTCAGTGGCTGCGGCGTCCTTGGGCTTTGCGCGCCGGGCGCTGGACGCGTCCTTGGACTGGGCGCGCCAGCGCAAGATGTTTGGCCAGAGCTTGGCGGATTTTCAGATTACCCAATGTAAGTTGGCCGACATGGCCACCCTGCTGGATGCCGCCACCTTGCTGACCTACCGCGCCGCCTGGCTGCGCGACCAAGGCCAGCGCGTAACGCGCGAAGCGGCCATGGCCAAAATGAACGCCACCGAAAGCGCGCAAACCATTATTGATATGGCGGTTCAAATGCACGGCGGCATGGGCGTGAAAAAAGGCAGCATTGTCGAGTCCCTGTACCGCGAAATTCGCGCCTTGCGGATTTACGAAGGCGCTACCGAGGTGCAGCAACTCATTATTGGCCGCGACCTGATCAAGGGGTAATTCGCATGCAAGACTGGAATGTTCTAGCGCCCAGCAGCCATAGCGATCACTTCGCCCGCGACCACTTGCCGCCACAAAAGGAATGGCCAGTGTTTCAGGCGGATGTGCCCGATCTGCAGTACCCCGCCATCCTCAACTGCGGCGGCGAGCTGGTGGACCGCCATGTGGCAGAGGGCAGGGGAGATCGCATTGCGATCCGCGGCATGGCGCCTGGGCCTGCGGGGCCAGTCGAAATCGCCTGGACCTATGCCCAGCTGAGCGCACACTGCCACCGTATCGCGCAGGTGCTGACAAAAGACATGGGCCTGGTGCCGGGCAATCGGCTTTTGCTGCGCGGCGCGAATACGCCCATGATGGCCGCCTGCTTTTTGGCGGCTTTGCAAGCGGGCCTGGTCGTGGTGCCCACCATGCCCATGCTGCGCGCGACCGAGTTGGCCACCATCATCGCCAAAGCCCAGGTTAGCGCGGCTTTATGTGATGCGGCGTTATTAGAAGAACTGCAGTTTTGCCAAACGCCGGGCCATGCGCAATACCAGCCGCTGTTGCAGCAAGTGCTGGCGTTTCGCAGCGACGCGCCTGACGGTCTGGAGGCGCGCATGCAAGCCCATAGCAATGCATGGGTGCCGCACCCCACTAGCCGTGACGATGTGTGCCTGATCGCCTTTACCAGCGGCACCACCGGCAAGCCCAAAGGCACCATGCATTTCCATCGCGACGTACTGGCGATGTGTGATTTGTTTCCGCGCCATGTGCTGCACATGAATGCTGATGACGTGGTCTGTGGCACGCCGCCCGTGGCCTTTACTTTTGGTCTGGGCGGCCTGCTGGCTTTTCCTTTGCGCTTTGGCGCCAGCACCGTGCTGCTGGAGCGGCATACGCCCGAATCCTTGTTGCAGACCATCGCCAAATACCGCGCCACGCAGTGCTATACCGCGCCCACCATGTACCGGCAAATGGCGGCGCTGGCGGGGGACCATGACCTATCCAGCCTCAAACACCCGGTCAGCGCGGGCGAGGCCTTGCCCGATGCCACGCGCCAGGCCTGGAAGCAAGCTACCGGCATGCAAATTACCGACGGCATTGGCGGCACCGAAGTGATTCATATCTATATCGCCAGTGCAGGCAGCGATGTACGCGATGGCAGCATCGGCAAAGTGGTGCCTGGCTACGAGGCGCGTGTGGTGGATGCGCACATGCAGCCGGTGCCGCCGGGCACCCCGGGTCGGCTGGCAGTGCGCGGTGCCACCGGTTGCCGCTATCTGGATGACCCGCGCCAGCGGGACTATGTGGTGGCGGGTTGGAACCTGCCTGGCGATACCTTTGTGATGGATGCCGATGGTTATTTCAGCTACTGCGCCCGCAATGACGACATGATTATTTCGGCCGGTTACAACATCGCCGGGCCTGAGGTGGAAAGCGCCTTGTTACTGCATGCTGCGGTGCTCGAATGCGCGGTGGTCGGTATGCCCGATGCTGAGCGCGGCCAAATTGTGCAGGCCTTTGTGGTGCTTAAGCCGGGGCACAGCGACGACGCGGCCATGGCCGTCGCATTGCAAGAACATGTAAAACAAAGCATCGCGCCCTTTAAATACCCGCGCAAGCTGGAATTTGTTGCAAGCCTTCCGCGCACCGAAACCGGCAAATTGCAGCGCTTTAAGCTGCGCCAACTCCAAAGCTAGGACACCCCATGTTTCAAACCTTGCAACCGCCCGGCTGGGCGCCGGCCAAAGGCTATTCCAACGGCATCGTGGCTAGTGGCCGCACAGTATTTTTGGCCGGCATGATCGGCTGGAACGGCCAATGCCAGTTCGAAAGCGACGACTTTGTGGCCCAGTGCCGCCAGGCATTGCAAAACATCGTGGACACCCTGGCTTGCGCCCAAGCCGGGCCGCAGCATGTGGTGCGCATGACCTGGTATGTCACCGACAAGCAAGAATACCTGCGCCGCGCCCGGGAGCTAGGCCGGGTGTACCAAGAAGTCATAGGCCGCCATTACCCGGTGATGACCTTGGTGCAAGTCGTGGCCCTGCTGGAAGACCGCGCGCAAGTAGAAATTGAGGCTACGGCGGTACTGCCGGACTGAGCGACGTGCGCCTATGGATGGCGCTGGCCAGAGAGCGGTTCCGCGTGGGCGCTACCATCGGCTTTTGCTTCGGTTGCGTGTAGCCCTTGCGCCATCGCGCGGCGGAGCCCGCTTATCATCTGAAAGGTTTTTGCGCTATGTCCGACGCTAATACGCGCGCCTCATTCCGTTTTTTTCACCGCCTGCGCGTGCGCTGGGCGGAGGTGGATTTGCAAAAAATCGTTTTCAATCCGCATTACCTGATGTACGTGGACACCGCACTGGCCGACTACTGGCGGGCGCTGGCCTTACCTTATGAACAAAGCTTGCGCGCCATGGGTGGCGATTTGTTTGTACGTAAATCAACCCTTGAATTTCATGCTTCTGCGGTTTATGACGATGTGCTGGACGTGGGCTTGCGCTGCGCGCGCATCGGTAACAGTTCCCTGCAATTGGTGAGCGGCATCTTCCGAGGCGAGGAATTGCTGGTGGGCGCTGAATTGGTCTATGTGTTTGCCGACCCGGTGGCCAAAGTGTCATTGCCCGTGCCCCAAGTCTTGCGCGATTTACTGACGAACTTTGAACAAGGGCAATCGCCGGTACGGGCGGTGCTGGGGGATTGGTACGGCCTGCGCCAGGCGATCTGTAGCCTGCGCCCCGCCGAGCCCCAGGATGCGTCTGCCCAGCACTGCGTGCTCTACAACGCGATGAATCAGGCGATCGCTTGCGGACGAATTTCTCCTAGCGCAGACCCGCAGGTGGATGGCTTATTCGTCAGCCCCTTGCTGCGCGGCGCCGGTTGGTCGCGCGTGGTGCGCCAGCATTTAGCTGCGACGCATGCCTGAATTAGCCCGCCAGGCCTATATATCTTCCAGTAGCGCGTAGGGTAGCGGCAGGATTTCCAAGGCTGGGCCGTCAGCCTTGCCGGCGTGCAAGCCGCCACTGTCTGCCGCTTGGGTTTGTAGGCTGGCGATGCACAGCCAGCGGCCATCGGGGGCGCAGGCGACTTGCACTACGGTGCCGCAGGCCTGCTCGGCATCCAATGCCGAAAACAATTCCTGCCCGGCTTCCAAAACAGGGCTCGCGCCCTGTGGCCACGCGTCCACCGAGCGCAAGATGTAAGCACGGCGTTTGAGCGTGCCGCGAAACTGGCTGCGCGCCACGACTTCCTGGCCGGGGTAGCAGCCTTTTTTGAAGTTCACGCCGCCCACGGATTCGTAGTTCAGCATTTGCGGCACGAAGGCTTCGAATACCGCCGCGCTGATCGTGGCAATGCCCGACAGCACTTCGCCCAAAGCCCAGTCCGCCGCGCTGCAAAGTGGCGCATGTGTTGGCGTGCTGTTGGCGGCACCTATCCAGAGTTGGCGGCGGGTTTGCTGCGCCGGGTACAGGCAAACAACATGCGCACCATCCATTTGCGCGGCAGTCCAAGGGGCGTTGTCCGGCAAGGCAATGCAGGCCGAACCCATCAAGCCCCAAAGTGCGTATTGCGCGCTGGCGTCATGCAGCTTGACTTTGGCGCGCAGCACAAACATGGACAGGCGTTTGAGTGTGGCGGCCAGCAGGTCGCGGCTGCAAACCAGCAGCAATTGTTCGCTCTGGCCGTGCAGGCCGATAAAGCTGGCCTGCATGCGGCCCTTGGCGCTGCAAAAGGCTGCCAGACGGGCGTGCTGCGCGTCCAGCAATAGAAAGTCGTTGGTGAGTTGGTTGTGGATGAAGCTGGCAGCGTCCGGGCCGTTGAGGGCGATGATGCCCAGGTGGTCTAAAGGCGCGGCGCCCGAGGCTAGGGTGTAGTCGGCGGCAGGCTTGCTAGAGGGCAGGTTGGGGGCGTGGGAAGAGGCGGGTGGGGCGGTCAACATGGGCGCAATTATGCGTGCCACCCCCAAACCCGCGTGCTGTGCCGGGCTAAGGCACCTTGCAGCGCGCGCAATCCCTCCTGACCCACGCAAACCAAGACCTAGTCCATAGGCATGGGCTGGGCGATGGGCAAGGCGGTACCCTGGCCGCAGGGCCAGGGCCTAGTCCACGATCAGACTACAGCGCGCCTTGATCTTCAGAAAGTCTGCACGCTCGTTGCAGAGTTTGACCGCCAGCCGCGCGCCCTGCGCCGATGAGCGGACGTAAATAGAGCAACTCAAGGCCATTTTCAAACCATCGGTGCGGCTGTCAAACCCGGCGGCGCAGTGGCCGTACTGGCCCAAATTGGGTTGCTCGCGGGCATACAGCTCTTGCAAAGAGCCAGGCAGTTGCGAGGGGGATGTGGTGGGAAATTCTCCGGCGCTTGCAATCACCGGCAGCGCGGCGACGACCAGACATGCGCTTGCAATAAAGCCCGTTGGATGACGCAGGCCTTGCCAAAGCAGACCGAATGGGGAAGTAGGTCGCATAAAGTGCGTAAAGTGCATAAGGGCTATCCAAGTGGATTAAGGCCCCAGACCGATAGGCGCCGGAGCGTGCATAGTAATGCGGGTGAACAAACGGTCGTACAAAGGCTCGCGCGGGTATTTACCAGTGAGCGGATTGCCTTGCACCGAAAACGCACTATTGAGTGACTTCCAATCGCCATCGTCCAAGACCTGCAAGGCCTGGGCTAGCACTACGGTTTCTTCCAGCTGCATGTGCTGCAGGTAAAAATCCACATAGGCTTTGAGCGCCAATTCAAAGCGCTCCCGCCGCGAATCGCCCAGCAACTCCCAAGCCAAGAGCAAGTGCTGCATCTCGCGCACTTTGGACTCGGCCACCGCATGCTCATGGTTGAGCTGGCCCACCACTTCGCGCGCTGCCATAGAGCGCGCGGCCACTGTGGGGAACAGCAATTCACTTTCCTTGGTGTGGTGCAAGCGCTCGGGAAACTCGTCCATGTAAAACAGCATGGCGCGCATCACGTCAAAGAAACGCTCGGGCTGGTCTTGCGGGCCGCGTTGCACCATCATCAGGCTCGAGCGCAACATGGCCGCTAGCGAGGCATGCTCTTCGTGGATGATGCGGATACTTGAATGCGTGGGTTTAGCTTGGGCTTCTGACATGCGCCGCACTGTCGCATGGCTGGCGCACATTGGGCTTGACCTAGGTCAAAAAGCTTCTTTCAGCCGCAACTGCCCAGCCAACCGCAGGCGCTGCAATGTTCGCAACCGTCTTTTTTGATGACCGCACGGGCACCGCACTCCGTGCATTTTTTACCACCCAAAGTGTGCGGACTTCGGCCAACATCCACTTGGTCTGCGCTCTTGTCCTGCGTCTGGCCGCTTAAGCGCATCGCAATAATGTTTTCGATAGCAAAAGCGATGGCCGCCACTTCCGAGTCATGCCACAGCGGTACGTGCGCGCCATCCTCGCGCGCAAAACTGCCTAGGCGTACCGGCCCCCGGTCCCAGGCCACTTTGCGCATATCGCCCAAGGCGCGCTGCAAAAACCCGCCGCGTGCCGCCAACGACAAAAGGCGCATGCTCGATGTCATCCACTGTTGCGATTCACCGCTTTGGCCCACCGGCATAAAAAACTCTATCGCCCGGTCCACCGTGCCCTGCGGCCCACTGACGGGCAAAAACGAGACCACCAGGTACAAGGTCTTGTGGCCCTCTTGCGTCCAGTATTCGATTTTTTCTGCGACTGCAGACAGCGCGCCTTTAGGGCGGCTTTCGATGACGCTGCGCATGGGGTCGGCATTGCTATCTGGCGCTGCGTTAGCGGTGGGTGGCGCGCTTTGTGGCACGTCCAGCACCGAGCCCAAAATCGCATTCGGGCGGTAAGTGGCCAAACCTTTCAGCCCCGCTTGCCAGGCTTGCAGGTACAAATCGCGAAACTGCACAAACGGGTAGTCCACCGGCACGTTCACGGTTTTGGAAATGGCGGTGTCTATATAGGGCTGCACCGCCTGCATCATGGCAATATGGTCTTGGGCGGACATCTCCTGCGCAGACACAAAATAGTCCGGTAGATTACCCACGTCGCCGCCAAGATGGCCGTAGAGCCGCCAGGCGTGGTCTTGCACCGCATAGTCTTGGGTGCTGCCATCGGGCAGGCGTTTTTTGCGCCGGTACGTCCAGGAAAACGAGGGCTCTATGCCGTTGGACGCGTTGTCCGCGAAGGCTAGGCTGACGGTGCCCGTAGGCGCAATCGACAACAAATGGCTGTTGCGCAAACCATGCGTGCAAATCGCTTCTTGCAAATGCACCGGCAGTCGGCTGGCGAAGTTGCCTTCTTGAAAATACTGGCTGGCGTCAAACAATTCAAAAGGCCCGCGCTCGGCAGCCAGGGCGATGGATGCGGCATACGCGGCATCGCGCATCTGGCGTGCAATTTCGGCGGCCATGGCGCGACCGGCATCGCTGTCGTAGCGCAGACAGAGCATGGCCAGCGCGTTGCCCAAGCCAGTAAAGCCCACACCAATACGGCGTTTGGCCATGGCCTCGGCCTGCTGCTGGGGCAGGGGCCAAAACGTCAGGTCCAGCACATTGTCCAGAGCGCGCACTTGCAGTGCCACCGCTTGGGTAAAGGCCTCAAAATCAAAAGCAGGGGTGCCTGAAAAGCCGAAGGGATGGCGCACAAAACGCGGCAAAATTACTGGCCCCAAGTCGCAGCAGCCGTAGGGCGGCAAGGGTTGCTCACCGCAAGGGTTGGTGGCGCAAATCGTCTCCATAGAGCGCAAATTGTTGTCGCGCGCAATCGTGTCCAAAAACAAGATGCCGGGTTCGGCATAGTCGTAGGCCGACTGCATCACGCTGTCCCACAATTCCTGCGCCGCCAGCGTGGCATAAACCCACAAGCCATCGCAACGCTGGTAAGCGCCCTGGGCCAATAGTTCGTCGCCCGGCTTGGCGGCGTGCACCAATTCCCAAGGCTGTTGCGATTGCAAGGCGGCGATGAATGCATCGCTCACCGCCACCGAGACATTGAAATTGTTCCAGCGCCCGGGCGTGCGCTTGGCGGTGATGAATTCCAGCACGTCCGGATGGTCTATGCGCAGCACCGCCATTTGCGCACCACGCCGCGCACCGGCACTCTCTACCGTGGCGCAGGACTGGTCAAACACATTGATGTAACTGCACGGCCCGGAAGCTAGCGAGCCTGTGCCTTTGACGTAGGCGCCGCGCGGACGGATGCGCGAAAAATCATAGCCGACGCCACCGCCGCGCCGCATGGTTTCGGCCGATTCGCGCAAGGCTTCGTAAATGCCGGGGTAGCCTTGGTCGTCCATGCCTTGGATGCAATCGCCCACGGGCTGCACAAAGCAGTTAATCAAAGTCGCCTCCAGCCCCGCACCCGCCGAGCTCATGATGCGACCGGCACCGATGGCGCCGTCCATGAGGTTGGCTAAAAACAGGGCCGTGTAGCGTTCCTGCTCCCCCGGCGCTTCTACCGAGGCCAGGGCGCGGGCGACGCGCAGATAGACGTCTTGCGCCGAGCTTTCACCGGCTTTGAGGTATTTTTCCTGCAAGACATCGATGCTGATGGTTTGGGCTGGCAAGGCGCCGGGCGCTGCATCCAGACTGAAGGCGCTCATACCAACTCCCTAGTAAATGGCTGCGGCTCGATGGCGCCTAGCAGCCATTGCATTAACTCCGCCACCGACCGGATTTGCCTGCCAAAGGGCAGCGCCCCGGCACCGCGAAAAAATAAGCCTTTTTGCGTATCGCCTTCAAAGGCATGGCCTAATTGCTGGTCGATACAAAACTGGCCGATGCTGGCATCCCCATCGCGCAGGCCGCAATGGGCCAGGCAGTCAAAAGACATATTGCATTTCTTTTTTTGGTGCGCCGCCGCTTGCAGCTTGGGCACGATACGCAGGTATTTATTCAGCCAGGGCGTGCGCACCGCACGCGCGGGCAGGCCCGAGACGCTCATGAACTCCACAATGTCTTTGGGTTGGGCGTTGGCCAGCACACGCTTAAAACCATCGGCCGCATCGCATTCGCGCGTGACCGCAAACGCGGTGCCCAGTTGCACGGCGGATGCGCCTAAGCCTTGCAGGCGCAAGATGTCTTCGCGGGTGGAAATACCGCCGGCGGCAATGAGGGGGATTTTTCCCTCCAGACCTGCGCTTTTGAAATACTCCAGCACCTGCGGAATCGCCACATCAAAATCAAAGCGCTTATCCTGCAAATCCGCCACCTTGGCCGCGCCCAAATGCCCGCCCGCTAAGCGCGGGTGCTCCATCACCACGGCATCAGGCAATCGCCCACGCTTTTCCCATTTGCGCACCACCAGTTGCACGCCGCGCGCATCCGACAAAATTGGGATCAAGGCGGTGCCCGGAAAGTCGCGCGCCATATCGGGCAGGTCCAGCGGCAAGCCGGCGCCCACCACCAGTGCGTCGGCGCCACTCTCCAAGGCTTGTTGCACCAGGCCGCTGTATTGGCTTAGCGCCTTCATGATGTTGACGGCAATCGCGCCGCGCCCACCCGCAATGTGCTTGGCACGGCGGATTTCCCGGTCCAGCCCGAGCAGATTGGCCGCTTCTATGGTTTGCCGCGCATCGGGCTCTTTGTCCAGGTGGCCGGTTTGCGCCATCAGGTCCGGGTGCAATCGGCGCAAATCTACCGAGGACACCGTACCCAGCCCACCCATGGCCGCCACCGCACCGGCCAGCCCACCGGCTGAAATGCCCACCCCCATGCCACCTTGCACTATGGGTAAGAGAGGCCGCCCGGCCAATTGCCAGTTCGTCAAACCCGACTGCTTGCCTATGGCGGCCAATTCAGCCGCCGCCACATCCCCGCGCACACCACTGTCCATCATGTCTTTTTCCCACAGGACGAAAGCCCTTGGTCTGCAAGGCTAGTCCATCCTGGGCGCAAAACCGGGCCTGAGCGCCCCTGTTTGCGTGATATGCGCAGGGCGCTTGATCCTGGTCAAGTTTTGAGGTCGCAGGCCATCCTTTATCATCGACTCATTCACCGTTTGAGGGTTTTTGCAGCGTGCGTTCTTCCTTGTCTAGTGGCTTTGGCGCCCTGTTGCTCATGGTTGTGCTGGCCTGCGGCGCTGGGGCCTGGTGGCTGTGGGTGCCCAGCACCCTGACGCAGCAGGTGGCCGAGGTCTCGATCGAGGCTGGCACCAGCCCCAAAGAAGTGGCCGCCGCCGTGGCGCGCAGCGGCGTACCGGTCAATGCCACCTTGCTTTACCTGTGGTTCCGGCTGTCGGGCCAGTCGCGCCAAATACGCGCGGGCAGCTATGAATGGAGCGGGCAGGTCAGCCCCTGGCAGATTTTGCAAAAGCTGGTGCGTGGCGATGAGTCTTCAGGCAGCGTGACCTTGGTGGAAGGCTGGAATATCCGCCAAGTGCGCGAGGCCTTGCGCAAAGCCGACAAGCTCAAGCCCGACACCGCCCAACTGAGCGACGCCCAACTCATGCAAGCCCTGGAGCGCCCCGGCGTGCATCCTGAAGGGCGGTTTTTTCCGGACACCTATACCTATTCCAAAGGCACTAGCGATACCGCGGTTTTGCGCCGCGCCCTGCGTGCCATGGACAGCCACCTGGCTTCCGGCTGGGTACAGCGCAACCCGAAAATTCCGCTGCAAACACCCGAGCAGGCCTTGATACTGGCCAGCATTGTTGAAAAAGAAACCGGACAGTTAAACGACCAGCCCGAAATTTCGGCGGTATTTCACAATCGTTTGATTTTGGGCATGCGCCTGCAAACCGACCCGACGGTGATCTATGGCATGGGCACGCGCTATGACGGCAATATCCGTAAATCTGATTTAACAACGGATACGCCCTATAACACCTACACCCGCGACGGCTTGCCGCCCACGCCAATTTCCATGCCGGGCAAAGCGGCGCTGCACGCGGCGCTGCATCCCGCGCCCTCCAAAGCCTTGTATTTTGTGGCCCGTGGCGATGGCAGCAGCGAATTTAGCGCCACGCTAGAAGCGCACAATCGCGCGGTTAACAAATACCAGCGCTAGCCCTAAAGCCACTGCTCCATACTCAACAATGCCGCCCACCGCAGGACTTTTTATCAGCTTTGAAGGCATCGACGGTGCCGGCAAGTCCACGCATATCGAAGCCGTGGCGCAGGCCTTCGAAGCCCAGGGCCGCAGCGTGACCCGCACCCGCGAACCCGGCGGTACACCGCTGGCTGAAACCTTGCGTCAGCTGGTGCTCAACGACCCCATGGATGCCCTGACCGAATCCTTGCTAGTCTTTGCCGCCAGGCGCGACCACATCCAGCGCGTCATCGCGCCAGCCTTGGCGCAGGGTAGGGTGGTCTTGTGCGATAGGTTTACCGACGCCACTTTTGCCTACCAAGGAGCGGGGCGCGGTTTTGACCTGGGCGTGTTGCAAACGCTGGAGCAGTGGGTGCAAAGCAGCGGCGATGCCTCCCAAGGTCTCTTGCAGCCGCAACTCACTATTTGGTTTGACCTGCCGCCCTCGGTGGCGGCCGCGCGCCTGGCCGGGGCGCGCGTGCCGGATAAATTTGAATCGCAACCCTTGGCGTTTTTTGAGGCGGTCGCAGGTGGCTATGCTGCGCGCTGCGAACAAGACCCAGAGCGCTTTGCGCGCATCAACGCCGACCAAAGCCCAGAGGCGGTGCGCGAAGATGTGATGGCAGCATTGGCTGCCAAAGGTTTTTTAAGCGTAGCCCCCAGCGCATGAACGCAGACACGCCCGCCTGGATTGCCGACCAAACCCGCAACTTGCTGGCGCAACGCGGCCACGCCTGGCTGCTGTCTGGGCCTGCAGGCTTGGGGCAATATGCATTGGCCCTGGGCTTAGTTAAAGCTTGGTTGTGCGAAACACCAGATTCCGGCGGGGCTTGCGGCCAGTGCGGCAGTTGCCACGCTATCGAGGTGCGCACCCATGCCGACTTGTGCGTCTTGATGCCCGAGACCTGGATGTTGGAATTGGGCTGGCCCTTGTCCGAAAAAGCGCAAGCTGACTTGGACGACAAAAAGCGCAAACCCAGCAAAGAAATTCGTATCGAAGCCATGCGCGACGCGGTCGATTTTTCGCAGCGCACCAGTGCACGCGGGCGCGGCAAAGCGGTGCTGGTTTATCCGGCCGAAGATATGAATGCCTTCACCGCCAATGCCTTGCTCAAGACTTTAGAAGAGCCGCCGGGCGATGTGCGTTTTGTGCTGGCCAGCGAGTCGGCCCACCAACTGCTGCCAACAATTCGCAGCCGCTGCCTGGTCCACACCATGGTCTGGCCAGAGCCCGCCGACAGCCTGGCTTGGCTGGACGCGCAGGGCTTGGACAGCGAGCAGGCCGCCGTCGCCCTCAAGGCGCAGGGCGGGCGCCCCCAGGCGGCGCTGCATTGGGCGCAATCGGGACAGGATCCTAAGCATTGGGCCGCGCTGCACCAGGCCATGGCGCGGGGCGATGGCCAAGCCGTACGCGATTGGACGCCGCAGCAAGTGATCAGCGCGCAGCAGCAGTTGTGCCATGACCTGTTGGCCTTAGCGGTTAACGCCACGCCCCGGTTTTTTAGCGCAAAAGACTTGCGCCCCGGCGTGCCACTGGCAGTTTTGTCACAATGGGGGGTGTCTTTGCAGGCGCACCGGCGCACCATGGACCACCCCTACAACCCCGGATTGTTTATCGAAGCTTTGATGGCAGAGGCCCACACGGTGCTGACCCAAAGCGCACCCTAAATCTTGGCCAGGATATCTAGCTATGTCAAACGCACCCCCGCCCCCCCAGGCCGGCACCAGCATGTGGTCGGAGTCGGTTTTGTCCGGCGGCAGTGCCCGGCCCGCGGTCTTGCAATTGCACATGGACACTGAGCTGGAGTTGTACCAGGCCTATATCTC
Source organism: uncultured beta proteobacterium (assembly GCA_903869595.1). Classification (GTDB taxonomy): domain Bacteria; phylum Pseudomonadota; class Gammaproteobacteria; order Burkholderiales; family Burkholderiaceae_C; genus Allorhodoferax. The sequence goes on along the minus strand of CAIPZV010000062.1, from coordinate 13,462 downwards.
GGTATTTACCGAAGGTGGGTTATTCGTGAAAACCAGCCGAGAATACCAATTGGGCGACGAACTCTTCGGTCTATTAACACTGCCTAAGGACAATAAGCGCCACCCCTTGATCGGCAATGTGGCCTGGATTACCCCCGCTAATTCACCGACAGGTCGCCCGCAAGGCGTTGGTGTACGCTTTACCACCGACGAGCGCGGCGCGATTTTGAAACAGAAAATCGAAACCGCTTTAGGGCCGCTGCTGGGCACCAAGCGAACGAATTACACCGTGTGATGGGGCGCTATCACCCAAATCCCGCCCACTGAGCTGAGCGCCCCAGGTGTTTACAGATTCCCATTGCCATCTGGCATTTCCCGAGCTACGCAGCCAGGTACCCGAGATACGCGCTGCGATGGCGCAGGCGCAGGTGGACCGTGCCTTGTGCATTTGCACCACGCTAGAGGAATTTCCCGTGGTGCATGGCCTGGCCCTGGACTATGCGAACTTCTGGGCCACGGCGGGGGTGCATCCAGACAATGAAGACGTGCGCGAGCCTAGCCTGCAAGACTTGCTGACCCTGGGCGCGCTGCCCAAAGTGCTGGCGATTGGCGAAACGGGTTTGGACTACTACCGTCTTAATGGACGCACGCTTGCGGACATGCACTGGCAGCGTGAACGCTTTAGGGTGCACATACGCGCCGCGCGTGCGCTGGGCAAGCCGCTCGTTATCCATACCCGCAGCGCCTCCGCAGATACTTTGGGTTTGCTGGACGAGGAGGGCGAAGACGGGTCAGAGGGCAGCGCCGGCGGCGTGTTCCACTGCTTTACCGAAACGGCTGAGGTGGCCCGGGCGGCCCTGGAGCGCGGCTTTTACATCTCGTTTTCCGGCATCGTGACCTTCAAAACCGCCCAGGATTTGCGCGATATTGCAGCCTGGGTGCCGCTGAACCGCTTGCTGATTGAAACCGACAGCCCCTATTTAGCCCCCGTGCCGCACCGGGGGAAAACCAATAATCCCTCTTTTGTGCCCTTGGTGGCGCAACAGATTGCGCAGGTGCGGGGCTGTAGCGTGGAGGAAGTCGGCCAGGCCAGCAGCGACAATTTTTTGCGCTTGTTTAAGCCAGAAGGCTTAGGTCAACCAGCAAATAGTGATTGAGATTCATTGTATGTTTAACTTCAAATATACGTTTTATCTTATTGTTTTGATTTGGTTTTTTCCAGCCAGAGCGGGTTCTTACGATGATTTTTTCCAGGCCCTGAAAACTGATGAGGCCCAGGTGGTCGCCAAAGTGCTGGCACGCGGTTTTGACCCCAATACCTTAAGCCCCGATGGCCAGTATCCGCTGGTTCTGGCGATCAAGCGCCCGTCGCCGGCGGTTTTGGACCTGCTGCTGCGCGCCAAAGGCTTACGCGCCGAGGTGCGCAATGCCAAAGACGAGAGCCCTTTGATGTTGGCCTCGATGGCAGGCATGGTGGATGTCTGTAAACGCTTAATCGCGCTGGACGCTGACGTCAATAAAACCGGCTGGACGCCTTTGCATTACGCCGCGTCTGCGGGGCATGTCGAGGTGATCAAGCTGCTGCTCAAGCATTCTGCGTACATCGATGCGGAATCGCCCAACAAGACCACGCCCTTGATGATGGCCGCCATGTACGGCAACCCCCAATCGGTGGAACTGCTGCTCGAAGAAGGCGCCGATGCCAGTCTGAAGAACGACAAGGGCATGACTGCGCTGGATTTTGCCGATGTGGCGAATAAGCAGGCCTCGGCCAAGCTGCTGGTACGGCACATGATCTCTCGGCCGATTCCTTAGGGCGCCTAGCATCAAAGTGTTTTACTACTTTATACGATGTATATTATGTTAATAAATACGAGACAATCTAAGCACTGACTACGTCGGCTACCAAAACCAGATAGCCCAGACTCTACAAGTGGCCCCAGGCCATTAGCGCTTCCTGCCCTTGCAGCACCAGGTCCACTTTGGCACCTACCGGGAGCAACACCTTGGTCGGCACATGGCCCAAAGGTAAACCGGTAACGATGGGAATCGAAACCTGAGTACGCAGCCATTGCACCACGGTGTCCAGTTTGAAGCCCTTATCGTGCGGCACCAGTTTGTAGTTGGTGAACTGGCCCAACACCAAAGCCTTTTGCTGCGCCAAGACGCCGCTATGCACCAACTGCGTCAACATGCGCTCCAGCCGGTACGGGTGTTCGCCCACGTCTTCCAAAAACAAAACGCCGCCGCGCACTTTGGGGAAATACGGCGTGCCCAGAAGCGACACCAGCACTGATAAATTACCGCCCCAGAGCTTGGCACCATGAATCTCATGTTCCTGAAGCGCCGCCTGTCCGCGTGGCAAGCGCCAGCCCACGCCTTCGCCCTGGGCCAGAAGTAAATCATCAAAACAGGCCAGCATGATCTCGTCGGGATCGTCTTCGGTGCCGAAATCTTCACCTATGCAGGGTCCCTGCCAAGAGATCGCTCCGGTCTTGGCCATCAAACCCAGCTGCAAAGCCGTGAAATCGCTCAAGCCCACAAACTGGGTACCCGATTCAATCGCTTTGGCTAGCGCTGCATAGGGCAACTCGGCCAAGATGCGGGTTAGCCCATAGCCGCCGCGCGAAATCATGGCCAGGTCGGCACCGCTGGCCGCCGCCCGCCCAATCGCTGCCAAGCGGGTTGCGTCATCACCTGCAAAGCGCTGGTAGCTGGACAGTGCGTCAGCGTCGATTTCCACTTCGTGGCCCAAGGCCCGCAAGCGCTTCACCCCCCGGCGAAAAGCGGCTTTGTCGCGCACGGCGCTGGACGGAGAATAGATGTAAATATGGCTCATGGCTGGGTATTGCGCGCTGGCGGGCGCTTGGTCTGAATGGCTAACTGTAAGGGCATATTGGGGCCACAAGCTGAAGGTCGCTGAAGGCTGTCTACCGCCCTCCAAAACTTAAGCCACTTTTGTATCCATCCAAACCCGTCATTGCGAACGAAGTGAAGCAATCCATGTTGGCTTGTAAAGTTTTCACAAATTCATCCCCCCATCGCTGCATTGCTTGGGCTAAAGAACCACAGCAGGCCTTGCCTGTAGAGGTTTGGAAAAGAATTCGACAGCCGCTTGCGCAATCGCCTGCCCATGCTCCTGCACAAAATGCCCAGCCTCGGGCAGCAACATCACTTGTTCACAGCCGCGAATCTGGCTTTGTAATGCCCGCATCACCGGCTCGCCGAGCACAGGGTCTTGCTGGCCGATGGCCAAAAAGCTGCGCCCTGCCCACTTATTGCTCCAAAAATCGCGGGCCTGGCGCGCAATTGCGGCACCCGGACTATCTGCAAATTCAGGCACCATATTGGGAAAAACACGCAAGGCAGCGCGGTGGCCCGCATCGGGAAAGGGCGCGTTATAGGCTTGCCACTCCGTTTCTGTCATGTGGCTGTTGCCACGGGCAAAAAGCTTACCCACATCAAACTCAGGATTTTTAGCGCACCAGGCGCGCCAGGCCAGAAAACCGGGGGACAGCGGCACATCGCCACAGGCCAGCAGCGTGTTCATAGCCAACAGTCCAGCGTAGCGATGCGGCGCCTCCATGGGCAAGGTCAGGCCAAAAATGCCGCCCCAGTCTTGCACCACCAAGACGACATTTCTCAAGTCCAAGCGTTCCACGAACTCCAGCAACACATGGCGGTGGAAATCAAACTGGTGGGCGCTGTCCTTTTTTGGCTTGTCGCTTTTGCCAAAACCGATCAGGTCCGGCGCCACGACGCGATGCCCTGCCCCAGTAAAGACCGGAATCATTTTGCGGTACAGATAGCTCCAGGCGGGGTTGCCGTGCAGGCATAAATAGGTGAGCTGCGCGTCTTGGGGGCCTTCGTCCAGGTAATGCAGGCGCAAGCCGTCCAAAGTCGGCAGGTCACTGAGGTAGTGGGGCGACCAGGGGTAATCCGGCACATTGGCAAACCGCGCCTCGGGGGTGCGCAGGGCGTCTTCACGCAAAGGGCTCATATTGGCTCGCTTAGGCTTAAAAAAATCACGCAAGATGTCGGCGCACTGCTCTGCCAGCAGCCCGCCCTGCACTTGCGTGTGGTGGTTCAGGGCTTTCATCGCAAATATATCCAGCACCGAACCGGCAGCACCCGCACGCGCGTCGCTTGCACCGAACACTACTTTTTGCAGGCGGGCATTGATCAGCGCACCGCTGCACATGGCGCAAGGCTCTAATGTCACATAGAGGGTGCAATCCTCCAGGCGGTAATTGCCCAGCGCCAGCGCCGCAGCGCGCAGCGCCACCACTTCGGCATGGGCGGTCGGGTCGCTATCGGTAACGCAGCGGTTGTGCGCGCTGGCAATCAAGCGCCCCTGGTGTACTACCACCGCGCCTACCGGCACCTCCCCCGCTTGCGCAGCCAAGGTCGCCTGCCCCAAAGCCAGGCGCATCCAATGCGCGTCCTCAGGCAGGGTGTCGGCCATTGGCAAAGCCCTATTGCGGCGAACCGGTGAGGCCCATTTTGCGCATCCAGGCCCCCAGCGCCTGCTCGTCCGGGCCGCCCGCATCGTAAATTTCCAGCATGCGGGCGTGCGCCTCCGGACGATGTTGATTCACTTTAACTTTGCATTGCATACTTATGATTTTTAATGAGAAAGCGACGATAGCGCCCAGCATCTTTGTCGTGTAATCTTCGGGCAACCCACGCCACTGGTGGGCATAAGCCGGTTCGTGGTCGGCAATCAGTTGCTTGAGCAGAGCGTCTTTGGCATCGTGCCCGTCCAACACCGAGGCCTCGACCACGCAATGCACCGCGACGTAATTCCAGGTAGGCACGCGCGCCAGGTCCGGATAGACCTTAGGCGACATATACGCATGCGGCCCCATGAAGGTCACCACCGCTTGGGGGCGCTGCTGCAGGTACTTCCAGTGCGGATTGCCCCGCGCGCAATGCCCGAGTATGACCCCGTGTTCAGCACCCTGCCCCGGCTGCGCCTCCCAATGCACCGGCAAATGGGTTACAAAAGGCAGTCCGGCATCGTCGGTAGAAATCAGGCTGGCGAATGGGTGCGCCTGCATGATGTCGATGGCAACTTGGGGGTCTTTGGGGTCGAATTGGCCGGGTAAATACATAATGAACTTTCAGGAAACGCTGCGCGCCTGCATGACGGTCTTGAGCAGGCGAGCGTAATTTTCACCTGCCAGCTTGCGTACCGTGCGCTCGGGCATATTAGCTGCAAGCACCAGCATGCGGTTGAATGCATTGCGAAATTGCTCGGGGCTGGCTTTGAAATTCACCTGTATGCCGCCATTAGGCATGCGTTGAATAAACGGGCCGTCCGCCACCAGCGCCCATGACAGAAGGCTGACAACAGATTGGTTCAACTCACAGCGCAGACAGCGGTTGTCGTCACTTGATGGATAGGGGGGCAAGTGCCCTGCTCAAACTTGCTTCACCACGCCCGTAAATAGCAGGTTTATAGTCAGCAACGGTGTCGGTTCTCGCTGTAGACAACAATTGGTTACTGATGTCTGCGGGAGAAGCCCCTGTGAACTTGCTACCCAAAATGGCCGCATAGCCTGAAACCACCGGTGCAGCGAACGAGGTGCCCACAAGCCCAGTCTTGGAGTTTTCGACACCTACTACGACAAATTGTTTTTGTACTGTCAAGTCTGTGCCTGCGGTATTGGAATAGCTTGCCAATTTTGCTTGGGCGATGGGGGTGCCGTTTTTGCTAAGCGCGCCCACGTAGATAGCACTTATCCCACCTCGCAGCGCCGTATTCAAATAGTCCACATAGCCTGATCTCGTGGGGGTGCCGATCGCAACAGCATCGTTTCCTGCAGCTTTTGAAACCACGGCAAGGCCGTTTTTCGCGTCGTAAATGATCGATGACTCTTGCTTACTCCATTTAATTTTCGACACATCGAGACCATTTTTGTAATACATGGCGTAGCTCAGATTGAGAATGTTCAACCCAGTGGATGCCAATGGGACAGATGTACCTGCATGGAAGTCCTGAGATGCCACCTTGGCCGCGGGCGCAATCAAACTGGCCTCCCCGAGCGTCCACTGACCATGGAGCAAGTTTTCGCTCTTTGTCCCGAGTTTGCCTTTCATCAAATTTTTACTTCGAAAGTCATCCACTAATGTGATGGTTGTGCCAGCTCCTGAGTAGCCCTGTTTCCAGGCTTCGCCCACATCTATGCTCATCCAGGGCTGCAGCACATAAGTGTCAACATCTTTCACGGTGCTTTGCGCCAGTGCGGCTGATAAGAGTGCTGAACCCAGCAAGCCTGCAACAAAAAAAGCCTGAAGAAGTTTCACGACAACACTCCATCTCAAAATAATTTATGGTAAGCGACAGCCAATTGGTGAAGGTCTGGTGGCAAACTGTTGAGCAGGTATGACAGCGTTTGCGCCGGTGGCATCTCTGTAGCCGCGAGACGGCAATTGACCGTCTGGATATTTCCGATGGCGCCGTAGTCGGCGGTGCATGGCTGTTCCTGAAGACGACCGCCAAACACCGTGCTCACTTTGAACGAGAACCGGCTCACGCGGTCGATCGAAGTATCAAAGACCAAGCCTATTTTTATACTGGGATCAATGGTGTATTTGGGGCCGCGCTCGCCGGTGCTGATACCCCAAATGACACCCCAATCTGGCGTGACCTGCGTCATCCAGCTCACGCGGGTGTCCTGCAATGTGGTTTTGTACCACTGATCAAAGCCAACCCTCTGCCCTCCAGCCAGCTCAAAGCCACCCATAGACACATTGAGCATCTGACGGGACAGGAGGTTGTTTTGGTTGATTTCGACCAGCTTAGTACGTTCAACAGCAGGCTGCAAGGCGCCATACAGTTGCTGAGCGTGTGCAAGTTGGCTGCCTAGATTTAAACCAACAAAACAAACAAGGAAGACCCTACGAGCGAATAGTGGAATTTTTTTTGAGGCCACGATCTATCCATTCCTGTCAAGCGGAAAATTTAGCAAACCGCGTGGTGCGTTGTGATTTCGGTATTGACCGATGGGGTCATGTCAAGACTTTAGAGAAGGTGAGCCAACGCAATTCAATGGGGCTGTCGTGCATTGGCACATCAAAGACATCCAGGCCTGAGGCCCAATCCGGGTACCAGCCTGTGGGTGGCCAGGCGCTGATAGGCAGATTGGCTTTTTCATAGGCATAGACGCTTTCGTCCGAGACCGATACCAGAGGCAAGCCATCAAGTGCACTGCTTAATTCTTCAGGGGTGAAAAAACACGAATAAACCTGCTGGCCAAATTCCCGCGCAGCATCGTCGGCCAAATAGTGCGAGCGGGCCAAAAAGGCATTGAAAAGCAGCACGCCGTTCGGGGCCAGTTGCTGCGCGGCCAATTCAAGCACTGCGCGCAGTTGGGCGACTGATCGAAAATCGGAAACCACCTCCGACAGCAAGACCAAATCGTAGCGCTTGCTGAGCTGCTGACCGACTTCAAAAACATCCTTGCAGATCACCTCAATGTCCAGGGATTCTTGCTGCGCTGTGGCGCTTAGGATTTCCGCAAATTTGGGCGTCACCTCCACCGCATCGACCGGGTGACCCAATCGAGCCAGAGCCAATGCATTGCGCCCTGTGCCTGCACCGATGTCCAGCACGCGTTTGAGCCGGGCATCACCCAGCTGCTTAGCCACGGCAAGCACCTTGGCATCCGGCTCGCTACCAAAATAGGGTGGCTTGCGCGTGTTGACCCAATTTGCGTAAGTCTGCTCTATGGTGGCATATTGGGGTGCCACAAAGTAATTGAGCAATCCACCCACAGTAGACTGGTAAGACACCGTGATGTCCGAGCGCTGGGAACGACTGAAGGCCTCTTTGAGTTGGCCATCCAGGATTTTTCGCAACTCCGATAACTCGGTGGCGTTTAACTTTCGGCCCATTGCAGCAAACACCTCGGCGCAGCGGCTGGTGTAGAGGTCCAGCATGCCCGGAACAGCCGGCAAGATGACCTTACCCTCGCAGCTAATGCGACGATCAAGTTTGCGCGTCATGGCATCCCGCTGGCTAACGGGGTTTGCAGGTTTCATGTCAATGAAGCAGCGCTCGGCTCACGAGGGCGGCCGTCAGCGTGTGGCGATCTTTCTCCTCGCGGGGCAAACCCGGCATGGCCTTGAGGACATGGTTGCCGGTGATGGTGAAAACCAGTTGCGCGGCGGCATGAGCCCCCATATCGGTGCCCGTTGGAACATGGACTTTCTGGATTTGCCGCATCAGGTCACTGCATTGCAAGAAAATGGCATGGGTTTGATGATGGACGTTCAAATTCTCCATAAAGAGCTCATGCATGGCCCGGATGGCTGAAAAATGGGCGGTCTGCAGCTCTTGGGCAAGAACTGAGACCCGAAAGCATGCCTCATGGGCATCGGCGAAGCTGTCTATGTCATCGCTCACCGCTGCCATCGCTGCCTCCACCTCAGTGCAATACCGGCCATAAAGCACCAGCAAGGCCTGGTTTTTCGTGCCGAAACGCTTGAGAAAAGCACTTCGGGTCAAACCCGCCTTGGCGGCAATCTCGTCAATGGTCAACAGGCCCAGTGACTTGTCCTGCATGAGGAGGTTCACCGTATCCAGAAACTTTTGTTCTGTGGCTAAAGCACGTGGCTGAACCGGTGTTTTGTAGCTTGCACTCACAAAATACCCCTCACCGGCTTATTGCCCGCCATTTTTTGCAGGGCTGCTTCCACGGCCGCGGCAGACAGGCTAAACCATTGCTGCAGGAAGTGAATGCGCAGCATGGTGGCCACCCGTCCAGTCCAGGACACCACCCGTCCGATTTCCTCCAAAAAATCACGATTGGGCGTTCTCTTTTTGATCATCGCGAAACCAGTGGTGACAGAGCTTTTTTGTTTTATCGGCATTTAAATTTTGGGCGGTAGGGCTGATTTCTGCAGGCCTTCCGCAGGACAGAAAGCACTTTAAAAATTTGTGCACACTCTACTTTTTAATTTTGTTTTTTTCTGACATTTTGTCTATTTTTGACAATCAAGGATGCATTGGGCGGCAGTGCTTTGCACGATCGCTCGGCCGCGAGCAAGTCGCGCTATACACAAAAAAAATCCATGAACCTGAAGGCTGAGAAATCAACATTTGAGGAAGAATTAATAAAAGTGACTGTTAGTCACTAAATTGGCAAAAACGTTAAAAGTGACCTGTAGTCACCTTTTACGCAATTAGCATCCGCCGTGAGGTGAAAACCTATTCTTTTTTTTACTAAACCGTTGGAGATTTGGATGAACAAACCGCTTAATTTCAAAAAATCAAGCTTGAACGCAGCCATGGCTTTTATGCTCGTTGGATTTACCGCTGTAGCGTTCGCTACAGTTAGTGATGGCCCTGATGGTCTCACGGGTGCCAATGGCCAAGCTGGCAGCGGCATCAATGGAGGTACCTTTGGTGTTGGCGGCACTGGCGGAGCAGGCGGTGGGAAAAGTACAGACTACAGCGGTGGGGCTGGTGGAATGGGTGGCAACGGCGGTGACGGTGGTGCGGGGGTTTACCTTTCTACCGGTACAGGTGGTGCTGGTGGCAACGGTGGCGCAGGCGCTGCTGGTGGTGCTGGTACCAATACCGCAGCTGGCTACACCGGCGGCACTGGCGGTGCAGGTGGTACTGGCGGCAATGGCGGCTTGTATGGTGCCGACGGCACCAAGGCAGGTACCACTTCGATAGGTGGCCTAGGTGGCTCAGGCGGTACAGGCGGCCTCGGTGGAATTGGTGGTGCTGCCGTTGGTACTTTGGCCGGCGTTGCTGGCGGTAACGGCGCAGACGGCGGTACAGGCGGTGCAGGTGGTGATGCTGCCGTTTCCGGCGCTGGCGGAGCAGGTAAAGAAGCCGATGGTGGTGCTGGTGGTCTGGGTGGTACGGGTGGCACTGCCAACACCGGCACCGCTGCTGCAGGCGCAGGTGGCAAGGGCGGCGCTGGCGGTAATGCCACCGCTGCCGGCTACGGTGCTGCTACAGGCGGCACGGGTGGTGCAGGTGGCAATGGCGGTAATGCTGGTGCCATTGGTCAGGCCGCTGTAGATGGCACATTGAGCATGGCCTCGGGTGCGATTGCGATTGGTACAGGTGGTGCAGCAGGTGCTGCGGGCTTGGGTGGAGCCGGTGGAGCCGGTGGAGCCGGTTCTGCAGGCGGTGATGCTTCGTGCGACGCCACAACGTCAACTTGCACTCCAGGTGCCGCTGGCAATGCGGGCGGTAACGGCGGAAACGGCACCAATGGTGGTAACGCTGGCGCAGGTGGTAGTGTGACCGCCTCCGGCCTACGATCCATTGCTTTCGGTGCCGCAGGCAACGGTACAAGCGGTGGAAATGGTAGTGACGGTGCGGACGGCACAGATGGAACCAGCACAGCGGCTGGCGCAAATGGTGCGGACGGTACTTCCGATGGTGCGCATGGTTCAAATGGCGGCTCAGTCGTGGCATCGGGTGAAGGCTCTATGGCAATTGGCAGCGCAGCCGGCACCCAAAATGGTGCGCAGGCTACGGGTGCCCGCAGTATCGCTATTGGCTCAGCCAGCGATACGACTATGACACCGGCAGCTGGTGGCGCATCTCAGGCTGGTGCACTGGCTACAGGCGATGACAGCATTGCCATCGGTACAGGTTCAGAGGCAACTTATAGCAACTCCGTGGCCATCGGTGCCGGTGCTAAAACGACTAACTCTAACCAGATCATGTTGGGTACGTCAGACCACAATGTGGTTGTGCAAGGCCTGCTCACCACCAACAACGGCATCAACAACACAGGTGAAATTACCACCGATAGGTTGACCACAACGGGCCGTGCGACGCTGAATAATGCTGTGATCGAATACGGCTTGAGCGTGGGTGGCCAAACCAACACCAATGGCATCGAAAACGTGGGTCTTATCTTTACCGACACCTTGGAAACAACGGGTGATGCATCTGTGGGTGGTAATTTGACCGTGACCGGCGCAACCAACACCAACGGCATTACCAACACGGGTGATATCACCAACTCGGGCAACATCAGCACCGGCACCTTGGCTGTGACGGGTGCAAGCACCACCACCGGCATTACCAACACGGGTGATATCACCAACTCGGGCAAGATCAGCACCGGTACCTTGGCTGTGACGGGTGCAACCACTCTGTCTAGTACCTTGGCTGTGACTGGTGCAACCACTCTGGCTAGTACTTTGGCTGTGGCCGGTGCAACTACCACCAATGGCATCACCAACACGGGCAACATCAGCACCGGTACCTTGTCAACATCGGGTACTGCATCTGTGGGCGGTACGCTTAACATGAACAGCAACAAGATCACCAACGTCGCGAATGGCACTGCCACAAACGACGCTGTGAACTTTGGTCAGCTGAGCGAAACACGCAAGATGCTGTCTGGCGGTATCGCAGCCACTATCGCGATGGCCAACATCCCCTTGGTTGATACCGACAAGAGCTTCGCTGTGGGTGTAGCACTGGGTGGCTATGACGACCAGTCGGCCATCGCAGCAGGTGCAAGCTACCGCTTGAATCCTTCTACGGTCTTCCGTGGCAGCATTGCGGGCGGCAGTGCCTCCAAGACAGCGGTTGGCGCGGGCCTGAGCTTCTCTTGGTAAGTTCCCTCTAAGTTGATTAAATTGAATGCCCAACCCCGCGAGGGGTTGGGTTTTTTTCTTTCTGAATATGCATACCAAGTTGTTTCTCACCGCCGCCATGGGCATCAGCCTGGCTGTAAGCGCTTTTTATGTGGCTGCACAAGACACCAATAAGTCCCGCAGCACGGAAGGCGCTCAAAGGGTTGAGGTGGCCCCTGCAAAACCCACATGGAAAAACGGTGAACAGGTGCTCTCGCAGGTGGCGATCAATGCCGGAGTGCGAACCTGCAAGCCATTGGCAGATAAGGTCAATCGTTACTTGATCGCTGACAACCAATCGTCTGGCGTGCTGTACCTTGCCCCCGAAAATGCCAATGGACGCATTTTCTCTGGCACCCTCGAAATAGAGAGCGGACAAGGATCGACAACCTACGTCAGTGCCAGTTACGCACCGTATGGAGAGGTGGGTTGCGGAGTGGCTTATGACGCCGTGACGTACTGGAAAGAAAGCTGCGCCGAAGTGTCTACAAAGATATTGAAGGAGCTGCGTCCCATCGGCGTGTTGGGGAACAAAATCACCATGCTCGATGGCGGACCCGCCATGCGCATGTTCCTGATGCCAGCAGGGTCTGGTTGCGTGCAGATTAAAAAAGAAGTGATGTATTGATTCGGGCCGCTGTGGGTGCGGTTCGCCTCTTCAAAACTAGCCCACGCCATGGCGCATAAAGAGCTTGGGTAATTACGGTTTGGAGTAGTTACACGTTTGTGTAACTCTTTGTGTAACTGTAATGTCAAAACTCAATGAAATCAGCGCTCTATTTTTGGGTTGCGAAGGTTTTGGATAACAAATAAATCTTTGTAAATCAACGACTTACAATATTTCTATTATTCCCACTCCATAGTTACGTATAAAAAAATACCAATGAAATCAATAGCTTGCATTGGATTAAAAGTCGTGTGTAACTTTTGTGTAACTACGGTGTGGAAATTAAACGGCATTTAGGCTTTGTAACCTGTTGATTTCTATAGATTTTACGGGAATATGGTTACACGACGTGCGGCTTGTTTGCATAGGCATGTGCTTGCTCTTTTGACAGATTGCGCGAACTGAGCTCCGCAAGAACGAATGGTTTCTTCAATAGCTAGTTAGCCTTGTTTAATTTGAAAGAGACTTCGTATCGGTAGAAAGAGATATCCGGTGTCATTGCCAAAGCACGACGAATCCGAGTGTCATCGTCTAGAGCGATGATGACACCCTTCACAATTTGATTGGGTTCAGCAAGCTCTTGCTTGACGTAGCCCATATATCGAAGCACCTGACCGACAACTGCATCGCTTGCCCTACCCTTTTTTAATTCGACAACCAACAGCTGAGATTTGTCTTTTTTGATTGCAAGGATGTCCATCGGTCCAGTGTCTGACTGGTATTGCTGACCAACAAGTTCACCATCCTCCTCGAATATATCGAAGTCTTTACCTAATTCAGTTTGTTTCCAGTTCTGCACCAAGAAGTCTTCAAGGTGCTTCTCGAGCGCGAACTCAGAGGGATCTTCAACTGTTGAATCAGTAGAAATGATTGGCGATTTATATTCGCCTGCGATCAATGATTCAAGTTCTTGCGCGTACCCTGTAATGTTGCTGACCGTACCAATAGATCCGGTGCTTTTCTTGAGCATGTCCGACATAGCTTCGCGCTCTACATGCTTAGCCATCCACTTGACATTACGGCGGTGAGGAAGGATTCCGCCTGGATGGTAAAAGTAGTTACTTGAAATTTCGCCAACGTGATAAGTGCCAGATCCATCGGGACAAAGGACGATATCACCAAGTTTTATGCCCTTGGAAACAGTCCAGAGAAATCCACAAGCCAGCCCTGCACCTACGTTGGTTTTGTCGGGAT
>CAIPZV010000061.1 GCA_903869595.1 uncultured beta proteobacterium | reverse complement strand
GTGGCACCCAGGTGCGCAGCGCCATGGACGACGCGCCCCTGACTTGCACCATGGAAACCGAGATGGACGAAGTGCGCCGCATGATGCTGGACCGCCATGCCCGCTACATGCCGGTGATGGACAAACGCATGCTCATGGGCGTGATCAGCTTTTACGATGTAGCCAAGGCCGTGGTGGACAGCCAGAACTTCGAAAACAAGATGCTCAAGGCCTATATCCGTGACTGGCCAGGGCAGGAAGAGGGCGCCAAGCCCGCCAATTAGGGTGTCCCGCCGCTCGGGGATAATCGCCCTATGAGCGGAAACACCTTTGGACACCTCTTCGCAGTCACCAACTTTGGTGAATCCCACGGCCCGGCCATTGGGTGCGTGATTGACGGCTGCCCGCCGGGCATGGAACTGAGCGAGGCTGATATCCAGGGCGACCTGGACCGGCGCCGCCCCGGCACCAGCCGCCACGTCACCCAGCGCCAAGAGCCTGACCAAGTCCAAATACTCAGCGGCGTGTACGAAGGCAAAACCACGGGCACCCCGATTGCCCTCTTAATCCAGAACACCGACCAGCGCAGCAAAGACTACGGCAACATCCTAGAGACCTTCCGCCCCGGCCACGCAGATTTCACTTACTTTCGCAAATACGGCTTGCGCGACCCGCGCGGCGGCGGACGTTCCTCGGCGCGCATGACGGCGTCCATGGTGGCCGCCGGTGCGGTGGCAAAGAAGTGGTTGCTCGCGCATTGCGGTACCCAGTTTCGCGGCTGCATGACGCAGTTAGGCGACATGCCTATTGGCTTTGAAAGCTGGGACCATGTGCCGCACAACCCGTTTTTTGCGCCGCTGGCCGATGTGCAGACGCTGGAAGACTATATGGACGCGCTGCGCAAATCTGGCGACTCCTGTGGCGCGCGCATCCGTGTGACGGCCAGCAATATGCCGGTGGGCCTGGGCCAGCCTTTGTATGACAAGCTAGACGCTGACATCGCCTACGCCATGATGGGCATCAATGCCGTCAAAGGTGTGGAAATAGGCGCCGGTTTTGCCAGTGTGGCGCAGCGCGGCAGCATGCATGGCGATTCACTGACGCCTAGCGGCTTTGCCAGCAATAACGCCGGTGGCGTATTGGGCGGCATCAGCACCGGGCAGGATGTGGAAGTCAGTATCGCCATTAAACCCACCAGCTCTATCCTCACGCCGCGCGACACGGTGGATGTGCAAGGCAAGGCGACGCAAGTGGTGACCAAGGGGCGCCACGATCCTTGTGTAGGCATACGCGCCACGCCGATTGCCGAGGCCATGCTGGCGCTGGTGGTGATGGAACATGTCCTGCAGCACCGCGCGCAATGCGGCGAGTTGCCCGGCGCTTTACACAAGCTGCCCGGATAGCGGCTTGTAATTGCCCGTATCGGCCCGACCTCTGATGCTTGCCCCCGAGCCACCCGACCTTTTCCCGGAGCGACTATGAAAACCGTGATGATTTTGAACGGCCCAAACCTGAACCTATTGGGCACGCGCGAACCGCAGGTCTATGGGAGCCAAACCTTGGCTGACGTGCAAGCCCTATGCGAGCGCGCCTGTGCGGCCAATGGTTTTGCGCTGGATTTCCGCCAAAGCAACCACGAAGGCGAATTGGTCGATGCCCTGCACGAAGCCGGGCGCCTGCATGCTGCAGGCACGTTGGCGGGCGTGGTGCTCAATGCCGGCGCTTACACACACACCAGTGTGGCCTTGCACGACGCCATCAAAGGCACGGGCGTGACCTTGATCGAGCTGCACATCAGCAATGTGCATGCGCGCGAGGAGTTCCGCCACCATTCCTATATTTCGCCGGTGGCTAAAGCGGTGATGTGCGGATTTGGTGTTAACGGCTACGCGCTGGCCGTGGCCGGGCTGGCTGGGATGCAATAGAGGCACGCTGCATTTTTGCCACAGAAAAGAATATTTAGTTGGACTTGATGACCCCTGTTTTGTATGTTTCCCATGGCGCGCCGCTGTTTGCCCTAGACCCTGGCGCATCAGGCGCGGCTTTGCAGGCATTTGCTGAAGGCTTAGAGACCCAGCCCAAGGCAGTGGTCATCATGTCGCCCCATTGGATGCCGCGCAGCCCTACGGTGATGACCAGCGTGCAACCAGCCACTTTGCACGACTTTGGTGGTTTCCCCGAGGCTTTGTACCAATTGCAATACCCGGCGCCTGGTGCGCCTGCGCTGGCGGAGCAGGTAATTGATTTACTGGGCCAAGCGGGCATCGCTGCGGCAGGGGATGCGCAGCGGCCTTTGGACCATGGCGCTTGGGTTCCCTTGATGCATATGTTTGCCGATGCGCACGTGCCCGTTGTGCAAGTGGCCTTGCCCCAGCGCGCGGGCCCGCGCGAGGTCTATGCCATGGGTGCGGCTTTGCAGTCCTTGCGCGCGCAGGGTGTTTTGCTGATGGGGTCTGGCGGCATGACGCACAACCTGGGCGAGTTTGCCGGGCCAGGGGTGCCCACCGCCCCCTATGTGCTGGAATTTTCACGCTGGGTGGAGGCGCAGATTGCGCACGGTGATATGGAAGCGCTGTGGGACTACCGCCAGCGCGCCCCGCATGCGCAGCGCGCCCACCCCAGCGAAGACCATTTTCTGCCGCTGTTTTTTGCGCTGGGTGCGGGCGGCGCGGGAGGCACGGCGCATTATTTGAGCCGCGAAGTGCTATACGGCATGCTGGCGATGGATAGTTTTTACTTTCAGTAATGCTTTAAATTTGTACTCTATCCTATTGAAATTTATATATTTTTAGCGAAACCCTCGGCCTAACTATTCGAAAGCGAGAACCCTATGTCCGTCAAAATGAAAATCGACTTTGTCTCCGACGTCGCTTGCCCCTGGTGCGCAGTCGGACTGGGTGCCTTGGAACAGGCCATAGATCGCTTGGGCGACGAGATCAAGGTGGAAATGCAGTTTCAGCCCTTTGAACTCAACCCCGATATGCCGCCGGGCGGGCAGGATCTGGACGAGCATCTGACCGAAAAATACGGCTCCACGCCCGAGCAGCGGGTGCAAATCCGCGACACCATCCGCCGCCGGGGCGAAGAGGTGGGCTTTACTTTCAGCCCAGAAGGCCGAGGCCGGATTTACAACACGCTTGATTCCCATCGGCTGCTGCATTGGGCCAAATACACAGGACGGCCTGGCGCCCAATACGCCCTGAAAAAAGCGCTGCTAGAGGCCTACCAGGGCCGGGCAGAGAATATTGAATCGCACGAGGTGCTGCTCGCAGCCGTGGCGCAAGCTGGATTGCCCGTGGGCCAAGCCCGCGCGATTTTGCAAAGTAAAGAGTACGAAACTGAGGTGCGCGCGCTGGAAGACTTTTACCGCCGCGCCGGTATCCATGCCGTGCCGGCCGTCATCATCAATGACCACCACCTGATCTCTGGCGGCCAGCCCGTTGAGGTTTTTGAACGCGCCTTGCGCGAAATCGCGGTTGCCACGCTGTGAGAAAGCGCGGCGCGGGCAGTCCTATTTAGTCATTCGCCGCAACTGTGAAGCCCAATCCTTAGCGCCGTGGGGCCGGTCATCGCGTGCGCCCCTATCTTTAGCGAGTCTCAGCCGATAGCTGTTTGTTTAAACCACTGCAGCTTGATTGGCCAAAGCCCGCGCTATTGCGTTACGCTTGATGCGGGTTTTAGGGCAGGGCGTGTCCAGCTCAAACCAAGTGCGCACATCTTCTTCCAAGCCCATGCCATGCATAAAGTTGTAAATCGCTTTTTTCAGGCCCAGGCCTAGCTGCCCGTGATCCACACCTGTGGGGTCGTCAAAGCCGATATCGTTACGGGCAAAGCCAGCAAACGGAACTTCTTGTAGCGCCACACCGTATTCCACCGGGTTCAAGCCCACGGGCGAATGCACCGTACAGGTAAAGCGATGGAAAAACCCGCTTTGAATGCAGCCGGTCTCAAACAACTGGCGCACATATTCCAACGCGTCCACCGTCTCTTGCACCGTCTGGGTGGGAAAGCCGTACATCAGGTAAGCGTGCACCAAAATGCCCGCCTCTGAAAAGCCCTTGGTGACGCGCGCCACTTGCTCCACCGTCACACCTTTTTGCATCAAAGTCAGCAACCGGTCGGAGGCCACCTCCAACCCGCCGGATAGGGCGATACAGCCGCTTTGCGCCAGTAACTGGGCCAACTGCGGCGTAAAGCTTTTTTCAAAGCGGATATTGCCCCACCAGGAAATATGCAGCTTGCGCCGCAGCAGTTCCTGCGCCAGCGCTTTGAGCATTTTGGGCGGCGCCGCCTCATCGACAAAATGAAAACCGGTCTGCCCGGTCTCGGCCACGATGGCTTCGATGCGGTCCACCAGCGTCTGCGCAGTTGCGGTTTCGTAGCGGCCTATGTAGTCCAGACTGACATCGCAAAAACTGCATTTTTTCCAGTAACAGCCTTGGGCGATCGTCAGCTTATTCCAGCGCCCGTCGCTCCACAAACGGTGCATGGGGTTGAGCATGTCTAGGAGCGATAAATACCGATCCAGCGGCAGGCCTTCCCAAGTGGGCGTGCCGACATCCTCGAATGCAATATCGGGTTCCTGCCATTGCATCAGGCGCACCGCGTGACTGCTCGCGTCGCGCACAAAGGTGCGCACTAGCCGTTCTGCGGAGCGCTTGCCTTGCAGGTGCTCTAGCAGCGCCAACAAGGGGCGTTCGCCCGCATCCAGGCAGACAAAGTCCACGTAATCAAACACGCGCGGCTCGCTCAAAGTTCGCAACTCGGTATTGACGTAGCCGCCGCCCAAAGCAATGCGGACCTGCGGGCTATGCGCCTTGATGCTTTGCGCGATGCGCAGCGCGCCGTACATGGCGCCGGGGAAGGGAACGGAGAGGACGACCAAAGCGGGCTGGTGTTTTTGCAAGGCGGCCAGCGTCAATTGGTGCAAGACTGTGTCCATCAAATTAGGCGCTTGCGCCAGGGCTTGGGCCAGCGGCTCAAAACTGGATTGGCTAGCCGCAAGCGATTCGCCGTAACGCACAAATTCAAAGCGCGGGTCGATGGCGTCGCGCAGCACATCGGCCAGGTCATTGAGGTACAGCGTGGCTAAATGGCGCGCCTTGTCGTTTTGCCCCAGCGTTCCGAAAGCCCAGGCCAGCGGGTCCGGCGCCTCGTCGTCGCCATAGACATCGAGCGCGGCAAAACGCGGCCCTTCGGGCAAAAATCCGCGCCCTGCGATGCGGTGGCTCAGCGTTGAATCCCGCCCCTGCAAAAACGCGATGACCGGGGCAATCGTGCTCTTGTAATCCGCAAAATGCTGCAAAAAACACTGCACGCTGGGGCTGCATTGTTTGGGCGGCAGCGTTTTGGCCACTTGCTGCACTTGTTCCAGGCCCTGGGGCGTAAGCAGCGCCAGTACCAAGCCCAGCGCCAAGTCTTCTTGCACCGCATCCACACCGCGCCCGCGCAAAAACCCAGTCAGGTAAGCGGTGGACGGGTAGGGCGTGTTGAGCTGCGTCATCGGCGGGATGATGCTTAGCACGCGCAAGCCCGACACTCCAGGCGCGCTTGGCTGCGTC
Source organism: uncultured beta proteobacterium (assembly GCA_903869595.1). Classification (GTDB taxonomy): domain Bacteria; phylum Pseudomonadota; class Gammaproteobacteria; order Burkholderiales; family Burkholderiaceae_C; genus Allorhodoferax. Next base: position 12,107 of record CAIPZV010000061.1, on the reverse strand, counting down.
AAGGTAGACCCGCCCACAAAAAACAAGTGCCCGCGAGGGGCACTTCGGCTAAAGGCAGTTTGGGCATAAAGCCTTACATGCCCGCGTAATTAGGCCCGCCGCCGCCTTCGGGCGTAACCCAAACAATGTTTTGCGTCGGGTCTTTGATGTCACAGGTCTTGCAGTGCACGCAGTTTTGCGCGTTGATTTGCAAGCGGTCGGTGTTGTCGTCGTTTTTCACATACTCGTAAACGCCAGCCGGGCAATAGCGCGCCTCGGGGCCTGCATACTTTTGCAAATTGATGTTCACCGGCACCGAGGCGTCTTTGAGCGTCAGGTGCGCCGGTTGGTTTTCTTCGTGGTTGGTGTTGCTAATGAACACGCTGCTCAGGCGGTCAAAGGTAATTTTGCCGTCGGGCTTGGGGTACACGATGGGCTGGCATTGCGATGCGGGCAAGAGCTGCGCATGGTCCGGCTTGTCGCGGTGCAGCGTCCAGGGAATGTGACCGCGCAATACAAATTGCTCTATGCCGTTCATGATGGTCGCAACCGTCAAGCCTTTTTTAAACCAGTTTTTGAAGTTGCGGTCTTTGTGCAATTCGGCGTGCAGCCAGCTGCGCTCAAAGGCTGCGGGGTAGGCGCTTAACTCGTCGTGCTGACGCCCGGCCACCACCGCGTCAAACGCGGCCTCACCGGCGAGCATGCCGGTTTTGATAGCGGCGTGGCTGCCTTTGATGCGGCTCACGTTCAGGTAGCCCGCGTTACAGCCAATCAGTGCACCGCCGGGGAACACGGTTTTGGGCAGGGACGACAGGCCGCTGGCGTTGATGGCGCGCGCGCCATACGAAATGCGTTTGCCGTGGGCCACGCCTTTTGACGCGTCGCCTTCCAGGTACCAGCGCACATTGGGGTGCGATTTCCAGCGCTGGAATTCTTCAAACGGGCTCAGATAGGGGTTGGTATAGCCCAGACCGGTGATAAAGCCCATGGCGACTTTGTTGCCCTCCAGGTGGTACAGGAAGGCGCCGCCGTAAGTCATCTCGTCCATGGGCCAACCGGCGGAGTGCATCACAAAACCGGGCTGGTGGCGCTTAGGGTCTATTTCCCACAGTTCTTTGATGCCGATTCCAAAGCTTTGCGGGTTCTTACCCGCGTCGAGTTGGTATTTGGCGATGAGCTGCTTGCCCAAGTGGCCGCGCGCGCCTTCGGCGAACACCGTGTATTTGCCCAGCAACTCCATACCCAATTGGAAGCTGTCGCCAGGCTCGCCTTCTTTGCCCACGCCCATATTTCCGGTGGCCACGCCTTTGACGGCGCCTTGCTCGGTGTACAGCACTTCAGCGGCAGAAAAGCCGGGGAATATTTCAACGCCCAGGCTCTCTGCTTGCTCCGCGAGCCAGCGGGTCACATTGCCCAGGCTAACGATATAGTTGCCATGGTTGTCGGCAAACGGCGGCAGCAAGAAGTTAGGCATGCGAAACGCACTTTTCTCGCCAAAGAACATGATGGCGTCGTCGGTGACGGGCTGGTTCAGCGGCGCACCGCGCGCTTTCCAATCCGGGAACAACTCAGTTAGCGCCTTGGGATCCATGATGGCTCCGGACAAAATGTGTGCGCCTGGCTCGGAGCCTTTTTCCAGCACCACGACCGATACCTCTTTGCCCTGTGCAGCCGCCATTTGCTTGATGCGGATGGCGGTGGACAGGCCGCCCGGGCCGCCACCTACGACGACCACGTCGTACTCCATAGATTCGCGGGGGCCAAATTGGGCCAGGATGTCTTGTGGGCTCATGGAAATCTCGCTGGATAGGGTTGGGATGTCAGGCTGCCTGCCGGTAGGCCGCAAGAGTGCGGTCAGGGCGCCAAGCTAAATCGCCGGATTTTATGCCTTGTGCGCCTGCCCGCCCAGGTCGCTAGGCAAGGCAAACACTGCACATTCTGAGGGCATAGGCCAAGGGCGCGCGATACGCCCTTGGCTGGGTGGCGCATAGCGCTGCTTTTTAACGCGGCGCGAGGCGAATAGCACCATCTAGCCGGATGACCTCGCCGTTGAGCATATCGTTTTCGATGATGTGCTTGGCAAGTTTGGCGTAGTCCTGCGGCGTGCCCAGGCGGGATGGGAAGGGCACGCTGGCGGCCAGTGCGTCCTGCACTTCTTGTGGCATGCCAAACAACATGGGTGTGCCGAAAATGCCAGGGGCAATCGTCATGTTGCGGATGCCGTTGCGCGACAGGTCGCGGGCAATTGGCAATGTCATGCCGACGATGCCACCTTTGGACGCGCTATAAGCGGCCTGGCCGATTTGACCGTCATAGGCTGCCACCGAGGCGGTAGAAATCATCACGCCGCGCTCGCCGGTGGCTTCGGGTTCGTTTTTGCACATGGCGTCGGCGGCCAGGCGGATCATGTTGAAGCTGCCTACCAGGTTGACCGTAATGCATTTGGTGAAGCTGCCCAGGCTGTGGGCGCCATTTTTGCCCACGGTTTTTTCGGCGGGGGCGATACCAGCGCAATTGACCAGACCCATGAGCTTACCCATGGAAACCGCCTTGGCCACCACGGCCTGGCCGTCTGCTTCGCTGCTGACATCGCAACGCACAAACGCGCCACCGATTTCTTTGGCAATCGTCTCGCCCTTGTCGGCCTGCATGTCAGCAATGACCACTTTGCCGCCGTTGGCTGCCAGCATGCGCGCGGTGCCTTCACCCAGACCCGACGCGCCGCCGGTGACGATAAATACTTTTCCTGCGATGTCCATGAATAACTCCGTAATGATGTATGAAAGATTGGAATGCTGGCCGGGCTCTGCTGCGTGTGCTTGGGCATGCGTTAAGACACACCCGCAGCAGCGCGGCACCACGCGGAATTATCCGGCAAGCGGGCTAGTGGCAGGCTTACAGGGGCCGTGATTGCACGACCGCCAGTGCCTGGCCCAGCGCCTTGCGAAGTCACTGCGGGCTACTGCTATACTGATGGGCTGAATTTCAGGCGCATAGCTCAGCTGGTTAGAGCACCACCTTGACATGGTGGGGGTCGTTGGTTCGAGTCCAATTGCGCCTACCACTTTTTCCCTTATAAATCAACGACTTACGATCTGTAAGGGTATTCTGGGTAACATCTGGGTAACATTCGATTTTTTTACCCCCTCAAAAACTGCCTGATTTTGCTGCTTTTTGAGTCGATTTCCAGCCCCGAAATTCCGCCCATCGCGGCTTCCATCGCAGCCCGCTGCATCCCCTTATCGGCACCCTTGATCCACCGCGAGTAGACCTCGTGGAGCATCTTCGTGTTGACGTGTCCTAGCTGGGAAGCAATGTAGCCAGGAGCCACACCGGCACTCAATGCTGTCGTTGCATAAGTGTGGCGGCAGTTGTAAGCAGGGCGGTGCCGAATGCCCAGTCTAGACAGCGTCGGTGTCCAGCAGGTCTGGTTTTGACTCCTGCTGTCGTGCCAAGATCATTTCACTGAATCACCGATTTGACATAATGGCTGAAACAGCTATTATGGCTGTAACACTTAATAACGGAGGTGATGAACATGCTTACTATGACATCTCTTGCTGCCCAAAACCAATTTGGCACGCTCATTGACGCATCCCAACGTCAGCCGGTCGCGGTCACCCGCAGAGGCCGCCCCGTGGCGGTCGTCCAATCGTACGAGGACTACAAGGCATCCACCCAGACCATTCCGTTGCATGTCGCCGCGCTGATTAGTGAGAACTACCCGCTTCATGGGAAAGATGCGGGGGAGGCGATGCGCTTGCACCTCGGGAAAATGAGCAATCAAGCGGCCGAAGAAGGCTTGACCGAAGACGATGTCATGCGCATGCTCGATGAAGACTGAGCCTGCATTCATCGTTATAGACACCAACGTCTTAATTAGCGCGGGATTGCTCCCACAATCAAAGACCGCTCAAGTCCTGGCGCTAGCCATAGAGCATTTCGTGATTGCCCAGAATAAGGATACCTGGCATGAACTGGAAACCCGCATTGCCAGGCCCAAGTTTGATCGCTACTTCGGTGAATCAGGCCGCCTGCGACATCTGGTTCAAATCGCGCAATCAATCCAGCGCTTTGAAATATCGTCTTCGGTGGCGGTCAGTCGAGACAAAACCGACGACAAGTTCATTGAGCTCGCCATCGATTCAGGTGCGTCCATCCTCATTTCTGGCGACCCTGATTTGAAGGATGTGAAAACCTATAGGGGAGTCGAAATACTCTCGCCCGCTCAATTTTTTGAGCGCTTCAATCCTTGATCAGTAATCCAACATGTCGTCCGCTAGGGTCAATCCCAGGATTGCTTCGCTGCGCTCGCACTGCCGGGTTTGCACGCATGCAGAGGTTCCCTAGGCGTCAATCCATATTTGCTGCGCCAGCACATCAAGCTCATCCAGGTTGGATTCACCCGTCGACCCGCCCCGGTCGATAACTAAAAAGTCGCAGCCTCGCCCGATGGCGATCAAAGGATGGTGCCAAACGCCTTTGGCGTAGTTCACGCCTTGGCCTGCCTCGGCCCGAAAACAGCGGATATCGGCCACCGCTAAGGCCTGCGTGGGCGGCGCCACCACCACCAAGAAGGGCACCTCGGCCATGGCTACAAAAGCCTGGCTGCCTAGGGGGTGCCGCTCCATCACCTGCAGTTGCATGGGCAGCGTCCGCGGCAGCGCCCGAAAAATATTGACCAGTACCTTGCCTTGCCCTACGTCAATGCGCGCCAAGTCGTGAAATCGGGTGGCGAAACCTTGGTTGATGGGTATTTGGTGCAAGGTGTCGCGCGCCTCGATTACTTCACCGAAGGGGAGAAACCGCTCGGGGGTCAGTGGCTCCACCGTGAGCGTACGCGGGATAGGTGCCATGGGGTTTAGCAATCGATGTCGGTAAGGTCCGGGCTGGTCTGGCCAGGTACGCCTTTGCGGCTGCGGTGGCGTTTGCCAAAGGTCAGGCCCATCACCAGGGTCTGCACTACGCACAGCGCCGAAGTCAAGGACCGAAATCCCTTTAATTCTGCGTCATTCACATCAATCAGCAGATCGGCAATGCGCCCAAGCGGGCTGAGGGGGCCGTTGGTGATGGCCAAAATCTGGGTGCCACGCGCTTTGGCCTGTTCGCAGACCTTGAGTGTGTCGGCCGCATAGGGCGGAAAGCTGATCGCCACCAGCAAGTCTTGCGGTCCCGCCACTTCTGCCTGCTCCAGCACCATGCCACCCTGGCCGTTGATCTGCACTGCTGCACGCCCGGTGCGGTTTAAGGCATAGGCCAGGTAGGAGGCCACCGCATACGAGCGACGCAAGCCGATGACGTGGACCAACCGGGCGCGTTGCAGCATGGTGATCGCTTGCTTAAGGGGCATGACTTCGGCATCGGCCTGCAAGTGTTGCAGCGAGACGATATTGGCCTGGCTAAAAGCGCGTAACACCGCCACCGGATCTTGCGGACGGCTGAGCGTGAGTTCGCCGCCGTAATGGCGGATGCGCTCGCTGTACGTGGGATTGGCCGCCTGCTGCAAGGGCGCACGAAACAAGCGCTTGAGGTCTGAAAATCCATCAAAACCCAAGGCCTGCGCCATGCGGATAAATGCTACGGGCGAGAGTTGCGACTGCTGCGCCAGGTCGGCCAAGGGGCACAAAGCGACGTCTTTGGGATGCTCCAGTGCGTAGTGCGCTGCGTCACGCATGCGCGGCGTGAGTTGCTCACTTTGCAGCGCGACCAGGGCACGCAGGGCTTCGAGCGTGGTGGGCTTTTCGGACTTATCGGTTTTGTCCGAGGCCATGCTTAAAATGCCCGCACTTGGCCGCGTGGCACAAAGCGGCCCATGCCCTCGCGCCCATGCCAATCGTGGCCGTCCACGATCAGGTGGCCGCGCAAAAAAACTTTCTCCACCCGGCCCTGCAATGTGCGGCCTTCGAGCAGGGTGTGATCGCAGTTGCCATGCAGGTGCTTGGCATGGATGGTTTGGGTGACCGCCGGATTGAACAGCACCACATCGGCGTCGCTGCCCACGGCAATCGTGCCTTTTTTGGGGAATAGGCCAAATAGCTTTGCCGGCGTGGTGGCGGTGAGTTCCACAAAGCGGTTGAGCGATAGCTTGCCCTGCATGACGCCAATATCAAACAGGCTGACCAACCGGGTCTCGATGCCGGGTGCGCCGTTGGGAATTTCTGCAAAATTTTTCGTACCGCGTAGCTTGGAACTGCGCAGACCCAGGTGGTCGGCCTTCATGCAAAACGGGCAATGGTCGGTAGCGATGACCTGTAAATCGTCGTAACGCAGGGCGCGCCACAGGTGTTTTTGGTCGTCGGGTTTGCGCAGCGGCGGCGTCATGACGAATTTGGCGGTCTCAAAGTCATCGTTTTCATAGACCGAGTCGTCAAACAGCAGGTAGTGCGGGCAAGTTTCGGCAAACACCGGAATGCCTTCGGCGCGCGCACTGACGATGTGCTTGAGCGCGTCATTACTCGATACATGCACAAAGTAAATCGGCGCGTTGGCCAGCTCGGCCAGACGGATACCGCGGTGCGTGGCCTCGCCCTCCATGAGCGAGGGGCGCGTCAGCGCGTGGTAGCGCGGTGAGGTGTGACCGGCCTCTAATGCTTCCTTGATCAGCAGGTCAATTACTGTGCCGTTTTCGGCGTGCAGCGCGACCATGCCGCCATCCGCTCCCACCTGGCGCAGCATCCGAAAAATCGAGGCGTCGTCGGCCATCATGACGCCGGGATAGGCCATAAACATCTTGAAGCTGCTCACGCCTTCATGGTGCATGGCGTAGCGCACATCCTTCAAAACTTGCTCGTCCACGCGGGTGACGATGACGTGCAGGCTGTAGTCCACATTGACTTGCGACTCCGCGCTGCGTTGCGCCCGTGCGATGGCGCCCAAGGGCGAATCGAGTTCGGTTTGCAGCGCAAAGTCCACGATAGTGGTGGTGCCGCCAAAGGCTGCGGCCTTGGTGCCGCTGGCAAAGGTGTCGGCGGTAATCGTGGGGCCAATCACGTTTTCTAGGTGGACATGGGTGTCCACGCCACCGGGCAGCACATACAGGCCGGTGGCATCCACCATGCGCACGCCGGGGCCAACTTCTATAGCCTGACCGATGGTGTGCACGATGCCGTCTTGCAGCAGCACATCGGCCACGTAGTCGTCACTGGCGGTAATCACCCGGCCATTACGAATCAGTGTTGCGGTGGAATCGGTCACTGTCGGTCTCCGAGATTTAGTCGAGGGTGGGATAGGTGTCCAGGGCCGCATCAATAGCTGCGTCCAGGTGCGTGATGAGGTGCGCCATTTCCGCTGGCGTGTTGTAGTGGGCAATCGACACCCGCACCACACCGCCGCGCGCTTGCAGTCCGAGCGCTTCAACCAGGCGCTTGGCATAAAAGTCGCCAAAGCGGATGCCGATGCCAAAGCGGTCGGTATGTAAAACGATCGCCTCACTCATGGCGCCGCGCACGACAAAGCTAACGGTTGGCACCCGCAGCCCGTCGCCCGCGCTGGGGCGCCCAATAATGCGCACCCCGGCCTTGCCGCGCAAATAGGCCAGCAGTTGTTCGGCCAGCGCGTCTTCGTGGCGTTCGAAGGCGTCAAACGCATGTTGCATGCGGCTGCGTACATCGCCCTCTGCACCCAAGGCGGTACCTACCGAGTCCAGGTAGTCGCTGATGCCGATGCAGCCATAGGACAACTCGTAGTTGACATTGCCCGGCTGCAACTTGTAGGGCAGGGTGTCGGACGCAATAAAGTAATGGTTCAGGCTGGCCAGTTGCAGCAGCAATTCGCGTCGGCCCCACAGCACCGCGTAGTGCGGCCCAAAAACTTTGTAAAAGCTAAACACATAGATATCTGCGCCGCTGGCCTGCACGTCCACCAACCGGTGCGGCGCATAGGCCACCGCATCCACACACAAGCGCGCGCCCACGCGGTGCACCCGCTGCGCCACTTCGGCTACGGGGTTGACGGTACCCAGCACATTGGATGCATGCGTCATGGCCACCCAGGTGGTACGCGGCGAGAGCAGTCGATCCAGATCGGACAAGTCTAGTTCCAGGGTGTGGGGATTGACATTCCAAAAATGCACCTTAGCGCCAGCGGCCTGTAAGCGCAGCCAGGCGCCGATATTTGCTTCGTGGTCGGTATTGGTCAAAATAATTTCGTCACCGGGGCGCACTTGCGGCAATATGGCCTGGATCAGTTGGAACATCAATGCCGTGGTGGCGCCCCCCATCACCACTTCTTCGTCCTGGGCTGCATTAATCAGTCGGGCCACCGATTTGCGAGCCTCCAACACCTTGGCCCCAGCGGCTTGCGAATGCGCATAGCTGGCGCCCAACTGCACGCTGCTGGTGAGCAAATAGTCGCGCACCCGGTCCGCCACCCGTGTCAGCACCTGCGATCCGCCTGCGTTATCCAGAAATACAAAATCTTGCGCCAGCGCTGGAAATTCGCCACGGATAGCGGTCAGGTCAAGGGCGGGCGTGGAAGTGTCCATGGAAAGTTCTCAGTGTTGCAAAACGGCTTTTAGAAAGGCTTGGGTACGGGCTTCGCGCGGTTGCCCGAAAAACTGGTCTGGCGCGCCTTGCTCGATGATGCGTCCGGCTTCCATAAAAACCACCCGATGCGCTACGCGCCGCGCAAATCCCATTTCATGGGTGACGATGACCATGGTCACGCCGGTTTTGGTGAGCTGTTGCATCACATCGAGCACTTCGCCCACCATCTCCGGGTCCAGCGCCGACGTGGGCTCGTCAAATAACAGCACTTTGGGTTGCATGGCCAAGGCGCGGGCAATGGCGACCCGCTGCTGCTGCCCGCCCGACAACTCGGCGGGGAATTTGTGGCTGTGTTCCGCCATGCCTACCTGCGCCAAAACGTCTGATGCGCGCGCCAGCGCCGCGCTGCGGGTCAAGCGGTGAACCCGTAAGGGGCCCAAGGCCACGTTGTCTAGTGCGCTCAGGTGCGCAAACAAATTAAAGCTTTGGAACACCATGCCCACACCCGTGCGCACCGTGACCAGTTGGGGGCCTTTTTGTACGAGTACGCCATCGACCAACACCTCGCCGCTCTGGTATTGCTCGAGCAGGTTGATGCAGCGAATCAGAGTGGACTTGCCGGAGCCGGAAGGCCCGATCACCACCAGCACTTCACCCGCTTGCACGTCCAAATCAATGCCGTGCAGCACGCCGACCGCACCAAAGGATTTATGCAGTTGCCGGATCTGGATGAGGGGCGTGGACATGGGGCTGTTACCGGCTGGGGTGGCGAGATTCGAAATAGCTCACAAGCCTTACCAAAGGCAAGAGCAGTAAAAGGTATAGCAAGGCGGCACCTATGAGCGGTGTGGGGTTGGCAGCGAGGGCCTGTGCCTGCGTGGCTTGTTTGAGCAAATCTGGCATCGCGACTACCGAGGCCAGCGCGGTGTCTTTGAGAACGTTGATGCAGTTGCTAGTCAGCGGCGGCACCACGATACGCAGCGCCTGCGGCAAGATGACATAGCGCATGCTGCTGCCAAATCCGAGGCCAATGGCCTGCGCTGCCTCAAATTGGCCCTTGGGCACCGCCTGGATACCCGCGCGGAAAATTTCGGCCGCATACGCGCAGGAAACCAGGCTGATCGCAAGCGCCGCGGACACAAAGGAAGAAAAGCGCACCCCCACAAAAGGCAGCGCGTAATAAACCAAAACCAGCAAAACCAGCAGCGGGATAGACCGGAAGGCGTCGATATAAACCCGCGCCAGCCAGCGAATTGGGGCAGGGCCGTACAAGCGCATCAGCGCCATGGCCAGGCCGGACGCGGTACCGGCCACGATACTCACCACCCCCAACATGACGGTGACCCACAAGCCTTCGAGCAAGGCCGGGAGCGCGCCAATGAAAACGCCCCAATTAAAAAAAGTTTCAATCAAACTCATGGGTACGATTCTGCACGCCCGCGCGCAGCTTGCTTACACAGCTGCGAACGGGCGCGTCTTGGTCATCGTTTTACAGTTTAGGAACGTCCATCACCTTCACAGTGGAAGAACTGTCAGGTGGGGTAGTGCCAAACCACTTTTTGTGGGTGGCGGAGATAAAACCTTCTTTTTTCAGCGTGGTGAGGATGTCATTGACCTTGGCCGCATCGGCAAAGTTCTTGGCAAACATAAAGGAGTAGCGCTCATTGGTTGGAATGCGCGCGACGATGCGGTACTGGGGCTTGTCCTTGATGTAGTACTCCACTGCGGGAATGTCGCTGATGTAGCCGTCAATGCGACCGGCCGCCAGGTCCAACATGGCGGGGGCCAGGCCTTCGTAGCGGGAAATCTTGGCGATTTTCAGCTTGGCGGTGTTTTCGGTGGCGTACATGTCACCGGTGGAAGCGGTGTCCACACCGACCGTCTTACCGGCCAGGTCTTCCAGCTTCTCGATCTTGGTAGCTTTCAGGACCGAAAGCGACTGGTCGCTGTCATAGTAAGGTTGGGCGAAGGCCAGCGACTCCAAGCGCTTGGCGGTGATGGTGATTGATGAAACCGCCATCTGGATGCGCCCCGACTGCACGGCGGGGAACAGACCATTGAAAGGAATGTTATCGATTTGCACGGTTTTGCCCGCACGCTTGGCAACTTCGTTGACCAGGTCGATCTCAAACCCGACGATCTTGCCCGAGGCGTCCTGGAACTCCCAGGGCACATTGCCCACATTGGCGCCGACGACCCAGTCTGCCGCCATCGCTGTGCCACCGGCCACTGTCAAAAGCGACATCGCAAGGCGTGCCGCAAGGTGTTTTAACTTCATGCTATTTACTCCGAGTTGGGTTTGAAAAACAAGACTGAACACCAGGCACGCGCCATGGTGAAGCGCCAAAAGCCTGCGGACACGCACTTCGCTGCGAAGCCCGGCGGGATCATAGTCCACTGAACCAAAAAAATCAAAAATAATTTTTCTGAATCAATTAATTCACTGGCTGGGGGAATGGAGGTACGCCAATGGGCTTACTTCAATGGCTAGGCGATAGGCGTTTTAAGGTGGTCGCCTGGGAGGCATGGTGGGTAGGTTTAGAGCGAGCCTTGCTGGCGGGTTGTTACCAGCGCATCCAAGCGCTCCAAGGCGAGCCGCAAAGGGGGTGGCTGTCGCCTTGGATCGCGGAGCCAAAAAGCTTAACTTTGCTTTGCTTGGCTTGCAACACTCTCCGCGCACATCGCGTCAGTTAACAAGGCCCGTCAGCTTCTGACAACCCAGTTCTCAAGCTTCAAGCCTGGATAGTCATTGAAGTCCGCTTCGTTGTTGGTCACCACCGTGAGCCCTGCGCTAATGGCATGGGCGGCAATGAGGTGATCCAAAGCGTCGCGACGGCGGTCACTTAGGGCGGCAGCCAGGCGCCCATAACTTTGGGCTGCATTGTTTTCAAATGCAAGTACGGGTATGCGCAAGATCAAGCGGGCCAGGGCCTGGGCTGCCACGTCACGGTCGCGACCGATACAGCGTTCCACGCCGTGGCATAACTCCGCGTAGGTCACCACCGACATCAGCACGTCGCCAAGAAGCGTTGTTTTGAAGCGTTGAACCACCTGGGGCGGATGCGCTTGCAGCAAGTAAATGCAAATATTGGTATCTAGCAGGTAGCGCATGGTTTAGGGCTTTGGCTTCACCTTACGTGCAAGGGCCTTGGCCGGAGCAAGGTCGGGCAAAGAGCCGCCCCAATCGCGCTCGCTTCGTGTATGGAACCCGCGGCCTTCCTGCATAAAACTTTTGGGGAACGCACCAAAAACCTCGCTCAAATCACCAATGGTTTCTTTTGTAATGGGTTGCACCACCAGGGTATTGCCAACCCGTGCGATTTCGACCTCCTGCACGCCATCGGCAAAGGCTAACTCTTTGGGAATGCGAACGGCCAGGGAATTACCACTTTGAAAAATCCGGGTCAACATAAGCATTACTCCTTCATCGCTCAAGTATATACAGTATATACAATCAAGCAATTGTCAGCTTGGGCGGCTTTTCCGCAAGCCCAATCCCATCACCGTCGCCACCACAATCAGCGCGCCGATCACCTGAATCCAAGAAATTTTTTGGTCTAGAAAGGCCCAGGCCATCATCAGGGCGAAAACCGGCTCCACGTTCATGATGGCCGAATTGCCGACTACGCCCAGGCGCGGCAGTAC
>CAIPZV010000060.1 GCA_903869595.1 uncultured beta proteobacterium | reverse complement strand
GAAACGCTGCGCGTGAACATGCGCACTAGGGCGATTTTGAGATTCGCCCGGCATTCATGCCGGGCGTGGATTGAAACTGACAAGCTATTGCCGCCACCGATCCCCCCCGTGATTCGCCCGGCATTAATGCCGGGCGTGGATTGAAACGACAGCAACGCCATCCCTAAAGGCCTGTTGCACCGATTCGCCCGGCATTAATGCCGGGCGTGGATTGAAACAAGAAATGTCCCGGTGTCCGCCCCGTGGCCTGGGCGATTCGCCCGGTATTCATGCCAGGCGTGGATTGAAACATCGCCACAAGCGAGGCACGCGCTACCAAAGCACAATTCGCCCGGCATTAATGCCTGGCGTACTGGCGTATTGGATTTATGGCTGGACCCAATCCGTCCTCGGCCCCGGCCCGGTGGCCATGACGATGTACCTGGGGCCTTTGTACGCAGCCGTGGTGGCCTGGCTTTTTCTGGGCGAAGCGCTGGAGCTGCACCACCTGATCGGCGGCGTGCTGATTTTGTCGGGTGTGGGCCTGGTGGTGGCCGGGAAGCGGGTGGGGGACTGAGCGATCCCCGCGCAAGCTATTTGATTTTTTTGCTTTTAAGGGGCAGCAGTTCCTGGCTGACCGCTAATACTTTGAACTCCGGGTCTTTGTGCAACAGAACGGCGCTGTGTTCCGATGCGCAGGCGGCGATCCACGCGTCTGCGATAGACAAAGGATAGAGGGCTTTGAATTGCGCGGCCTTGACGAGCAAGGTTTCGGTGTTGTGCAACCACTCGATGGGCAGTGCCAAACACTGCTGGTAGGCCAGTTGGCCCGCTGCCTCGTTTTCGTCGCGCCACACGCGGTAGAAAATTTCCATCAGCGTCATAAAGCAGCCGTAGCACTTGGCCTGCCCTTGCATCGCCATTTCCAGGACCTGCGCCACCCGGTCTGCGCCGGGTTCGTCGTCACGCAAGGTAAGTAGTGCCGAGGTATCTAGCAAAAAACGTTTCATTCGCGGGCCGCGTCTGCTCTGCGCTCTGCCAGTAGCCGGGCCGTGGCACCGCCTTTGCCCTGTCCACGAAAGGCTTGCACCGGGTGCGCGCGCACCGGCACCACGCTGATGCCGCCTTTATCCACAATCCACTCCAAGCGGTCTGCCGGGCCTAAGTGGAATTGGTGGCGTATGGCAGCCGGAACGACAGTTTGCCCTCGGGCGGTGATGGTGCTTTGCATGGCATCCTCGGGAAATTGAATTACTAAATATCAAATAGTGTAATTCAACACCTGGGCCTGCCTACACCAACTCCAAAAACCCCAACACCCCATCCAGATGCAACGCAAAGTCGCTAATCGCATGGTCACCTTCGGGCAGCAAGATACGCCGGGCCTTTGGGTAACGCGCCTGCATTTCCCGCCAATCCAGCACTTCGTCGCGTTGCGAGATAAGCGCCAGTTCCGGGCCGGGCGGGTGCGTGCCCTCGCCGGCCATAGCCTGTAGTTCGGCGATATAGCTATCCTGAAAATAAAAGCGCTCCTCAGGCGCATGCCATTGGCTTTGTTCACCTATGTGTTTTGCCAGGTCGCGCGCCGGAAACACCGCCGGGTTGAGCAAGACGCTGCGACAGCCAGTCTGCCGCGCTACCCAGGATGCATAAAACCCGCCGAGCGACGAGCCGACCACGGCCATGTTGTCTCGGGGCCAATCCGCGATTAGGCGCAGCATGTCCTGCGCTGCCTGGCGCGGCGAGGGCGGTAATTGTGGGCAGCACCATTGCGCTAGCGGATGCCGCTGCGCCACGGCCTGCGCCATCAGGCGCGCTTTGGCGGACGCGGGGGACGAGCGAAAGCCGTGTAGGTAAAGCAAATGCGTGGTGTGGCCAATATGCGCGGCCATCAGTACGCCTTCGATCTATAGCGCCAACTGTGGCGCATCGTGGGCGCGGTGCAAACCGCCATGGCAGCAGCCTTCAACCCGCTGCCTCCAGCCCGTTGGCAAAGTGCTCGCGCATGCGTTGCATACTCAGCGCCACATTGCGCGCTCGCAGCGCGTCCATCAAGGCTTGGTGTTCGCGCAGCGACTCGGCCACGCGCCCGCTTTTGAGTAGCGAGTTATGGCGGTTGAGCTTCATCACTTTGCGCAAGTCCGCGCACAACTGGTCGCGCCAGCGGTTGTCGGCAATTTCCAGTAGGCGCATATGAAAGCGCTCATTCACTTCAAAAAACCGGTCTGTAGAGTCGACGGCGGCAGCCAGCTCGGTGTGCAGGCCTTGCAAGTCTTGCAACTGCGCAGGGGTGGCGCGCTGGGCCACCACGCCCGCGGCGTCCGATTCGAGTAACGAAAGCAGGTGATACACATCCGCCTGGTCTTTGGCATTGACTTCGGTGACATAGGCGCCGCGCCGCACTTTCATGGTGACCAGGCCTTCGGTGGCCAGCACCTTGATAGCCTCGCGCAAAGGCGTGCGGCTGATGCCGTATTCCTCGGCCAGCGCCATTTCGTCGATCCAGCTGCCCGGCGGCAAGGTGTTAGAGAAAATGCGCTCGCGCAGCAACTCTGCTACCTCTTGGTAGAGCGCGCGCGGGGTCAGGGTGAGGCCTTGCATGGCGGAAATTGTAAGCCCTAATTCAGTTTTGAATTAATAATTATGAATGATAGAATGCGTCAACCGCCAAAATCTTGATTTGAAAGCCCGCGCCATGAGCTCCAAGCCGCCCGCATCCCTGTCCCCGCAGCCAGCCGCATGGCCCGCTTTTGAGCAGGGTGACCAAGCCGCTTGGTTGCGCGCCGCCGCCAAGTCTGCGCCCGGCGGCCATGTGGATGCGCTGAACTGGACCACGCCAGACGGCATCGTCGTCAAGCCGCTGTACACCGCAGCGGACACCGCGCATTTGCCTTATGCCAATACGTTGCCAGGCTTTGCGCCCTATGTGCGCGGCCCGCAAGCCACCATGTACGCGGTGCGGCCCTGGACCATCCGCCAGTACGCCGGTTTTTCGACCGCAGAAGAGAGCAATGCCTTTTACCGCCAGGCCCTGGCCGCAGGCGGCCAGGGCGTGTCAGTGGCTTTCGACTTGGCCACCCACCGGGGCTACGACTCCGACCACCCGCGCGTGACCGGCGACGTCGGCAAGGCCGGTGTCGCGATCGACTCGGTGGAGGACATGAAGATTTTGTTTGACCAAATTCCGCTGGACAAAGTCAGCGTGTCGATGACGATGAACGGCGCGGTGCTGCCCGTGCTGGCAGGTTACATCGTCGCCGCCGAGGAGCAGGGCGTTGCGCAAGCGCAACTGAGCGGCACCATACAAAACGACATCCTCAAAGAGTTCATGGTGCGCAACACCTATATCTATCCGCCTGCGCCGTCTATGCGCATCATCGGCGACATCATTGGCTACACGGCCAAAAACATGCCCAAGTTCAACTCGATTTCGATATCGGGTTACCACATGCAAGAGGCTGGCGCCAACCAGGCTTTGGAGCTAGCGTTTACCTTGGCTGACGGCAAGGAATACGTCAAAACGGCGATTGCCACCGGCCTGGATGTAGACGAATTTGCAGGCCGTTTGTCCTTCTTTTGGGCCATTGGCATGAACTTCTATTTAGAAGTGGCCAAGATGCGCGCCGGGCGCTTGCTTTGGTGCCGCATCATGCAAGGCTTTGACGCCAAATCGCCCAAGAGCCTGATGCTGCGCACCCACTGCCAAACCAGCGGCTGGAGCCTGACGGAGCAAGACCCCTACAACAACATAGTGCGCACCACCGTCGAGGCCATGGCCGCGGTGTTTGGCGGCACGCAAAGCCTGCATACCAATAGCTTTGACGAAGCCATTGCGCTGCCCACCGAGTTCAGTTCGCGTATCGCGCGCAACACCCAGCTCATCATCCAGGAAGAGACGCACATTACCAGCGTGATCGATCCCTGGGCCGGTAGCTACATGATGGAAAAGCTGACCCAAGACATGGCCGACGCCGCCTGGAAAATTATCGAAGAAGTCGATGCCATGGGCGGCATGGTCAAGGCGGTCGATACCGGTTGGGCCAAGCTAAAAATCGAGGCGGCCGCTGCCGAAAAGCAAGCGCGCATCGACAGCGGCCAAGACGTGATCGTAGGCGTGAACAAATACAAGCTCAAAACCGAAGACGCGATTGAAGCGCGCGACATCGACAACGTGGCAGTGCGTGATGGCCAAATAGCAAGGCTCAAGCAGGTGCGCGCCGGGCGCGACCAGGCAGCGGTGCAAGCGGCCTTGGATGCGCTCACGTTTGCAGCAGGGCACGAAGGCAATTTGCTGGAGCTAAGCATCGCCGCCATGCGCTTGCGCGCCACCGTGGGCGAGGTCAGCGACGCGCTGGAAAAAGCCTTCGGCCGCCACCGCGCCGATACGCATAAAGTGTCTGGCGTCTATGCCGCCGCGTACGATGCCGAGCACAGCCAAGGAGATACCATGGAATACTGGAACGCGCTCAAAGCCGATATCGCCGCCTTTGCCGATGCCCAAGGCCGGCGCCCGCGTGTGATGATCTCTAAGCTCGGGCAGGACGGCCACGACCGGGGCGCCAAAGTGGTGGCCACCGCCTTTGCCGACCTGGGCTTTGACGTGGACATCGGCCCCTTGTTTCAAACGCCCGAAGAATGCGCCCGCCAGGCCATCGAAAACGACGTGCACGCCGTGGGCGTGTCCACCTTGGCGGCCGGCCACAAAACTCTGGTGCCGGCCATCATCGACGAGCTGAAAAAGCAGGGCGGCGAAGGCATCATCGTGTTTGTGGGCGGCGTGATTCCGCGCCAGGACTACGACTTTTTGTACGCCGCCGGTGTCAAAGGCATTTACGGCCCGGGCACCCCCATCCCCGTCAGCGCGCGCGATGTGCTGGACCAGATTAGCAAGTCTTTGCAGGTCTGAAGCCCTTTCGTTATACTGTATTACCGTATTTCAAAAGGAGTAGATCATGGCCGTTTCCGTGCGTATGGACCCTTTGCTGGAAAAGCAGCTAGAGCAAGCTGCCAAGCGCCAGGGCATTACCAAATCGCAGTTCATCATCGACGCCGTAGAGCGTTCCCTGGGCCGCAAAAACCCCTACGAGCTGATGCTGGCTTTGAAGGTGGAAGAAGAGCAACGCGCTTATGGCCCCAACGCCAACCCGGTTGATGCCGCGGTGGCCCAGGCCTTTGAGGGCTATGAGCAGCCCTATGACACCGAAGCATCACGCGCACAGCTGGTGGCCAAATTGCAAGATAAGCATGGCATTCGCAGCGATCGTTGACGCCAGCGCCATGGTCGCATTGTTTGGTCGGGACCAGTCCCATAGCGCGCATTACAGCCAGTTGTTTGCGCGGGCTGCCCAGGAGCAATGGTCGCTCACCAGCACCTGGCCGTGTGTCACCGAAGCCAGCTACTTACTGGGCTTGCCGCAGCGCTATGCGTTTTTGCGCTGGGTGGCGGCTGATGGCCTGTCCATCTTCCCCTTTGACCAGAGCAATCTGGAAGGCATGGCCGAATTGATGCGCCGCTACACCGAATCTCCGCGCACTGAGATGGATTTTGGCGATGCATCCTTGGTTTACCTTGCCTCGGATACGGGCGTCAACCGCATCATGACCTTGGACGTGCGCGATTTTTCGCGCTACCGCCTGGCCGATGGCCGGGCCTTTGAGATTCTTTGATGACGCTTCAAGTAGTTTCCACGTCCGTGTCAGACCTGCGCAGCCCCACGCCCGCAGTGCAGCGCCGCGCCATGGCCAAGGCCATTACGCTGTTGGAGTCCACGCGCGCTGACCACCGGGTGCAGGCGGATGCTTTGCTCACGGCCTTGTTGCCCTTCACCGGCCAGTCCATGCGCCTAGGTGTTAGCGGCGTGCCGGGCGTGGGCAAATCGACGTTTATCGAAGCCCTGGGTTTGCATTTGATTGCCCAAGGCCACCGCGTGGCGGTGTTGGCGGTGGACCCGTCGAGCAGCGTGTCGGGTGGCTCCATCTTGGGCGACAAAACCCGCATGGAGCAGTTGTCGGTGCATCCGCAAGCTTTCATCCGCCCTAGCCCGGCCAGCGGCACCTTGGGCGGTGTGGCCGAAAAAACTCGCGAGTGCATGTTGGTTTGCGAAGCGGCAGGCTACGACGTGGTGCTGGTGGAAACCGTGGGTGTGGGCCAGTCCGAAACTGCGGTCAGTGGCATGACGGATATGTTTTGTCTTTTGCAACTGCCCAATGCCGGCGACGATTTGCAAGCCATCAAAAAAGGCGTGATGGAGTTGGCCGATCTGGTCGTCATCAACAAAGCAGATATCGACCCGGACGCGGCCACGCGCGCACAAGCGCAGATCACCAGCGCCTTGCGCTTGCTGGGCTTGCACGGCAACCCAGACCGCCTGGGCTGGAGCCCGCAAGTAGTGCCGATTAGCGCTTTGCAGGGCACCGGCATCAGCGAGTTTTGGGAGGCTGTAAGCGTCTTTCGCACTTTGCAAGCCGACAGCGGTCGCTTTACCGCGCGGCGCCAAAGCCAGGCGCTGGCGTGGATGTGGGAGCGCATTAACGCGGGGCTGAAACATCGCTTTGAGGCCCAGGCTGCGGTCGCAGCCCTGTTGCCCCAACTAAGCGATCAGGTGCGCGCCGGGCAGTTGCCCGCGTCCACCGCAGCGCGCTTGCTGCTGGAGGCGGGGCGATGAGCTTGCTAGATGCCGCTTATCAACATGTCGAGCGCGGCGACGATGGTGTGGCTTTGGGCGCTGCAGTCCAAGACGCTGCGGCCCAGCCATTTGCGCGGCATCGCCGCGATGTTGGGCGTCAAAAGCCGGTAAGCCTTGCCCTCAATATCCCACTCAGGGCTCAGGCGCGACACAGCGGGGAAGGGCAGCCGATCGACCGGGTACAGCGGCAGCACGACGCGGGTTGCAAGCTTGTCCAGCAAGGGGCTTTGGATGTCCAGCAGGTAAGGCACTTCGCCCTTGCTGGGCGCCAAGCTGGCGTGGACGTGGTACTGCGTCACAGCGCCTTACCCGCCCAAAGTGCATCGCGCCAGGCCTCGTTCCAAAGCCCGTTTTCCTCGACATGCCGGTTGTACCCATCAATCGCTTCTTGGTTGTCTGCCAGCCATTGTGCTTCGCGCAGGCTTTTCACCTGGTTGGCAAGTGCCACCTCGAGCACCTGTGAGACATTGACCTTAAGTTCTTTGGCCTGGCGCAGCAAGTCGCTGTTGACGCTGAGATTGACCGGTTTCTTTGCTGCTGTGGATTCGTATGCCATGGCGATTCCTTTGTAGGGCATGCGCAGGCTTTATGCGCATTCATTGAATTTTAGACAGAAAGGCATCCCCCCATGCAAGACATATTGGAGCAACTCGAAGCCAAGCGCGCCGCAGCGCGCATGGGTGGCGGCGAAAAGCGCATCAGCGCGCAGCACGGCAAAGGCAAGCTGACGGCGCGCGAGCGCTTGGAAGTGCTGCTGGACGAAGGCACGTTTGAAGAATGGGACATGTTCGTCGAGCACCGCTGCACCGACTTTGGCATGCAGGACAACAAAATTCCTGGCGACGGCGTGGTCACCGGTTACGGCATGATCAATGGCCGACTGGTGTTTGTCTTCAGCCAAGACTTCACCGTGTTTGGCGGCGCCTTGAGCGAGTCGCATGCCGAAAAGATTTGCAAAATCATGGACCAGGCCATGAAAGTGGGCGCACCGGTGATAGGCCTGAACGACTCGGGAGGTGCGCGTATTCAGGAAGGCGTGGCCTCGCTAGGCGGCTACGCCGACGTGTTCCAGCGGAACGTTATGGCCAGCGGCGTGATTCCGCAGATCAGCATGATCATGGGGCCTTCAGCGGGTGGCGCGGTGTATTCCCCGGCCATGACGGATTTCATCTTCATGGTCAAAGACAGCTCCTATATGTTCGTCACTGGCCCCGAGGTGGTGAAGACGGTGACGCATGAAGAAGTGAGCGCCGAAGAGTTGGGCGGCGCCATTACACACACGACCAAAAGCGGCGTGGCCGATCTGGCCTTTGACAACGACGTAGAAGCGCTCTTGATGCTGCGCCGCCTCTACAACTACTTGCCCTTGTCCAACCGCGAAAAAGCCCCGGTGCGCCAAAGCGGCGACCCGGCGCATCGCATGGACATCAGCCTCAACACCCTGGTGCCAGAAAACCCGAATAAGGCCTATGACATGAAGGAGTTGATCGTCAAAACCGTGGACGATGGCGACTTCTTTGAAATCCAACCCGAGTACGCGAAAAACATCTTGGTCGGTTTTGCGCGCATGGACGGGCAGACCGTGGGCATCGTGGCCAATCAGCCCTTGGTGTTGGCCGGGTGCTTGGACATCAAGAGCAGCATCAAAGCGGCGCGCTTTGTGCGCTTTTGTGATGCCTTCAACATCCCCGTGATCACCTTTGTGGACGTGCCCGGCTTTATGCCTGGCACTAGCCAAGAGTACGGCGGCATCATCAAACATGGCGCTAAATTGCTTTATGCGTATGCTGAATGCACCGTGCCCAAAATCACGGTCATCACGCGCAAAGCGTATGGCGGTGCATATGACGTGATGGCCTCCAAGCATTTGCGTGGCGACGTGAACTTTGCCTGGCCCAATGCCGAAATTGCGGTGATGGGCGCTAAGGGTGCGGTGGAAATTATTTTCCGCGAAGACAAGGGCGATCCTGAGAAGCTGGCCGCCAAGGAAGCGGAATACAAAGCGCGTTTTGCCAATCCCTTTGTGGCCGGTGCGCGCGGGTTTATTGACGATGTGATCTTGCCCGCTGAAACCCGCAAGCGTATTTGCCGTTCCTTGGTGATGCTCAAGGACAAGAAACTGGAAAACCCGTGGCGCAAGCACGGGAATATTCCGCTGTGATGTTGATGGGGGCTGCTTCATTGGCGCTCGCAGGCTCGGGTGGCCCGGACGTTTTGCTCCGTGTCCCCCGCGCTGCGCGCTCCTCCCCTACCTACGCAAAACGCCCGGGCCACCCAAGCCTGGGGCTGGGCGCGCCTTGGTTAGAGAACCTCTGCATAAGTCAAAACCCGTCATTGCGAGCGCAGCGAAGCAATCCATTTTTGCTTACCAATCAATCACTTATGGATCGCCGCGTCGCTGCGCTCCTCGCGATGACGGACTTATGCAGACCTTCCTTAGGTTTCATCTCGTTGATGGATAGGCAAGCATGATGAAAACGATTCGGAGCAAAGAATTCACTGCGGATTTGGCATGGGGCAGTCTGGCTATCGCCAATCTGGACGGTACCACCGTCAAACTGCATTGGACGGATCAGCCTTACAAGTGGCACGTCAATGATGGACAGGAAGTTTTTGCCGTTATGGATGGTGTCGTAGACATGCACTTCAGGGTCAATGGCCTTGAGGAAGTGACCGCGCTTTACGCAGGTGACATTTTTTATGCGGACGTGGGAACAGAACATGTAGCCCATCCACGGGGCGCCGCGCGCGTACTGGTTATTGAAAAAGAAGGAAGTATTTGATGTTTACCAAAATTCTGATCGCCAACCGTGGCGAAATCGCATGCCGTGTCATTACCACCGCCCGCAAAATGGGCATCGCCACCGTGGCGGTCTATTCGGATGCCGACAAAGAAGCGCGCCATGTGGCCTTGGCCGATGAAGCGGTGCGCATAGGCCCAGCGCCTAGCCGAGAAAGCTATTTGCTGGCCGATGTGATCATCGCCGCTGCCAAGTCCACCGGCGCGCAGGCGATTCATCCGGGTTATGGATTCCTGAGCGAGAACGCCGAGTTTTCCAAGCGCTGCGAGGCTGCGGGCATTGTGTTTATCGGGCCCAAACACCATTCCATCGCCGCCATGGGCGACAAGATCGAGTCTAAAAAGCTGGCCGGTGCGGCAGGCGTCAATTGCATTCCTGGTGTGAATGACGCGATCGAAACGCCCGAGCGTGCGGTCGAGATCGCCAAAGGCATTGGCTATCCAGTGATGATCAAGGCCAGCGCGGGCGGCGGCGGCAAGGGCTTGCGCGTGGCCTATAACGACAAAGAGGCTTTCGAAGGCTTCACCAGTTGCCGCAACGAGGCGCGCAATAGCTTTGGCGACGACCGCGTGTTTGTTGAAAAATTTGTGGAAGAGCCGCGCCATATCGAAATCCAACTCATTGGCGACGCGCATGGCAATGTGCTGTACCTCAACGAGCGCGAATGCTCCATCCAGCGCCGCCACCAAAAAGTGATTGAAGAGGCGCCCTCACCCTTCATCAGCGACGCGACGCGCAAAGCCATGGGCGAGCAGGCCGTGGCCTTGGCCAAAGCCGTGGATTACCAAAGCGCAGGCACAGTGGAGTTTGTGGTCGGTAAAGACCAGAGCTTTTACTTTTTGGAAATGAATACGCGCTTGCAGGTGGAGCATCCGGTGACCGAAGCCATTACCGGCCTGGACTTGGTGGAGCTGATGATCCGCGTGGCGGCGGGCGAAAAACTGCCTTTGACGCAGGCGCAAGTGCAGCGCAATGGCTGGGCCATCGAGTGCCGTATCAATGCCGAAGACCCCTTCCGCAACTTCTTGCCTTCCACCGGTCGCTTGGTGCGTTTTGCGCCACCCGCGCAAACCATGTTCCAGGGCGATACCGCCAACTTGCTGGGCGTGCGCGTGGATACTGGCGTGCGCGACGGTGGCGAGATACCCATGTACTACGACTCCATGATCGCCAAGCTGATCGTCCACGGTAAAGATCGTTTGGACGCGATTGCCAAAATGCGCGAGTCGCTTAATGGCTTTGTCATCCGTGGCGTCTCCAGCAATATTCCGTTTCAAGCGGCTTTGTTGGCGCACCCTAAGTTCGTGGCGGGCGATTTCAATACCGGCTTTATCGCCGAAAACTATGGCCATGGTTTCCGCGCTGAAGACGTGCCGCACCAGGACGCGCATTTCCTCACGGCGCTGGCCGCGTTTGTGCGCCGCAAGTCGCGCGAGCGCACGGCGGCTATCAGCGGCCAATTGCCGGGCTACGGCGTGGAGGCAGGCAAAGACTATGTGGTCATCGCCATGTCCGACAAGGGTGCGCATGCCTACACGCCCGTGCATGTGGACGAATTCGTGGGCGAGACTGGCTCAGCGCGTGTGCGCGTAGCGGACACCAGCTACGAAATCCGCAGCCGCTCGCGCCTCAACGACATTGTCATCACCGGAACGGTCAACGGCAAAACCTTTACCGCGCAAATCGAACGCGGCACGCCCAAGAACCCGCTGGCGCTGCGCGTGCAGCACAACGGCACCCGCATCGACGCGCTGGTGGTCTCGCCGCGCATGGCGGAGTTGCATCGCATGATGCCTTTTAAATCGCCACCGGACCTAAGCCGCTTTGTCCTCTCGCCCATGCCCGGGCTGTTGTCGCAGGTGCTGGTCGAGCCCGGCCAAAAAGTGCAAGCGGGCGAGCGCGTGGCCGTGATCGAAGCCATGAAGATGGAAAACGTTTTGTTCGCCGCTGCCGATGGCGTGGTCAAAAAAGTCGTGGCTAGCCAAGGGGAATCGCTCATGGTGGATCAGATGATTGTGGAGTTTGAGGCTTGAAAGTCAGGCCTTGTTGCCTGAATCGGATTGCAGTTGTAAAATTTTAAAATTGTTTTACGATATTAGGTTTGTATGACTGCATTAACTGTTTCACCGAAATTTCAGGTTGTTATACCCAAAGCCATTCGTCAGGCGCTCAAACTTAAGATAGGTCAAAAGGTTTTTATGCGCTTGAATGACCAAGGGCAAGCGGTTTTGGAGCCTGAGTTAGATATTCGCTCGGCGCGTGGTTTTCTGCCGAAAATTCCTGGCGTGGATGTGGCGCACATTGAAAACGACCCTGAAGGCACCGAGTGGCCTGGTGGTTGCGCCCCTATTGACGATGCCCAGTGGCTAGAGCGGCGCGTGAGCACATCATGAATGTTGTCGATTCTTGTGGTTGGCTGGCTTATTTTTTAGACGATCCAGGCGCTGACTTTTTCGCGCCTGCGATTGAAGATACCGCCCAACTTCTCGTGCCTGGCCTTGTGGTGTACGAAGTGAGTAAAAGGCTGGCCCAGCTTCATGGGACAACATGGGTCGATAAGGCCTTGGCCTATTTCAAGCAAGGGCGCTTGGTCCACTTGGAGATGACCGCCTACGCCCAAGCTGCGCTTGCAGCCCAAACCTACAAACTCCACATGGCCGATGCCATCATCTGGCAAACCGCCCAAACCCACAGCGCGGCGCTTTACACCCAAGACGCTGCATTGGCGCAGTTGCCAGGTGTGCGCTACCAGGCTAAACCGTGACGGAGCCAAGGACTATGAATCAGCGTCCATTTAAAGTTTTAGGCATCCAGCAAATCGCCATCGGCGCGCCGAATAAGCAGCGGCTTAAGGCTCTGTGGGTAGACATGCTGGGCCTTGAAGTGACCGGCACGTTTCAAAGCGAGCGCGAGAACGTGGATGAAGATATTTGCGCCATCGGCAGCGGCCCTTTCAAGGTGGAAGTGGACTTGATGCAGCCCATAGACCCGGATAAAAAACCGGCCGTCCACACCACGCCGCTCAACCATGTGGGCCTGTGGATTGACGATTTGCCCGCCGCCGTGGACTGGATGATGCAGCAAGGCGTGCGCTTTGCGCCGGGCGGCATACGCAAGGGCGCTGCCGGTTTTGATATCTGCTTTTTGCACCCCAAGGGCAGCGAAGAATTTCCGATTTCGGGCGAGGGCGTGCTGATTGAATTGGTGCAAGCGCCGCCAGAAGTGGTGAGCGCGTTTTCGCGTTTGCCGCAGGCGGCTTAGCGCCACTTATATGGCCGAGGTGTCCAAACACCAAAACGGATTAGTTCGACGCTGGGTCATTCAGGTTTGCGTTGCCGCGCCCGTGCCATGGCGGCCTCAATCAACGCTTTTTTACGCTCCAACTCCGCCGGGTCGCTGATGCGTGAATGTTTTGCAAGGTCTGAAAGTTTGTCCGCAGCTTCTTCTGCCTTGGCAGCGCGCTTGGCCTGTGTACTTTGCGCGCGGCGGCTTTGCGCGGCGGCATAGCGGGTGCGCGCCGTCTGCGCGAGTTCGTCCGACCAAGCATCCCAGCCCGTGGGCGATGCCGAGCCAGGTTCCGCGCTATGCACAGGCTCTAGCAAGATGCAATCAACCGGGCAGACCGGGATGCACAACTCGCAGCCAGTGCAATATTCTTCAATTACGCCATGCATGCGTTTGTTGGTGCCGTAGATGGCATCGGTCGGGCAGGCCTCGATGCACAAGGTGCAGCCAATGCACCATTCTTCATCGATAAAGGCGACAGTGCGCGGGCCTTCCAAGCCAAATTCAGGGTTCAGCGGCGTGACAGCATGGCCGGTAATGGCCGATAGGCGCGCAATGCCTTGTGCCCCACCCGGCGGGCATTGGTTGATAGGCACTTGCTCCGCAGCAATGGCTTGCGCGTAGGCGGTGCAATCGGGGTAGCCGCAGCGCGTGCACTGGGTTTGCGGCAGCGCATCGAGGATGCGCGCAGCCAGCGCGTCGGTAGTGGGCGGCGTGACGGTCACCGCATCCGAATCAGGCTTTGCGCGCGGCCTTGGCGCGTACCGGCTTGGCAGCCGCTTTTTTCACGGCAGCAGTTTTGGCAGCCGGTTTTTTTGCCACAGCGGCAACCGTGGCAATCGCTTGCTTCACCACGGCAGTAGCCTTGGCAGGAGCTTTGGCCTTGGCCTTCGTGATGAGCGTAGCTTGAGCGGCTGGCGCAGCAGCGCCGCGCCAGGTGGTGGACGGTGTTGCTTTGGCGGTCGTTTTGACAACTAGGGCAGCTTTGACAACAGGCGAGGCCACGGCAGCCTTGCTAGCGAAGCGACGCGCTTTGGCCGCAGGCTTAGCGGCCGTTTTAGCTAATGGCTTGGCAACCCGTGTTGCGGCAAAAGCGGGCGCCTCTGCTTTAGTCGCAGTCGCCACCGATATCGCACCCGCAGGTTGGTAGCTCTTGATAAAGGCTTTCACTGCGGGGTACACCGTTTCGCGCCAGCGGCGGCCCGAAAAAATACCGTAATGTCCAGCACCTGTCGCCTCGAAATGTTTTTTATGCGCAGCGGGCACGCCGGTGCAAATATCATGCACCGCACGGGTTTGGCCCGAGCCGGAAATATCGTCCAACTCGCCTTCCACCGACAGCAGGCCAGTGCTCTTGATCGCAGCGGGGCGCACGCGCTCGGCGTCGCCACGGGGTGAGCGTACATCCCAGGTGCCATTGACCAAGCTGAAGTCCTGGAACACGACTTTGATCGTGTCCAGGTAGTAGTCCGCGTCCATGTCCAGCACTGCGTTGTACTCGTCGTAAAACTTGCGGTGCGCTTCGGTACTGACGTCGTCGCCTTTGATCAGGTCTTTGAAGTAGTCGTAATGGCTTTTGGCATGGTGGTCCGGGTTCATGGCCACAAAACCGGTGTGCTGCAAAAAGCCCGGATACACGCGGCGACCGGCTCCGGGGAATTTACCCGGCACGCGGTAAATCACATTGTTTTCAAACCAGTTGTAGCTTTTGTTCATCGCCAGATTGTTCACGGCGGTGGGCGATTTGCGTGCGTCAATCGGGCCGCCCATCATGGTCATGGACAAAGGTGTTTTTTCATTGCGCGAAGCCATCAGCGACACGGCAGCGAGCACCGGCACCGTCGGCTGGCAAACGCTCATCACATGGCAGTTGCCGTATTTGCCCTGCACATGGCGGATGCAATCCTGCACATAGTTCACGTAGTCGTCCAGATTGAAACGGCCTTCGGAGAGCGGCACCAGGCGGGCGTTTTTCCAGTCGGTGATGTAGACCTTGTGGTCCTTGAGCATGGTTTTGACGGTGTCGCGCAGCAGCGTGGCATAGTGGCCAGAAAGCGGCGCCACGATCAGCACGACTGGCTGGTCTTTGATCTTGATCAGCGTGTCTGAATCGTCGGTCAGGCGCTTAAAGCGCAGCAAATCGCAAAACGGGCGGCTCCACTCAACACGCTGGTGAATCGCAACTTCGACGCCGTCAACCTCCACGGTGCGCAAGCCAAATTCGGGTTTTTCATAGTCTTTGGCCAGGCGGTGCATCAGCTCATAACCGGCCGCCATACGTTGCGAAAGCGTGCTTTGGGACAGCGGCGAAACCGGGTTGGACAGCGACTTGGCGGCGAAATTGGCTAGGTCGGAAAAGGGTTCCATCAGTGCGCGCTGGGTCTCGTAAAGCTCGTAGAGCATCTGGCTATCCTTTGGAAAATGTTGCAGTGCAATATAACAGCATTTCCTGGCTGCACGGCTTACGCGTCGGAAACCCGACGCGTTTTCTTAAGCAGGCGCCGCGCTCAGAGCACTTTGGCAATCGACTGGCACACGTAGTCCAGGTTTTTGCCGTTCAGCGCGGCTACGCACATGCGGCCGGTGTCGGTGCCGTAGACGCCGAACTCATTGCGCAAACGCACCATTTGGTCCTTGCTCAGGCCGGAATAGCTAAACATGCCGATTTGGCTGGTAATAAAGCCCATATCGCGGGCCACGCCAGCCGCTTTCAGGCCCTCGACCAGTTGTTGGCGCATGGTTTTGATGCGTACGCGCATGGTGCCCAGTTCCTCTTCCCATTGGGCGCGCAATACCGGGTTGCCCAGCACCGCTGCCACCACCGCGCCACCGTGGATGGGTGGGTTGGAATAGTTGGTGCGGATGACGATTTTGAGCTGGCTCAGCACGCGAGCACACTCTTCTTTGTCTTTACATACGACGCTCAGCGCGCCGACGCGCTCGCCATACAGGCTAAAACTCTTGGAAAACGAGGTAGACACGAAGAAGTTCAATCCAGCAGCCACGAACTTGGCCACCACCGCGCCGTCTTCGGCGATGCCGTGGCCAAAGCCCTGGTAGGCCATGTCCAAAAACGCGGTCAGGCTGCGTGCCTGGATGGCGGCGATGACTTGGTCCCATTGGGCCGGGGTAATGTCATAGCCGGTGGGGTTGTGGCAGCAAGCGTGCAGGACGACGATGGTGCCCGGCGCTGCGGCGTTCAGCGAGGCCAGCATGCCCTCAAAATTAACCGCATGCTTTTGGCTGTCGTAATAGGCATAGGTCTCGACCTTGAAGCCGGCGTGGCTAAACAGCGCGCGGTGGTTTTCCCAGCTCGGGTCCGAAATCAAGACGGTAGCGCCGGGGCTGACGTAGTGCAAAAAGTCTGCACCGATTTTTAGGCCACCGGTGCCGCCCACGGCTTGCACGGTGGCTACGCGCCCGGAGGTGACCGGCTCAGAGCCTTCGCCAAACACCAGGCCTTTGACGGCGCTGTCGTAGGCGGCAATCCCGTCAATCGGCAAATAGCCGCGCGCCGTAGGCTTTTCCATTATGGTTTTTTCAGCGGCTTGCACGCATTGCAACAAGGGCAGCTTGCCGTTCTCGTCGAAATACACGCCCACCCCCAAATTGACTTTGGCGGGGTTGGTGTCGGCATTGAATTGTTCGTTCAGACCCAAGATCGGGTCGCGCGGGGCCATTTCGACGGCGGAGAAAAGAGACATGAAGAAGTCCTGAAGCAGTTGAGGAATGGTGCGCCCGCATTCACGCGGGGCCAGGAGAAAAGCAGCCACCCATTTTAGCCTTTGCGCTTTCATTGCCCCCAGGGAGGTCCGTAAAAGTTCGTCATCGCGAGGAGCAAAGCGACGCGGCGATCCATGCAAGCACAAAGCCTGGATTGCCACGGCCTGCGGCCTCGCAAAGACGGGCTTGGCCTTTTGTAGAGCAACC
This sequence comes from uncultured beta proteobacterium, assembly GCA_903869595.1. Taxonomy (GTDB): domain Bacteria; phylum Pseudomonadota; class Gammaproteobacteria; order Burkholderiales; family Burkholderiaceae_C; genus Allorhodoferax. The sequence continues at coordinate 90,128 of CAIPZV010000060.1, read as the reverse complement.
CTTAATGCCAAGGCAAGGCAAGGCAAGGCGGCGAAGCGCATATCGCGCCAGGGCTTACTGCGCTAAGCTTGCGGGTTGTCCTCTCACCGCAGCCCATGTCTGAACCCCTCGAAGTCATAGCCCCCCATCGTCCCGGCGAATATGTCAGTTTTCCTGATTCGCCCTTTGAGCTGTACCAGCCCTATCCCCCAGCGGGCGACCAGCCCACCGCGATTGCGCAGTTGGTCGAAGGCGTGCGCGATGGCGAGGTGTTTCAGACACTGCTGGGCGTGACCGGGTCGGGCAAGACCTTCACCATGGCCAATGTGATTGCCCAGCTAGGCCGCCCGGCGATTATTTTTGCCCCTAATAAAACCCTGGCCGCGCAGCTCTACAGCGAGTTCCGCGAGTTTTTCCCGAACAACGCGGTGGAGTATTTCGTCAGCTACTACGATTACTACCAGCCCGAGGCCTATGTGCCGCAGCGCGATTTGTTTATCGAGAAAGATTCGGCGATTAACGAGCACATCGAACAAATGCGCTTGTCCTGCACCAAAAGCGTACTGGAGCGGCGCGATGTGATCATCGTGGCCACCGTCTCGGCGATTTACGGTATCGGCCAGCCCGAGGCCTACCACCAGATGGTGATGACGCTGCGCGCCGGCGACAAGCTGGGGCAGCGCGACATGATCATGCAATTGGTGCGCATGCAATACCAGCGCAACGATATGGATTTTTCGCGCGGCACTTTTCGTGTGCGCGGCGACACCATCGACATCTTCCCCGCCGAGCACAGCGAGATGGCGATTCGCGTGGAGTTGTTTGACGACGAGATCGAGTCTTTGCAACTCTTTGACCCGCTGACCGGGCGCATCCGTCAGAAAATTCCGCGCTTTACCGTCTACCCCAGCAGCCACTATGTGACGCCGCGCGAGCAGGTGTTGATGGCGGTGGAAACCATCAAAACCGAGCTGTCGGACCGGCTCAAAGAACTGGTGGGCATGGGCAAGCTGGTCGAGGCGCAGCGCCTGGAGCAGCGCACCCGTTTTGATCTGGAAATGCTCAGCGAGGTAGGCCATTGCAAAGGCATTGAAAACTATTCGCGCCATTTGTCTGGCGCCGCGCCGGGCGAACCGCCAGCGACGCTGACCGATTACCTGCCCAAAGACGCCCTCATGTTTTTGGACGAAAGCCATGTGCTGATCGGCCAGTTGGGCGCCATGTACAACGGCGACCGGTCCCGCAAAACCACGCTGGTCGAATACGGCTTTCGCCTACCCAGCGCACTGGACAACCGGCCTCTGAAGTTTGAAGAGTTCGAACGCAAAATGCGCCAGGCGGTGTTCGTATCGGCCACCCCTGCGCAATGGGAAAAAGACCATACCGGCCAGGTGGTGGAGCAATTGGTGCGTCCCACCGGCCTGGTGGACCCGGAAGTGGAAGTGCGCCCGGCCAGCTCGCAGGTGGACGATGTGCTGCAAGAAATCCGCATCCGCGTGGACAAAAACGAACGCGTGCTGATCACCACGCTGACCAAGCGCATGGCCGAGCAACTGACTGACTATTTGAGCGACAACGGCGTCAAAGTGCGTTACCTGCACAGCGATGTGGACACGGTAGAGCGAGTAGAGATATTGCGCGATTTGCGCTTGGGCGCTTTTGATGTGCTGGTAGGTATTAACCTGCTGCGCGAGGGCATTGACTTGCCCGAAGTCTCACTGGTGGCGATTTTGGATGCGGACAAAGAAGGCTTTTTGCGCTCGGAGCGCTCGCTCATCCAAACCATCGGCCGTGCAGCACGCAATTTGCATGGGCGGGCGATTTTGTACGCCGATCGCGTTACCGACTCTATGGCCCGCGCCATCGGCGAGACCGAGCGGCGGCGCACGCGCCAGGTGGCCCATAACCTCGAGCACGGCATTACGCCGCGCAGCATCGTCAAAGAAGTGCGCGACCTGATCGACGGCGTGTACAGCGAGAAGGCCGGCAAAGAGGCCGACCGCCTGGAGCGCGACGCGATGCAGCGCGCCCAGGTGGAGGACATGAGCGAAAAAGACGTGGCCCGCGAGATCAAGCGCCTGGAAAAGCTCATGATGGAACATGCCCGCAACCTGGAGTTCGAAAAAGCCGCGCGGGTGCGCGACCAATTGGCCATCCTCAAGGAGCAGGCCTTTGGCGCGGCGGGGCGAGACAAGGTATTACTGCTGCCGCTGCGGGCTTGATAGGCAAAATTAATACTGAGCGGTCTATTTACCCGAGCAAATCAGTAGGTTGTTGGTTATACTTGAGTCCGTTAGTCAACTTAATACCCGATTCAGGAGCCCGCCATGCGCCTCACCACCAAAGGCCGTTTTGCCGTCACCGCCATGATTGACCTGGGCCTGCGCCAGGCCGGCGGCCCGGTCACCCTGGCGGCCATCAGCCAGCGCCAGCAAATTTCTCTCTCGTATTTAGAGCAATTGTTCGGCAAGCTGCGCCGCAACGAGCTGGTGGAATCCACCCGAGGCCCCGGCGGCGGCTACACCTTGGCGCGGCGCGCAGCGGACATTACCGTGGCCGACATCATTACCTCGGTGGACGAACCCATAGACGCCACTCACTGCGGCGGCAAAGAAAACTGCCAAACCGACGGCTCGCGCTGTATGACCCATGATTTGTGGAGTTCGCTGAACTTGCGCATGGTCGAATTTTTAAATTCGGTTACCTTGCAAAAATTGGTCGATGACCAACTGGCCAAAGGCCTGCAAGTGGAGGAAAAGCCCAGCATCAAGCGCGCGATTTCGGCTATTCCCGTCAGCCAACCGGTGCGCATTAATGCACCTAACTCGGTATTTGCTTTGGGGAACGCCTTTTCGAAAGTCTGACACCTTAAGTACATGCGCCCCTTGGGGCCGCACATCTGCTTCTTGCTTATTTATTGATTGAACACTGAACTTTATGGACTCCACCCCTCATTTCCCGATTTACATGGACTACAGCGCCACCAACCCTTGCGACGAGCGGGTGGTAGACGCCATGGTGCCTTGGTTGCGCGCGCATTTTGGTAACCCTGCTTCACGCAGCCACGCCTGGGGCTGGGAAGCGGAAGAGGCGGTTGAAAACGCACGCGGGCAGGTGGCTGCGCTAATTGGCGCGGACCCGCGTGAAATCGTCTGGACCTCGGGCGCGACCGAATCCAATAACTTGGCTATTAAAGGCGCGGCGCATTTTTACAAGTCCAAGGGCAAGCACCTGATTACCGTCAAGACCGAGCACAAAGCCGTGCTCGATACCTGCCGCGAACTGGAGCGCCAGGGCTTTGAAGTGACCTACCTGGATGTGCAGGAAGACGGTTTGCTGGACTTGGAAGTATTTAAAGCCGCCATCCGCCCAGATACGATTTTGGCCAGCGTGATGTTTGTGAACAATGAAATCGGCGTGATTCAAGACATCAACGCTATTGGCACCATTTGCCGCGAAAAAGGCGTGATTTTCCATGTCGATGCCGCACAGGCCACGGGCCGGGTGGAATTCAAGCTGGCCGACATGCCGGTTGATTTGATGAGCCTGACTTCGCACAAGACCTATGGCCCTAAAGGCATAGGCGCTTTGTTTGTGCGTCGCAAACCGCGCATCCGCCTGGAAGCGCAGATGCACGGCGGCGGTCATGAGCGCGGCATGCGCAGCGGCACTTTGCCCACGCACCAAATCGTGGGCATGGGCGAGGCCTACCGCATAGCCAAAGAAGAAATGGCAGGCGAGAACATCCGCATTCGCGCGCTGCACGAGCGCATGCTGGCGGGCCTCAAAGATGTCGAGCAGGTCTTTATCAATGGCCATCTGGACAAGCGCGTGCCGCACAACCTGAACATGAGCTTTAACTATGTAGAGGGCGAGTCGCTGATGATGGGTATTAAAGGCCTGGCGGTGAGCAGCGGCTCGGCCTGTACCTCGGCCAGCCTGGAGCCCAGCTACGTACTGCGTGCCTTGGGCCGCAGCGACGAGTTGGCGCACAGCAGCTTGCGCATGACGATTGGCCGCTGGACTACCGAGGCCGAAATAGACTATGCCGTGGAGACCATCAAATTCCACGTCGCCAAGTTGCGCGACTTAAGCCCCTTGTGGGATATGTACCAGGAAGGTATCGATATTTCTACTATCCAATGGGCTGCGCATTAAACGCACGGCATCGGCTCCCAATTCAATTACAAAGAGGTAAACACAATGGCTTATTCCGACAAAGTGGTGGACCACTATGAAAACCCCCGCAACGTGGGCAGCTTTGATAAAGGCGACGACACGGTAGGCACCGGCATGGTGGGCGCACCCGCCTGCGGCGACGTGATGAAGCTGCAAATCAAGGTGAATCCGCTCACCGGAGTGATCGAAGACGCGCGGTTTAAAACCTATGGCTGCGGTTCGGCGATTGCGTCCAGCTCTTTGGTCACCGAATGGGTCAAGGGCAAGACCCTGGACGAAGCGGCATCGCTCAAAAACAACGAAATCGCGCAAGAGCTGGCTTTGCCGCCGGTCAAGATCCACTGCTCCATCTTGGCCGAAGACGCCATCAAGGCGGCGGTCGATGATTACAAGAAAAAACACCTCAACTGATATGCCAGTTTCATTGACTGAGGCCGCGGCGCGCCACGTGACCCGCTACCTGACCAAGCGGGGCAAAGGCGTAGGCGTGCGCCTGGGCGTGCGCACCACCGGCTGCTCGGGCTTGGCCTACCAACTGGAATACGTGGACGAATTCAGTGGTGATGATGTGGTGTTTGAAGGCCACGGCGTCAAAGTGTTGGTGGACCCGAAAAGCCTGGCCTATATCGATGGCACCGAGTTGGACTTTGTGCGCGAGGGATTGAACGAAGGCTTTCGCTTCAATAACCCCAACGAGCGTGATAAATGCGGCTGCGGTGAGTCCTTCCGGGTGTGAACCTCCAATCCAATGACTTCGAACTGTTTGGCCTGACCCAGCAGTTTGCGCAAGAGCGCAGCGCCTTGGATGCGCGCTGGAAAGCCCTGCAAGCCCAAGCCCATCCGGACAAATTTGCCGCCCAAGGCGCAGCGGCGCAGCGCCTGGCCATGCAATGGTCGGTACGCATCAACGAGGCCTACCAGCGCCTAAAAAACCCCCTGCAACGCGCCGCGTATTTGTGCGAGCTGCAGGGCGCGCCCATTCAAGCGCACAGCAACACCGCTATGGCGCCTGCTTTTTTGATGCAGCAAATAGAGTGGCGCGAGGCCCTAGACGAGGCCCGCAGCGTGGCCGACTTAGACGCCCTGGCCGCTTCGGTAGACTCGACGCAAAACGAACTGCTGACGCTGTGTGCCCAAGCGCTGGATGACCGGCAGGACTATCCCGCTGCTGTGCCTCTGGTGCGCAGCCTGATGTTTATTGAAAAATTCCGCCACGACCTGGACGCGCGCTTTGACGCGCTTAGCTGATTCTTTTATGGCCTTGCTCCAAATTTCTGAACCGGGCCAATCGCCCAATCCGCACGAACGGCGTATTGCCGTCGGCATTGACCTGGGCACCACGCATTCGCTGGTGGCTGCGGTGCGCAACGGCGTGGCCGAATGCCTGCCCGATGCCACTGGCGCCGTATTGCTGCCCAGCGTCGTGCGCTACCTGGACGCGCAGCGCCGCCAAATCGGCAGTGAGGCTTTGCAGCAGCAAAGCGCGGACCCCGGCAACACGATAGCTTCGGTCAAGCGCTTGATGGGGCGAGGCTTGGCGGATATCGCAGATGCGGCCCGCTTACCCTATGCCTTGGTCGATGCGCCCGGCATGGTCAAGGTGCGCACCATTGCCGGTGAAAAAAGCCCAGTGGAAGTGAGTGCGGAGATTTTGGCGACCTTGCGGTTCCGCGCCGAAGACAGCTTTAACGACGATATTTTTGGCGCGGTAATTACCGTGCCCGCGTATTTTGATGACGCGCAGCGCCAGGCCACCAAAGACGCGGCGCAACTGGCGGGCTTGAATGTATTGCGCCTTATCAATGAGCCCACGGCGGCCGCTATTGCCTATGGCTTGGACAACGCCAGCGAGGGCGTGTATGCGGTCTATGACCTGGGCGGCGGCACGTTTGATATTTCTATCCTGCGTTTGTCCGCAGGCGTGTTTGAGGTGTTGGCGACAGGCGGTGATGCGGCTTTAGGGGGCGATGACTACGACCGCGCCTTGGCTGATTGGATAGTGCTCCAGTCAAGCACGCAAGTGCAAGGCATGGAAGACCAGGCTTTGTTATTGCAAGCTGCGCGTGCCTGCAAAGAGGCTTTGTCGGATGAAGATATCGCGCCTGTGGAATTAAGCCTGGAGGCAGGGCGTATTGACCTGTCGGTCAACCGTGCCCAATTTGAAGCGACCACGCAGCCCCTAACGGCGCGCACCCTGCAGGCGGTGCGTAAAGCCTTGCGCGATGCGCGCTTGCAGACGGCAGATATCCAAGGTGTAGTGCTGGTCGGTGGCTCCACGCGCATGCCCCAGGTGCGGGCGGCGGTGGCGGATTTTTTCGGGCAAGCGCCCTTGACCAACCTCAACCCCGACGAAGTAGTAGCCCTGGGCGCAGCGATTCAGGCCAACCAATTGGCGGGCAACAACCCCTCGGGCAATTTGCTACTGCTCGACGTCATTCCGCTGTCCTTGGGCATCGAGACCATGGGCGGTTTGGTAGAACGCATCGTGCCGCGCAACCAGACGATTCCCACTGCCATGGCGCAGGACTTCACCACCTACCAAGACGGGCAGACCGCGCTGGCGCTGCATGTGGTGCAAGGCGAGCGCGATTTGGTGGCCGATTGCCGTAGCCTGGCGCGCTTTGAGTTGCGGGGCATCCCGCCCATGGTGGCCGGTGCGGCGCGCATCCGCGTCACCTTCACCGTCGATGCCGATGGGCTGCTGCATGTGGGCGCGCGCGAACAAGTCAGCGGTGTCGAGGCGCAAATAGATGTCAAACCTTCGTATGGCTTAAGCGACGATCAAATCGCCCGCATGCTGCAAGAAAGTTTTAGCACCGCGCAAGTCGATATGCGCGCCCGCGCGCTGGTCGAGGCGCGTGTGGATGCGCAGCGCCTGGTGCTGGCCACGCAAAGCGCCTTGAAGGCGGATGGTGATTTGCTCAGCGCCCAAGAGCGCGCCGATGTGGACGCCGCGATAGCCGCTTTACTGGCATCCGCGCAAGGCGACGACGCGGCGCAAATAGAAGCGGTGAGCAAACAACTGGCCCAAGTGACCGAAGCCTTTGCCGCTCAGCGCATGAACCGTGGCATTGCCCAGGCTTTGTCCGGCCACACTTTGGACTCGCTGCAAGACAGCTTTAAAACTTAAACCCCCGGCTATGCCCATCATTCACATACTGCCCCATTCCGAATACTGCCCCGCAGGCGCCCAGGTGCGCGCTGCCGCAGGCACCACGATTTGCGAGGCCTTGCTGGAAAACGGCATCGCCATCGAGCACGCTTGCGACATGAGCTGCGCCTGCACCACCTGCCACGTCATCGTGCGCGAAGGCCTGGCCTCGCTCAACGAGGCCGAAGAAACCGAAGAAGACTTGCTAGACCGCGCCTGGGGCTTGGAGCCCAATTCGCGCTTGTCCTGCCAGGCCATCGTCAGCAACAAAGACCTGGTGGTGGAGATTCCCAAATACTCCATTAACCACGCCAAAGAAAACCACTAAGCCATGCGCCAGGTATTTTTAGACACCGAAACTACCGGCTTGTTTGCCGAGCAGGGCGACCGTGTCATTGAAATCGGCTGCGTGGAATTGGTCAATCGCAAGCTCACCGGCAATAAGCTGCACATTTACGTCAACCCCGAGCGCGACAGCCACGAAGAGGCCCTCAAGGTGCACGGCATTAGCAACGAGTTTTTGCTGGACAAGCCCAAGTTTGCGCAAGTGGCCGATGAAGTGCTGGCCTTTATCCAAGGCGCCGAACTCATCATCCACAACGCGCCCTTTGATATTGGTTTTTTAAACCGCGAGCTGTCTTTGCTGGCCAAGCCGCCGCTGCACACTTGCGTGAGCGGCGTCATAGACACCTTGCTCATGGCCAAGGAAATGTTTCCTGGCAAGCGCAACAGCCTGGACGCCTTGTGCGCGCGGCTGGAGGTGGATAACAGTGGCCGCCAGTTGCACGGCGCATTGCTGGATGCCGAATTGCTGGCCGAGGTGTACATCAACATGACGCGCGGGCAAGATGCTTTGCTGATGGACAGCCGAAGCGAGACCAGCGCGCAAGCCGCAGGCAGCCGGATCGATTTCGCCACCTTGGCTCTGCCAGTGCTAGCAGCGACCGAGCAAGAATTACAAGCCCATGCCAAGGTGCTGGCCGAAATAGACAAGGCCAGCGCCGGTAAGACGGTCTGGGTGCGCGCCGAATCAACCGTATAATTGCTGGCTTTCCTGGCCAGTTTCAGGGCGGTTAGCTCAGGGGTAGAGCACCACATTCACACTGTGGGGGTCGCAGGTTCGAAACCTGCACCGCCCACCATTTACTTGGTGGCAAAGCAAACAAGCAAGCACCTAGACTTTTGTCCCGGTGCTTTTTTTGTGTCTATTGTTTGCGTGGCGCGGCGCACTGCTTTTGAAAGCAGGGTGATGAGAACAGTTCTGACGGCTTGCAGCACAATGGCCGCTATCAAACCTGCCATCAGCCCACCAATGTCCTCGCAAGCCATTCCCACAATTTCTGCGGCTGATTTGTTGTCAGGCGCGTTGCAGCATCAAAGCGCTGCGGACCAAGCTATCGCAATAGCCGCGCGGGATACCGGCTTTTTTCTGCTGGGCGACTTGCCCGCTTGGGCGCAGCTGGACGCGGCGCAGCGCCAATCGCTGTTGCGTATTTTGTCGCTACCAGAGCCAGCATCAAAGCGCCTGTGGCTGCGCAAATTTAACGCGCAGCAGCCCAATATTTACCGGGGTTGGTTTCCTTTGCAAAACGGTTTTCCAACCTACAAAGAGGGCATAGACATCGGCCCGGATTTGGTTTGGCCCGAACTCGCGCTGCAGCAGGGTGACCCCTTGCGCGAGCCCAGCCCATTGCCCTCGGAGCAAGACCTGCCGGGCTGGCGCTTTGCGGCGGCGCAGTACTACCAGGCCATGCACCGGCTCAGCGCCGCCATCATGCAAAGTCTGGCGCGTGGTTTGGGTTTGCCCCAGCACCGTTTTGATGCTGCTTTTGAGCAAGGCATTTCTACGCTGCGCTTGATCCGCTACCCGGTGCGCAGCGCAGCATCGCTGCAAGCAGTGGGCGACGAGGCGATGTGGGCCGAGCATGCGGGCCAGCGCTATTACCTGACCGGCAGGCCGAATGCCGACACCGGCTTTTTAACCCTGCTGGCGCAAAATGGCGTGGGTGGTTTGCAGGCCCGCCATCGCGACGGGCATTGGTTGGATATCGCGCCCAGCGAAGGCACTTTGGCGGTCAATTTTGGCAAGGTGCTGCAACGCTGGACGGCGGGGCGGGTGCAGGCCACGGTACACCGCGTGCTCGGTTACGGGCAGGAGCGTTTTTCCATTCCCTATTTTTACGAGCCACGCGCCGATGCGGTGATCGCGCCCTTGGACTTGCCGGGGGCAGAGGCCTTTGAGCCCTTTTACTATGGCGACCACTTGTGGGAAACCATCACCACCCACAATGTAGAGTTTCGCGGCATTGGCCATTTGCGCCAGCCCATGGGGCCGCCGCCGAGACTTCGTGCCTAGGTGTCGCATTTACCCTTTTGCATTTAAGCACCCCAAGCCTGTACTTCACGCCATAGCCGACACCTGCACCGGTACCCCGCTCAGCACCGCATTGCCCGACAGCGGGTCGCGCGCGCTGTCGCTCAGCAAGGCGTTGAGGTTGACTCCGGGTCGGCGCGCAGCCACTTGCATTTGGCTACCTGGCAGATCATGGCCCCAGCCGTGCGGCAGGCTCACGACGCCGGGCATCATGTCTTCGCTGATGTCCACCGGCGCGCTCAGCGTGGTGCCTTGGGCGCTGAGTTGGGCTAAGGCGCCTTGGGCCAGGCCCAGGCGGGCAGCGTCTTGCGGGTGGATCAGTAAAGTGCAGCGCTCGGGGCCTTTGGCCAGGACGGGCAGGTTGTGCATCCAGCTGTTGCCCGAGCGTACGTCACGCCGCCCTATCAAGAGCATGCCTTCGGGCGCCGTGTCTAACGCCGCCTCCACATGCGCCAGGTCGGCCAGCACCATAGGCGGTGCCAGTTCAATCTTCCCCGAAGGCGTGCGCAGCATCTCGGGCATGCGGCTTTGTAAAGCGCCTAAGTCGATGCCACCGGGCGCGGCCTTCACTTGATCGAGCGTCAGACCATAAGGCCCGGCACGCAGTGCTTGGTCGATGAGTGCTTCGGGCCCTTGCTCTGGGCCTGCAAGCGGCGCCTCGGGCTTGCCTTGGATGATGTCGGCCAGGCGCAGCAAGGTTTGCCACTCTTCGGGCTGTCCTGGCGGTTTGGCAAACACCGCCCCACTAAAGCGCGCATGGTTGCGGTAAGAAAACTGTGGGAAAGCGATGTCGTAATGCACATCCTCTAGCGGCGAGAGGCCGGGCAAGATGACGTCCGCATGGCGGCTGGTCTCGTTGAGGTAAATGTCCAAGCTCAGCATGAAGGACAAAGACGACAGGGCCTTGGCGATGCGCGGCCCCTGGGGTGTGGAGAGCACCGGGTTGGAGCCAATGCAAATTAAGGCCTTGATCTGGCCGGGGCCGGGTGTTTCGATTTCTTCGGCCAGGCAGGTGATGGGAAATTCGCCAAACACTTCGGGCGCCTTGGACACGCGGCTGTGACGCCTGCCGGTAATCACGCCGCGCCCCTGACCCGGCGTGCCGCTGGTGTTCACCGCAAAGGCCGCGGCTTTGGTAAACATGGCGCCGCCTTCACGGTCCAGATTGCCTGTCAGCACATTGAGCACATCGACCAGCCAGCTATTGATAGTGCCAAAGCGCTGGGTGCAGGTACCAATGCGGCCATAGACCACGGCACGCGTTGCTTGGGCCAGTTGGCGGGCAATGCTGCGCTGTGTTGCCGCATCGATACCGCAGCCTGGCGCCATGCGTTCCGGGTTGAAGGGCTGCACCGCTTCACGCAGCGCATTCAGGCCCGCAAGATGCGGCTCCAGGTGGCCCAGACGCACCCAGTTTTCTGCAAAAAAGGTATGTACCAAGCCGAGCAAAAAGAAGGCATCGCCGCCGGGTTTGATAGGCAGGTGCATGTCCGCCTGCGCCGCGGTTTCGGTGCGGCGCGGGTCCACCACCACGATACGTCCGCCGCGCTCGCGCATCGCTCGCGCTTTGCCCCGGTAATCGGGCACGGTCCATAAGCTGCCGTTGCTCACCATGGGGTTGGCGCCCAATATCAGCATGAAATCAGTACGCTCGATATCGGGCACCGCCACCGCGTTCCAATCGCCAAACATCAGGCCGCTGCTGAGCTGCTTGGGGATCTGGTCCAGCGAAGATGCAGAAAAAATATTGCGCGTGCCGATGGCGCGCACCAAGCGCGGAAAGTAGGCCAAGAGCCCAATCTTGTGCGCCACCGGGTTGCCCACGATGCAGCCCACGGTGTCGCCACCATGCGCTTCAATCAGCGGCGGCAAGCGCTTGTGGATTTCGGCAAAAGCTTCTTCCCAACTCGCTTCTACAAATTGGCCATCGCGTTTGATCAGCGGCGTGCGCAGTCGGTCCGGGTCTTCATGCAGGTCTTTCAGCGACACGCCTTTGGGGCAAATATAGCCGTGGCTAAACACATCTTGCTCGGCGCCGCGAATGCTGATAATTTTTTCGCCTTGGGTGCGTACCTCCAAACCACAACAGGCTTCGCACAGAGGGCAAATGCGGTAATGACTTTGTTCGGTTGCGGATGTTGATTGCGTCATAGTGGCGGCCTGTGGTGTTGCGCGCGATTGTCGGGGTAAGCGCATGCGGCGCCGCGTCCACTAGGCGACAAAGCGATGTCTTCGCCACGCCAGCGAGAGCCGGTCATTGCGAGGCCGTAGGCCTGGGAAAGTATCGTCATTGCGAGGCCGAAGGCCGTGGTAATCCATGAAGTTATGGACTGCCGCGTCGCTAGCGCTCCTCGCAGTGACGGGTGTGGCGGGTATCGCCTCGACCTGCCTGGACAGAGCTTGCCTAGAATGGCCCGATGAACCGCACTACGCAAATATTGCTCAACCTCGCCCATGCGCTGGACCATTTGTTTTTGTTGATTTTTGCCGCTGCCGTGGGCGCGATTGCCACAGACTTTGGCCTGGCGCGCTGGGAAGACATGATGCCTTACACCACCGGCGCCTTTGTGCTGTTTGGCCTGGGCTCGGTGCCTTCGGGGCGCTTGGGCGATTTGTGGGGCCGGCGCCGCATGATGCTGGTGTTCTTCTTTGGCATGGGCCTGTCCGCGCTAGCCGTGGCCTGCACCCGCACACCCATCGAGATGGCGATTGCCTTGGTGGTGATGGGCGCTTTTTCTTCGATTTACCACCCGGTCGGTATTCCCATGCTGGTGCAAAGCGCGGCGCGGCCCGGCTGGACTATTGGTGTGAATGGGCTGGCGGGCAATTTGGGCATTGCCACGGCGGCTTTGTCCACCGGTTTTTTGGTGGAGCATTTCGGCTGGCGCGTGGCCTTTGTGGTGCCCGCGCTGGTGTGCATGGGCTTGGGCCTGCTGTTTGCCTGGCAAGCGCCCGCGGAATCGGCCACCCCCGCACGCAGCCGCGCTGCGAGCGTGACCATGCCCAAGAGCCTGGTGCTGCGCACTTTTCTGGTGATGGTGATTACCGCCACCACAACCAGCCTGTTGTTCAACTTCACCACTAACGGCAATGCCCAATTGCTGGCTGATCGATTGCAAGGCTTGGTCAGCGACCCTTCCACATTAGGGCTGTTGTTGGCAGCGGTCTATGCCATTGGATCGCTGGCACAACTCGTGGTCGGGCGCTTGCTAGACCGGGTGGCGGTCAAGCCCTTGTTTGTGGGCATTTTGATTTTGCAGTGCCTGGCCTTTGCCGTAGCCTCACAAACTAGCGGTTGGCAGTGGTATCTGGCCGCCATCGGCTACATGGTGATGGTGTTTGCCGCCATTCCGTTTAGCGACGCCATGGTGGTGCGCTATATCGATGACTCCATGCGCTCGCGCGTCAGCGGCACGCGCATTGCCATTTCCTTTGGCATCAGCTCGATGGCGGTGTACTTGCTGGGGCCGCTGGTCAAAGCGGCGGGCTTTGGTACCTTGATGACCTTGATGGCCTGCATCGCCGCCACCGGCGTGCTGGCGGTGCTGTGGCTGCCCGGCCAGGAAAGCATACGCCGGGCGCAGGCTTTGGCTCAAACGCCCACTGCGGTGTAAGTCGAGCCTCTTGCGGGCTTAGACCAATCAGGGTGCTGGACGCACCAGACCCACCGCTAGCAACCAAACTGGACGCTTCGCTGGCCCTAGCTGCAAGCTTTATTCTGGTTCAATTTTGGCGTCCCGTACTACCTTGCCCCAGCGCGGCGATTCAGCTTTTATCAGCGCGGCAAATTGTTCGGGGGTACCACCCGCAATCTCATTGCCTTGGCCCAGCATTTTTTCCCTCAAATCGGGATCTTGGAGCGCTTTATTGCAAGCAGTATTGAGGGTTTTTATGATGTCTGCGGGCAGGCCTTTGGGGCCAATCAAGCCTTGCCAATTGAGCACTTCAACGGCAGGGTAGCCTTGCTCACCCATGGTAGGCAGGTCCGCCAGCAGAGGAGAGCGGGTTTTGCTAGTGATGGCTAGCCCGCGCAAACGGCCGCCTTTCATCGCCGGCATGGCGGTGTACATCTGCTCGAACATCATTTGCACTTGCCCGCCCATCAAATCATTGGTTCCCGCAGCGCCGCTTTTGTAAGGCACATGGATCATGTCGATGCCCGCCGCGAACTCAAACAAGGCGCCACTCAAGTGGTGCGTCCCGCCAATGCCGCCCGATGCATAGCTCAATTTACCCGGTGCTGCCTTTGCCGCGGCCACCACGTCTTTGACGGTTTTGTAGGGCGAGTCAGCGGGCACCATCAGGATCAAGGGGCCGCGCTCTACCAGCGTAATCGGTGTGATGTCGGTAGACGGGTCGAAATTGAGTTTTTTGAACAAGGCGTGGTTCACGGCCAACGGTGCGAAATTGCCCATGCCGATGGTGTATCCGTCAGGCTTGGCCTTGGCAATCGCCTCGGTACCAATGTTGCCCCCGGCTCCCGCCTTGTTGTCCACGATGATGGATTGCCCCAATATCTCGCCTATCAGTTTGGCTAGTTGGCGAGACCGCAAATCTGCACTGCCACCCGCGCCGTAGGGGCAAATCCAGTTGATGGTTTTGTTGGGGTATTTATCCTCGGCCAGGGCCAGACCGGGAAACACGCCTGCGGCACTGGCCGCTTGCAATAGATGACGACGCTGCATAAAAAAACTCCTTGTTACGCAATAGGGCTTGTCGGAACATTGTGCCATTGCCTCGTGACGCATTTTTGAAGTAATTGCTTGAAACCCTGCGCACCCTAGTTCTAGGCCCCAGGCATGGGCATGGCTTGCGCTTTGCGCGCCAGCTTTGTAATGGCGGTATATTGCGCTGAAGGCCATGGCGCAGGCCATGCGCGCACACCAGGGGAAATACAGTGGTTCCAGCAATTGTGATTTTGATTATTCTGGCTGCCGGTGGCGGCGCATGGTTGGGCTATCGCGCGGGCTACCGGCGCGGCTGGGCCGCCCGTGATGGACAGGGCCCGCAGGACGGGCCGGCCTGATGGCTGCGCCTGCCACCATCCTGACACGCACTGCCGGTAAACGACACGGCCCAATTACCCGCGTGTTCAGTCCGGGTGACTTGGGCGAGTTGCTCAAGCCCTTTGTTTTTTTAGATTACCTGGAAGCGCCAGGTGGCGGGGGGCCTAATTTTGGTTTCCATCCGCACTCCGGCATTGCCACGCTGACCTTCCCTTTGAGCTTTGATATCGAGCATGAAACTTCGCAAGGCCAGATAGATCGCGTGCGGCGCGGCGGTATCGAATGGATGATGGCCGGCGGCGGCATTTGGCACCGCGCCAAGCCGTTGGGTGAGGACGCTATCCGTGGTTTTCAAATCTGGTTCTCCATGCCGCCCTCGCATGAAAACGCAGAGCCTTCTGCGCTCTTTATCCAGCCGGAAAACGTGCCGGTATCCGGCCCGGTGACCGTGCTACTGGGCAGCTATGGCGAGGCACGCAGCGCGATTCCTGCCCCCTTTGATGCCAACTACCTGTGGGTGCAATTACGCGACGGCGAGCGCTGGACCTACACGCTACCCGCCGCACACACGCTAGCCTGGGTGTTCGCCCAGCATGGGCGCTTGGAGGTGGCGAGGCAGACGCTGGAGCGCGAAGCGGCGGTGTTTGCCGACGGCGCTAGCGAAATTGCGTTTTGCGCGCAGGGCGACTGCGCATTTCTGTTGGGCTCTGCCGTGCGGCACCCCTATCCTTTGGTGCTCGGCTCGCACTCGGTGCACACCGCGCGCGAGGCCTTGCAGCGCGGCACGCAGCGCATTGCGCAACTGCGGCCGCTATAGCAGGGCAGGCCATAGGCGATGAGCAGGTCTTTGCGAGGCCGTAGGCCCTGGGCCGCGGTAATCCATCGCTTCAGGGCTGAATGGATCAGCTCTCGCTGCGCTTGGCGCAACGGCGAACTGATGCAGACGGGAATTAATGTTTAGGCAACATTCCTTCGCGCGCCAGCTTCACCGGAAACTCAGCGCGGATTTGCGCGTCCATCTCGGGTGAAATATGCGACGGGAAGTGGCCATCGAGGATGACTTGCAGCTTTTTGGACGCGGTTTCCACAATCGTCGGGCGGCCCGCTTCGGTCCATTGGTTGGGGCTGGCGCGGTTGGCTACTTGCGGGTACAGATAGTCTTTTTGCATCAGCTGCAAAGTCTGCGGCGCGCCTAGGTAATGGCCGGGGCCGTTCAGGCAAACGTCGCGGATGGTGTCCAGGGACAACGTTTCGTCGTTGACTTCAATGCCGCGAATCGTGCGCTGCACTGCGCCGATGATGTCGTTGTCGATGAGCAGGCTTTCCAGCGAAAAACCCAAGAGGCTGGCCAGCATGCCTGCGGATTCATAAATCAAATTCGCACCGGCATTACCCACCAGCGCGTGGTTATAGGCCTTTTCAAAACCGGCTTGGGCATCGGGCAGTTTGGAGTCGCACATGCCCGAGGCGGTGGCGCCTGTCAGGTCGTAGAAGCGTGCCATTTGCGCGCTGGCCGCGGACAGCAGCGCTTGCTCCGGGCTGCCGCCCGACATCGCGCCCGTACGCAAGTCCGACACAAAACACCAGGTGCCAAACATGGCCGGTGCTTTGGGCTTGACCGCATTGACATACACCAAGCCAGCCAGGCATTCAGCGGTTTCTTGCACCAGCGCGGTCGCCAAGGAGGCGGGTGCCGTAGCACCGGCTTGACCTGCCGAAAGCAGCAACACCGGCATACCGCCGCGCACCGCCACTTCCAGGCATTTGCATGCGTCGTAGGCAAACTTCATGGGCGGCACGACAAAGCAGTTGGACTGGCTGACAAATGGGCGCGCGCGCCACTTGTCTTCGCCACCGGCGATGATGTGCAGCATCTTGAGCGTCTCTTCCAAATGCTCAGGCGATACCCAACTGGAGCCCACGTGTTTCGTAGTGCCGCTGACGCTGGCGTAGGTGGTGTTGAAGTCCATCTCACGCGGCAAATCCAGGTCGCGGCACACCACCGAGCGCTGGAAAAAGTGGATGTGCTCCAGCGTGTCCACCACGCGGGCGATGTTGTACAGGTCTTGGGTGGTGGAGTCGCGGTAGTTGCCGGTATACGGATCCACCATGCTCACGGCCGCGCCTGCGGTACCGAAATACACCCTGCTGCCCCAGGGCTCCATATCGTGCTTGGGGTCTTGCCCGTGCAACACAAAGTGGCGTGCGGCGTTGGCTACCGTGTCTTCAATCAGCGCGCGGGGGAACAGCAAGCGGCCTGTGTCGGTGAGCTTGGCACCGGCTTTGGTCATCAGCTCGATACCGCTTTCGGGCGCATCGGCCAGGCCAATGTTCTCCAGTGCGTCCAGAGCGGCGTTATGGATTTTGACGACATCGGCATCGCTGAGCGCTTTGTAGGCGCCGCCGTTCATGCCGGGGCGCACGGGGCGTAGGCTGTCGGGCAGAGGCGCAGAGCGCGCAGCGCGGCGGGCATCGCGGGCACCGCCACGGGGGTTGGTTTTCTCAAGAATTGCGCTCATGGGGTACCTCGGTTAAATGCCTGTGATTCGGTTTGTCTATCTGTGTGGTGAGCAGCTAGGGCTCAGGCGCGCAGACGTTCGTTTTTCGGGTCGTACAAAGGCTCCGCGTGCACGGTGGCGCTGCGCATCGTGCCCAGCACATTGACTTGCAGCTTGGTGCCGGGCGCAGCCTTGTCGGCCTTGACATAGGCCAGGGCCACGCTCTTCTTTAAGGTGTGGCTCCACACGCCCGAAGTGGTCAGGCCCACATTGTGTTCGCCATCAAACACTTGCGCGCAATACGGGCTCTCGGCGTCGCCGTCTTCATCAAATATCAGCGGCACAAAACGTTGCGCGGCGCCGCGTGCATGTTCGGCGGCCAATGCGGCTTTGCCAATGAAGTCGGCCTTGTTCACGTCCACAAAACGGTCTAGCGAGGCTTCCAGCGGGGTATAGCCACTTTCCAAGTCGCTCTTCCAGCCGCGGTAGCATTTGTCTACGCGCAAACTGTCCATCGCATAGAGGCCAAAGTCGCGGATATCGTGGGCCGCGCCCGCAGCCCAGATGGCGGCGTACAAGGTGGGCAATTGGGCTACCGGTGCATGCAATTCCCAGCCCAGTTCGCCCACGTAGTTGACGCGCATCGCCAGGCAGCGCCCCGCCACGGTTTCGATGTACTGCGCCGTCAGCCAGGGGAAACCGGCGTTCGACAAATCCGCTTTCGTGACTTGACCGAGCACATCGCGTGCGCGCGGTCCGGCGACGATTAAAGTGCCGAAATCGGCGGTGACATCGGTCACGCTAATCGGGCTGCCCTCGGGCAAGCCTTGGCGCAGCAAGTCCATGTCATGCGTGGCAGCAATGGCTGCGCTGATGATGTAGAAATGGTCTTCGCCCAAGCGCGTGATGGTGAACTCGCTCCATAGTTTGCCGGTGGGCGTGAGCGCATACGCCAGCGACACGCGGCCTTGCGAAGGCAGCTTGGAGCAAGACAAATAATCCAGGTGCTTGGATGCGCCCGGGCCTTTGAGTTCGTATTTGGTAAAGCCCGGCAAATCCAAAATGCCCACGCGCTCGCGCACGGCTTTCACTTCCTCGGCCACCGCGCCATGCCACACGTTTTCGCGGCGGAAAGAATGGGTGTCGGCGGGTATGTTGCCCTTCAAATCCAAGTACACCGCGCGCTCCCAGCCGCCGCGTGCGCCAAAGCGGGCGCCCTTGGCCTTGAGGGTTTCGTACAAAGGCGAGGTTCGCAGCGGGCGCCCGGCGGGCCGCTCTTCGTAAGGGGAGGACGATGCGTATTCGTTTTGGTACACCTCGATGGCCTTGGCCACGGTGTATTCGGTGGTGGCGTAGTCGCCGTAGCGGCGACGGTCCAGCGACCACAAGTCCCATTCCGTTTGGCCGTGTACCACCCATTCGGCCAATGCTTTACCAGCGCCGCCGCCTTGGGTAATACCAAAGCTGAAGGTGTTGCAATGAAAGAAGTTACGCAAGCCCGGTTCGGGGCCAATGTAAGGGTTGCCGTCCGGCGAGTAGGGAATGGGGCCGTTCACGCCGCGCTTAATTCCGGCGCGCGACAGTGCGGGCACGCGGGCCATGGCGTCTTCAATGTATTTTTCCAGGCGCTCGAAATCGTCGTTCCACAACTGGTTGGCAAAGTCGTCGGGCATGCCGTCCAGCCACATGGGCGTGGCCTTCCATTCATAAGGCCCGAGGATGAATCCTTCGCGTTCCTGGCGCAGGTAATACGAGGTATCCGGGTCGCGCAAAAGTGGCAGTCGCGCGTCACCGCGCGAAGTCAGTTCGGGCACGTCTTCCGTCACCAAATACTGGTGCGACATCACCACGATGGGCAGATGGCGTCCCACCATGGCCATCACTTCACCGGCGCGAAAGCCTGCCGCGTTAACGATGATCTCGGCGGTGATTTCGCCCTTATCCGTGGTGACTAGCCATTCGCCATTGGGCTTTTGGGCCAGCGCAGTGACGCGGGTGTGGCGGCGGATGGTGCCGCCCAGTAAGCGCGCTTCGCGCGCCAAGGCTTGTGTCAATTGCGAGGGGTCGATATCGCCATCGAGCGGGTCCCACAGCGCGCCTTGCAAGTCGTGGGTTTCGATCAGCGGGTAGCGGTTTTTCAGGTCCGAGGGCGAGAGGATTTCATATTCCAGGCCATTGGCCTTGGCCATGCTTTTGACATGGTGAAACTCGTCCATGCGGTTACGCCCATGGGCCAGGCGCACCGAACCAGTCAGGTGGTAATTAATAGGGTTCTCCGCCGATGCGGCCAGCTTGCGGTACAGCGCTGCGGAATACTTTTGCAGCTTCAAAATACTCCAGCTGCTGGAAAACGTGGGCAGATTGCCCGCGGCGTGCCAGGTGGAGCCTGAAGTCAACTCGTCGCGTTCCAAAAGCAGGGCGTCTTTCACCCCTAAAGCGGCCAAGTGGTAGAGGCAACTACAGCCTACAACGCCACCCCCAATTACAACGACGCGCGCATGTTCTGTCATGAATCAAGCTCCGAAGACGGTCTCACACCATGGCCAAGGGTCACAATGCACCTTGACGCGAATTTTTTTGGATTGTAGGCATAAAAATTAAAATTTAGCGCGAATTTTTTACACTAAAATAATTTTCGACAGTTTTTTTACTTACGGGGGTCGTATGGATCTACCTAATCAGGCCAGTGTGGTCATTGTGGGCGGCGGCATCGTCGGATGCAGCTTGGCGTATCACCTGACATTGCGCGGGTGCCGGGACGTGGTGCTGCTCGAACGCAAGCAACTCACCTGCGGCACGACCTGGCACGCAGCGGGGCTGGTGGGCCAATTACGCGCCACCTACAACCTGACGCGCCTGGCGCAGTACACCACCAATTTATACGCCTCGCTAGAGCAGGAAACCGGGCAGGCTACCGGCTTTCGGCAAACGGGCTCGATTGCCATTGCCACGCACCAAGCGCGCTTTGAAGAACTCAAGCGCGGCGCGTCCATGGCCAAGTGCTTTGGTCTGGAAGTGCAAACCCTCACGCCTTCAGAAATCGCCAGCATGTGGCCCGGCGTTACCGTGTCCGACGTTGTAGGCGGCGTGTACCTGCCCAAAGACGGGCGCACCAACCCCATCGACACCACGCAAGCACTGGCCAAAGGTGCCAAGAGCCGTGGCGCGCGCATTTTTGAAAATTGCGCGGCCCAGGAAATTTTGGTTGAAAACGGCAAAGCCGTGGGCGTGCGTACCGAGTTCGGCACCATTCGCGCCGACATGGTGGTCAACTGCGCCGGTATGTGGGCGCATGAACTGGGCGCCAAAGCCGGCACCACCGTGCCGCTGCATGCCGCCGAACATTTCTACATCGTGACCGAGCCGATGGAAGGCTTGCACTCCAATTTGCCGGTACTGCGCGACCCGGATGGCTGCGCTTACTTCAAAGAAGACGCGGGCAAGCTCTTGGTCGGTTGGTTTGAGCCGGTGGCCAAGCCCTGGGGCATGAAAGGCATCCCCGAGACCTTTAGCTTTGAATCCCTGCCCGACGATTTGGAGCACATCGAGCCGCTGCTGGCCGCTGCGATGCACCGCACCCCGGCGCTGGAAAAAACCGGTATCAATTTGTTCTTCAACGGCCCCGAAAGCTTTACGCCGGACGACCGCTATTTGCTGGGCGAAACGCCCGAAGTGCGCAATTTGTTTGTGGCCGCTGGCTTTAACTCCATCGGCATCCAATCCGCCGGTGGCGCGGGCAAAGTACTGGCCGACTGGATGCTCGACGGCCATCCACCTATGGACTTGTGGGACGTGGACATTCGCCGCGTCATGCCCTTTCAGCGCAACCGCAGCTATCTGCGCGACCGCACCGTGGAGTCTCTGGGTTTGCTATATGCCATGCATTGGCCCTTCCGCCAGCCCGAGACGGCGCGCGGTGTGCGCCGATCCATCTTGCACGACCGCCTGGCCGCACAAGGCGCTTGCTTTGGCGAAACGGCCGGCTGGGAGCGCCCCAACTGGTACGCGCCCGCGGGCGTCAAAGCCGAGTACGAATATAGCTACGGCCGCCAAAACTGGTTTGACTACTCGGCTGCGGAACACCAAGCGGTGCGCAATGCGGTGGGGATTTTTGACCAGTCCTCGTTTGCCAAATTTGTGGTGCAAGGCCCGGACGCCGAGGCCGTGCTTAACCGCATCAGCGCCAACAATATGTCGGTGCCGGTGGGCAAAGTGGTGTACACGCAATGGCTTAATGAGCGCGGCGGCATCGAGGCTGATTTGACGGTCACGCGTGAAGCGCTAGACCGCTACCTGGTCGTCACCGCCGCCGCCACGCAGACGCGCGATTTCTCTTGGCTGCAGCGCAATATTCCCGCCGATGCGCGCGCCATGGCCATCGATGTGTCATCCAGCATGGCGGTGCTGGGTGTGATGGGCCCGCGTTCGCGCGAGTTGCTCAGTCAGTTGACGGATGCCGATATGTCGCCTGCGGCCTTCCCCTTCGGCACCTCGCAAATCATCGATTTGGGCTATGCCCGCGTGCGCGCCAGTCGTATCACTTATGTGGGGGAATTGGGCTGGGAGTTGTATATCCCCACCGAGTGCGCGCCCGGCGTGTTTGACGCGTTGATGCAAGCCGCGCCTTCAGTCGGTGGCCGGTTGGCTGGTTACCACGCGCTTAATTCGCTGCGCATGGAAAAAGGCTACCGCCATTGGGGCCACGACATCAGCGACGAAGACACGCCGCTGCAATCGGGCCTGGGCTTTGCCGTCGCCATGAAAAAGCCCGGCGGTTTTATCGGATTGGAAGCATTGCAAGCGCAAAAAGAAGCCGGCCTGACACGCCGCCTGGTGCAGTTTGCGCTGGACGATGCCACGCCTTTGCTCTACCACAACGAACCTATTTGGCGCGACGGCGCCATCGTCGGGCGCATCAGCTCGGGCATGTTTGGTCACCATCTGGGCAAGTCCTTGGGCATGGGCTATGTGGAGTGCCAAACCCAGGGCGAAGCGCCTGAGGTAATTTTGCAAGGCAAATACGAGATTGAGGTGGCCGGTGTGCGCTACAGCGCGCAGCCATCGTTGGCGCCCTTGTATGACCCTAGCTCGGCGCGCATCAAGGTGTAAGCGCATGTCAGCGCTGGCTATCTGACTTGATACAAATATAGACAAACATGGCCATCCAAGCAGCGCGCCTGGCGCTTCCCGAAGACAACGATGAATCGCTGGCGGTGCTGGCCGACATCGACCCGGGCGCGGCCATTGGCGAGCAATTGCGCGAACTGCGCCTGGTCAAAAACCTGACCCTGCGCGAAGTCGCTGAAAAATCCGGTATCTCGGTCGGCTACCTCAGCCAGCTAGAGCGCAACCATTCGCGCCTGCCGATTGCGGTGCTCAAACGCATCAGCGACGCGCTGGGTGTGCACATGAACTGGTTCTTCCAGCAAAACACCGAAGGCGACCCGGCCGAGCGCGATGTGGTGGTGCGCAGCACCCACCGCCGTCGCATGTCCTTTACCGGCTTGGGCATCCAAGAAGAACTGCTCTCGCCCAATTTAAGCGGCCCCTTGGAAATGCTGCTCAGCACCATCGAGCCGGGCTCGGATAGCGAAGACTATTTTCATGACGGCGCCGAGGCCGGCTATGTGCTGTCCGGCACCTTGGATTTATGGGTATCAGGCCGCCATTTCCGCTTGCAGGAAGGCGATAGCTTTTCCTTCAAAAGCACCGACGTGCACCGCTGCGCCAACCCCGGCGAAGTGCCGGTGCGGGTTATCTGGGTGATTACACCGCCGCATTACTGAAGCGCACCTTCATAGCCTTTATACGCAAGCACCCTTTAGAGCGGTTTGATCATCAGACCCGAGACTAGGGATGGAGCGCTAACAACCGCGAGTTCGTCCCACCACTCAAATCAAATACCTTTGCGCTTATGCATGGATCAGAGTGGCTCGTCAGCACAATAACCTGCTCTTTGAGCGTGTGACGGCGCGTTAACTCATTGCGCACTAGCGCTACCGCCTCAGCATCCAGCGCATTCAGGGGTTCGTCCAGCAACAATAAACTGGCATTGACCGCAAGGGCCACAGAAAGCTGTAACTTGTGGCGCTCGCCAAGTGAAAGGGCCGCAATAGGTGTGTCAAGAACAGCCTTAAGTCTGAACTCACGCAGATGGACGTCAAGCAACGCGTTGTCGATATTACGGTATATGGAGCCGTAGACTTCTATGAGTTCCCCTGCGCTTAGCCAGGGTAGGTCGGGCAAATCATCACCTGAAAAAAATATTTTTCGCCGTTCTACGCTTGGCAACCGTGCCATTGACTCGGAGCCCAACAGCATATCTCCTCGACTAGGTTGAAGCGCCCCGGCCAAAAGTTTCAGGAGCGTCGTTTTTCCGGTTCCATTTTGGCCGCGAATCCAGTTCACACCGGCGTGAAGTTCAAAGGTCAATGCATCTAAAACGATTCTGTTGCCAATGCGGAATGACAGATCTTTCGCGTTGATATGTAAATCACGATTCATAAACTTCCTCCGCAAACAATCAGCGTTCCCGCCCATACTGAGGCCATCGCCCAGCGCTGCGGAGTGTGAACTTTTGTGAGTAGCACAACCATAGGCGCGCCTGCTGCTGTGGCAACAGCGAACCACCAAAGCGAGGCCCGGTCCGATGCTGGTGCACCGAATCCCTGTCCCACAAATAGCGCCAAGACCGGAACAGTCATCGCAGGTAAAACCGCCCACACATTAGCTATCAAGCGCAGTCGTGCAAATGCGATAGGCCACCCATTAACAACTACCAGTAAGTGTGCCAGGCTGCGTTGGACTGTTGCGTCTCTCCAAAGGGTAATGCAGACGATGAAAACTGCAATGGACGGGCTAATGGCTGCTTGCCAGGGTGAATTGTCATGGTTCAAAAGCAAGTACACCAAGCCCACCCCGATAAGCAGAGTTGTGGCCACTTGACCCAGATGCCAGGTTACTGGCTTCTGCCGCCAGTAAGGAAGCCACAACAAGTAGCGAGCAATGACCAAGTGACCTGCGCCGAACCCCAGGCGTTCCTGCAATTCCTTCCGAGATGAATGAGGGCCACCCGTTGCCGTACCTTTGCGGCGAGACCGATCGACTCGCCATCGCCAGTTCAGCACCAGCATTCCAAACATGCAATTGAAAAGCAAAGACACAAGAACCGTGGTGTAGGCTGGGAGCCATGCCGACCGAAGCCATGGCGGCCATTGCCAGGCCCAGACAAGCGAGGACATGGCGTAGATGCCCGCAAGAGGTGAGACCCCTATCGCAACTGCAAGCACGTCCCCGGCCAGCCGAAAAAGTGGGCTAATGGGCTGCCCCGCAGCCCAGTTCATGAAACTGGTGGGCAACACACGATGTCGGAGAAAAAATATGGGCATACAAGTGAGGGCCGTATGCACTGAAAAAATCAACACTCCATCCGGGTAGTACAAGGTTCCGGCATACAGCAGGGGCGCAACCGCCAGAGCCAGTACGCCAGCCAATACGGGACCTATCACGCCCAAAAAAATCGGCGCAGCCCCTGCCATGCTGGTGGCGATGCTAGCAAGCGTTTGACTTACTAACTCACCCCGCACCAAAATTACGGTAGACACCCGCCTCGTAGGTTTGGTCATCGGAATCGCGAACATAAGCTAAGTGGGCTTGTTTCGGACCACCGGGGCATTCGGAGCAAGGAAAATTCTGAGGTCATGGTAACTCGCGAAATAACTTCGCCAAAGATGCCAAACGGCGCGCTTCAATCTACCTTGGTTCGCGCCAAAAACTCGTCGAAAAACCAACGCACAAATAACTTCTCGCCAAGGCGCACATTGGCTTGCCAGTCGGTGGGCGCGCCGCCATTGGCCTGGTCGGAGATAAATTTCATGCTGCGCCACGGCGTGCCTTGGGTTTGGCAGGCGCTGGCGATCGCGAACAATTCCATGTCCACCACATGGATGCCGGCGGTGTCAAACCAAGGGTCGTGTGCGCTGACAAAGCTATCGCCGGTGCCGCAGACCCAACCGGCTTGCCCGCCGTCTAACTGGTGTGGCCCTGTGTGAAAAGGTGTGGTGCCGCGTGGCGCCAACGGCTCGGCGTTCATATCGCGCTGCACGGCGCGCGAGACCGGCAGCAGGCCGGACAGGCCCGGCTGGACGGCGCCTGCGGTGCCGAAGTTAATCAGGATATCGGGATGGAAACGTTGCAGGGCTTGCAGCGTAGCCAGGGTGGCATTGACTTTGCCCACGCCGGTGTAAAAGACCTGCGCTGCGCCTTGCAGTAAGGCGCTGTCCAACTCTTGCGGCAAAGCCACGGCTATGGCGATTCGCATCGGGTGCTGTCAGGTATGCCCCGAGGCGCGCTCGTCATGGGCAAGCGCGTTAGCGGCGCTTCAGCTGCCGCTGGCCGGCGCCTCGGGCGCCGCTGCGGGGGTCGCTGGCTTGGGTGGTACGCAATCGCCGCAGACAAACATGCTTTTGCCTGCCAGCTTGCGAAAGGATCCCAAAGAACGCGGCTTGTGCAGGCCGCATTTGGCGCAGCTCATGCTGGCGTTACCAGAGGATTGTGCAAATGGGGACCCCGAGGCGCGTGAGCGGTAGCGGAGGCCGTCGGGACTGATCTTGGTGGTGGTGTTATCGCGCATCCCCCCATTTTGCCTTTTTTCCGCCCCGAAGGCAAAAGTACAGGGCAAATTAGAGCCGGTTACCGGGTTTTGCCCCCCGTAAACCGGCTTCATACCCGCCCAAGGCGACTATTTCCTGCCCCCATTGCACGATCTGGGTCGATTTTGGCCTGGGCGTGCCAAACCCGCCGGCTAAGGCCGACAGTTGGCGCGCCTTGACGGTCACATACCGCTTCGATCCCGTTGCCAGCGCTTCAAGCACTGCGCGCCAGGTGCTCGCGCGCCATCTGCACATACCAGTCCAGGCAGCCGGGGTTGGCCATGGCTTCGCGGTTCACCACTTTTTCCAGCGGCTGGCCCAGCATCAGCTTCTTGATGGGCAGTTCCTGCTTTTTGCCCGACAGGGTGCGCGGGATTTCGGCCACCTGGAAGATGGCGTTGGGCAAAAAACGCGGGCTCAGGGCGCTGCGGATGCTTTCGCGAATCCGGGCCGTGAGCGCCTCATCAAGTGCCGTCCCAGGGCGCAGCACCACAAACAGCGGCATATAGCTTTCGCGGCCCAGGTATTCCAGGTCCACCACCATGCTGTCCAGCACTTCGGGCAAGGCCTCGACGGCGCTGTAAATCTCGCTGGTGCCCATGCGCAGACCGTGGCGGTTGATGGTGGCGTCGCTGCGTCCATAAATCACGCAGCCCTCTTGCAAAGCGCCTTGGGCGCCTATGCGTAGCCAGTCGCCGTGGCGCCAGACGCCGCCAGTCTCGGGCGCGGCATCGCCACCGCCGGGTTGGCGCCCCAGGCCTTTGGGGTACATCTCAAAATAGCTGGCCAGGTAGCGCTGGTTTTCAGGGTCGCCCCAAAAATACAGGGGCATAGAGGGGATGGGCTGGCTGCAGACCAGTTCACCCACTTCGCCAACCACCGGTTCACCCGCTTCGTTCCAAGCTTCAACCGCGCAACCCAGCAAACGGCATTGCATCACGCCAGGCTCTTGCGGCAGTTCGCGGTTACCGCCGATAAATGCGCCGCAAAAGTCGGTGCCGCCCGAAATATTGCACCACCAGATATCGGCGTCTGGCCAGGCTTGCGCTGGGGCGGCGGCGCGCACCGCACGGAACTGGGCACTACCCCAGTTTTGCGTTTCCGGTGCCAGCGGCGAGCCGGTGGTGCCCAGGGCGCGGATACGCGACAGATCACCCAGGCTGGCCAAGTCCAGCCCAGCTTTTTGGCAATTGGCATAAAAGGCGGCACCCGCGCCGAAAAAAGTCACCCGGTTGGCGGCGGCAAAGCGCCACAAAGTGCCCCAATCGGGCGCGTCTTTGGGGCCGGAGGGGTTGCCGTCGTAAATCACGCAGGTGGTACCGTTGAGCAGGCCGCTCATTTGTGCGTTCCACATCACCCAGCCGGTGGAGCTGTACCAGTGGTAGCGCTCGCCCCAGCTATTGGGCTGGTAGCTACAGCCCACGTCGTTATGCAAAATCTTCAGGGCCAGCGCCACCAGCACTGTGCCGCCGTGGCCATGCACGATGGGCTTGGGCAGGCCGGTGGTACCGCTGGAATACACAATCCACAAAGGATGGTCAAAGGGCAGCCACAGGGGCTCGAAGGCATCCGTTGCTGCGCTATCGGCTTGCAGCGTATCGGCCAGCGCGGTGGCGCGCGCCACCGGCAGCGAGGAACTGGCGGCAGTGCCAATGTGGTGGTGCACGATCAGGTGTTGCACCGTGGGTAGCGCATCCTTGAGCGCTTGCACCACGTCCATGCGCTCGTGCGCGCGTCCGGCGTAGTGCACGCCATCGACGGCGATCAGCACCTTGGGTTCGATCTGGCGAAAGCGGTCCAGTACCGAGGCGGTGCCCATGTCTGGCGCGCAAATGCTCCAAACCGCGCCTAGCGATACGGTGGCCAAAAACGCCACCATGGCTTCGGGGCAATTGGGCAGGTAGGCCGCTACGCGGTCGCCCGGCTGTACGCCCTGGGCGCGCAAATGCAAGGCTAGCGAAGCGGCCTGGCGGCGTAGCTCGGGCCAGGAAAGTTCGGTGACCTGGCCCGATTCATCCTGGCAGATGATGGCCGGAAAACCTGCAGCATGCGCTGCCTGCACATGGCGAAAAACCTGTTGCGCATAGTTGGCTTGTGCGCCCGTAAACCACTGGGCACCGGGCATCACATTGCGCGCCAGCACCGCACTGTGGGGCATGGGCGATTGCATATCGAAGTAGTCCCAAATGCTTTGCCAGAAAGCATCCAAATCCGTGACCGACCAGTGCCACAGCGCGCGGTAGTCGGCAAACTGCAATTGGCGTGTGCTTTGCAGCCACTCTTGGTAGAGGCGGATCTGCGGGATGTAGGGCGGTGTGGTTTGTGTCGGGGCGGTTGGGCGCATGGGCGTAAGCCTAGCAGGCTTGGCGCAGTGGCGTCTAGCATTTGCGCCATACCGGCGGGCGGGGGTCGGCTATGCCTTGCGTGGCAAGTTGAGCCGCATGCTAAGGTTCGTTTCAATTACTTGAGCGCGCCTGCCATGACCACATTACCCCCCGCACCGCACCCCATGCCCACCGACCCCGAGGTGCTGGCTTACATCGCCCGCACCCATGCCTTTTACCCGGCCGATGCCTATACCTTTAGCGCAGAAGAAAACCGCGCCTGGTACAACCGCTATGCCGCCGAAATGCGCGGTCCCATGCCTGCCGAGGTGTCCACCACGGACTTCAATATTGCCGCCCTGGGGCCGCAACGCGCCATACCCGCGCGGCGTTACCGGCATGCGCAGCACCAGCATGCGGGCACGGTGCTTTTGTACTTACATGGCGGCGGCTTTTTGCTGGGGGGCTTGGAAAGCCATGCTGATGCGTGCAGCGGTTTTTGCGCTGCCACGGGAATCGATGTGGTGGCGATTGCCTACCGGCTGGCGCCCGAGCACCAGCACCCGGCGCAGTTGGACGATGTGCAGGCGGCTTTTGCCTATCTCCATTCGGAAGGTGCGCGCGTCATCGTGGGCGGGGATAGCGCCGGTGGCAATTTGGCGGCGGCACTGTGTTTGCGTCAGCGAGCACAAGGCGGCCCGATGCCGATAGGCCAACTCTTGATTTATCCGGGGCTGGCTGGCGATACCTCGCGTGGCTCTTACGTCAGCAATGCCTACGCGCCCATGTTGACCACTGCCGAGTCGGCCATGTACTTTGGTTTGCGCACCGGCGGCATGGACCGCGATAGCGCATCCGACCCGGAATTGATGCCGCTCAAGGCAGCCGATTTTTTGGGTATGCCACCAGCCTTTGTGGTGACGGCGGATATCGATCCTTTGCGCGACGATGGCCGCATCTACGTGGAGCGCTTGCAGGCCGACGGCGTTGCCGCGCACTACCGTAACGAGCCCGAATTGGTACACGGCTATTTGCGCGCACGGCACATGTCTGGCCGGGCCGCTGCCAGTTTTGCGGCGATGGGCGAGGCCTTGGTGCAGTTGGCCGAAGAGTGCAAGATTGGCAAGCCAAAGTGGATTGCTTCGCTGCGCTCGCAATGACGAAACTTTGCCACGGCCTTCGGCCTCGCGACATCCGTCGCTGCGAGGAGCCTAAGCGACGCGGCAGTCCATGCAACCGTCGCTGCGAGGAGCCTAAGCGACGCGGCAGTCAATGCCGGAATGAGATCACTTCCGCCAAAGCATGAAGTCACAGATTGCCACGGCCTGCGGCCTCGCAATGACGGGATTGGACTTATGCAGAGGTTCCCTCGCCTGCCAGATGGGAGTTTTTTCTCTGGTGCGGCTGCACCAAGAACAGCCCAACCAGCATCACCGCCATAGCCGCCCAGACCCAGGCGCTGAAATGTTCATCGAGCAGCAACATGGCCCACAGCACGCCGGAGAGCGTCACTACATAACTGGTTTGCGTGGCAAATACCGCTCCGGCTTTGGCAGCCAGCCACACATAGGCAGCGTACATCAGCGCATGGATGGTGGACGAGGCCATCAGCGCCAGTTCGGGTTGGCCGTAGGGAGGGCGCGGGTCTATCCACTGGTCCATTCCGAGCGCTAAAGGTAAGGCCATCACAGCTGCCAGCAAGGAGGCCCAGAACATGGCTTGTACCGCGTCCAAATCGCCCATGCCCCACTTGGCGACGTAATTGCCTTCCATGGCATAAAACACCGGCCCTACCATGGCCAGGGGCAGCCAGGCGGCCATCTCGGGCGTGGGCAAACTGGTTTGCGGAATGGCGATCAGCGCCACGCCGATAAAGCCACACAACAAGCCGAGCAAACGCAGCGGATGCAATCGATCCATGCCCAAAACCAAGGCCATGGGAAGCGAGAGCATGGGGATGGTGGAGATCAGGATGGACATTACCCCGCTGGGCAAATGCGCTACCGAGATGTAAAACGTAGAGTTGGGGATCAGGGTGCCAATGCAGGCAATGATGAACGCGAAGCGCAGACCGGCCCGGTTCAAAGCAAAATGCCCGCGCCGCGCGATGTTGAGCGCACCCAACACGAAGACGCCAATCGTCGCTTGCCAAAAAATAAGGCCAAAGTGTTGGTGGCCGGAAGACACCGCCATTTTGCCCAGTGCCTGGGTGCTACCCCAGCCGACACCTAGCACGATGAGCACGCCGATCAGGCGCAAACGGATTTGCAGTGAGGTTTCAGTAGTGTCTTGCGCGAATTGAAACCCCATGCACGCAATGTACTACACGGCCATGGCAATGCAGCTGGTGTTGAGCGGCGTGATCTAGCCGCTCAACACAAGCCGGTGCGAGGCGCTGCCTTGCGGCAGCCCTCACACGGCTTGCGCAGCCTGATTAGGCGAACCAGCCTTTTTCAGCAAGACGGCCATCACCCAGGTCAAAACGGCCGGAAGGTGTCAGACCTTGCAGCTTGTTGGTGTGCGCGTCCAAATAGTCTTGCACCGCGTAGTTCACCATGCCAGAGTTTTGCGAGACCAGTTCCTGGCAGCGTGAGTACAACTCTTGGCGCTTCTTGGGGTCCATTTCAATGCGCGCGGCTTCCAGGGCTTTGGTGAAGTCGGCGTTCTCGAAGTGGCTGTCATTCCAGGGATTGCTCTTGCCGCCGTAAAAGGTGGAAGTGAACTGGTTGTCGATGGTGGGACGGTTGCCCCAGTACACCGCGCAGAACGGTTGCTTAAGCCAGACGTTGTCCCAGTAGCCGTCGGCCGAGACGCGCTTGAGGTCCATATTGATACCGGCTTTGGACAGCGACTCTTGGAAGATCTGGCCTGCGTCGGTAGCACCGGAGAAAGCGCCTTCGGACACTTGCAATTCAATCGCACCGGTGTGGCCCGATTTCTTGTAGTGGAACTTGGCCTTGTCCGGATCGAAGCGGTTCATCGGCTGGTTGGGGTTGTAGAACTTCATCTTTGGCCCGATGCAGTTGTCGTTACCAATAGAGGCAAAGCCGCTATAGACGTTGTCCACAATTTTCTGGCGGTCAATGCCGTATTTCAGTGCCAGCATCACATCGCGGTTGGCAAAGGGCTCTTTGTCGGTCATCGCCACAAAGCAGAAGCGGTTGCCCATGCCGGGGGTGCGTGCGACTTTGAGGGCCGGGTTTTTGGCCAGCAGTGCAGCCGTCTTGGGGTTCACGCGGTTGATAACGTCCACCGTGCCGGTTTGCAGCGCAGTGGTGCGCTGGTTGGCATCGCCAATGTAGATCAGCTCTACGCGGTCAAAGTTGCCCCGGTTGGGCTTCCAGTAGTTGCCGGGTTTGCGCTTGAAGGTCGCGCGCACACCGGGCTGGAATTCCTCCAGCGTGAAGGCGCCGGTTCCGTCGGGCTTGCTGAAATCTTTGAAGCCGTTGGGCAGCACCATCAGGTGGTAATCGGCCAAGTTGAACGGCAAGTCCACATTGCCTTTGCTCATCGACACCTGGATTTGGTGCGAGGACAGTTTCTTGATGTCCTTGATGTCCGCCAGCAGGGCTTTGGCAGGTGATTTGGTTTCGCCGCGATGGATATTGAGTGAGTAAATAATGTCGTCCGCATCCAGGGTTTTGCCCGAGGTAAAGGTAATGCCTTTGCGGACATTGAAAATCCACTCCGCCGCGCCGGGCTTGGCTTCCCAGCTTTCCAGTAATTCGCCGGTAGCGTCGCCGTTGTCAGCGATTTCGACCAGGCCGTTGAACAGCATCATGCTGATGGTAATCGGGATGGAGTCCGCGTAGGTCAGCGGGTCCAGGTTATCGGAGGCCGATCCGCCCTCCAGACCCATGCGCAGTGTGCCGCCTTTTTTGGGTGCGCCTTGGGCCATGGCCGGCATGGCGCCAAAGGTGGAAGACAGGCCGACTGCCGCAGCGCCAGTAAGGATTTGGCGGCGATCCAGGATGATGCCCGATTCGGTAGTGCTTTCGAAATTGTCCAAGGTGAAGTCTCCAGAGGTTTGACGGGTAGGCGTTTGCACAAAACAAACACCCGTTTTCGCGTGGGCCACATGCGGCACAGCGACCTGCATCATAAGAAGCGCCAAGGGCCGTCCACATCAAGGTAAACCCTTAGGCTTTCGCCTTGGCGACTAGGGTATGCATTTCCGGTGGTGCGCAGCGCGCCTGCCCCAAAGCGCGTCATGCGGCCAATGCATTTAGACGCGATCAGCCGCGTTTAGATGCCGGTGGCGGCGCATAGCCGCCCACGCGCGAGGTACGCAGGCCCAGGCGCACCATGCTCTCTACCAGGCCCACAGCGCACGCTAGTCCGTCGAGCACCGGCACCCCAAAGCGCTCGGACATGGCACCGGCCAGATCGGCCATACCCGCGCAGCCCAGCACAATGGCTTCGGCACGGTCTTGCGCAATAGCGCGGCAAATTTCTTCTTCTATTTTTTTATACGCAGCGGGGTTGGCGTGTTCGAGTTCGAGCACCGCTACTTCGGATGAGCGTACGCGCTGGCATTGGCGGTCCATGCCGTAGCGCATCAGGTTGTGCTCCAGCGCTGGAACCGAGCGGGCCAGGGTAGTGACCACCGAAAACTTATTGCTCAACATCGCGGCCATGCGGTAGCCCGCTTCGCCAATGCCGACCACCGGCTTGTCGGTCAGGCAGCGCAGCGCGTCCAGGCCAGTGTCGTCAAAGCAGGCGATGATGACGGCGTCATAGTCCTCTGCCTCGCGTACCGCTTGCAGCAAGCCTGCCAGGCTCATGGCCTCGTCGTAATAGCCTTCGATGGACGCTGGGCCTTGGGGCGAAGTCAGCGCCACGATTTCGGTCCCTGGCGTGGCCACGCGTCGCGCCGCGGCAGCAATATTGGCCGTCATGCCGGCGGTGGTATTGGGGTTGACAAGCAGGATGCGCATAGGGCTTTAAATTTCCCCGCCCAAATAGGCGGCTTTAATACGTTCATCGGTCATCAAGGCGCGGGATTCGCCTTCGACCACCACACTGCCGGTCGCCAGCGCATACGCACGCTGCGATATGGACAGGGCCATGCGGCTGTTTTGTTCCACCAGCAAGACGCTGACTTTTTCGTCGCGCGAGATCGCCACGATGGCGCGCGCAATGTCTTGCACCAGCTTGGGTGCAATGCCCAAGCTGGGTTCGTCCAGCAGCAACATACGCGGCTTGGCCATCAGGGCGCGGCCAATCACCATCATTTGCTGTTCGCCGCCGGACAAGGTACCCGCTTGCTGCGAAAAGCGCTCGCGCAAACGCGGAAAACGCTCCAACACGCTGTCCAGACTGCGCGCAATACCGGCTTTGTCGTCGCGGGTAAAAGCGCCCATCAGCAAGTTGTCTTTCACCGACATAAAGGGAAACACGCGCCGGCCTTCCGGCACCATGGAAATGCCTTTTTTGACAATCTCGGCGGTGGGTGTGCCATCCAGGCGCTCGCCCATGAAATGGATTTGCCCCGAGTGCAAAGGCGCCAGGCCGGTGATGGCGCGCAAGATGGAAGACTTGCCTGCGCCATTGGCACCGATCAGCGCTACTGTCTCCCCTTCTTGCAGTGTGATGGAGACGCCTTTGAGCGCATAAATTTGGTCGTAATAGAGTTCGACATTGTCGAAAGTGAGCATCGCTGTCATGGCTTACATCCCGATGGCAGCGTCTTCGGCGCCCAAATAGGCTTCGATGACTTTGGGGTTGTTCTGAATTTCGCCGGGCGTACCCTCGGCGATTTTTTCGCCGAAGTTCAGCACCACGATGCGGTCGGAAATTTTCATGACCGCTGGCATATCGTGCTCGACCAGCAGCACGGTGACGCCACGTTCGTCGCGCAAACGGCGCACCAGTACGACCATGTGCATGGTCTCGTCGTGGTTCATACCCGCAAAAGGTTCGTCCAGCAGCAAAACCGTGGGCTTGGTCGCCAAGCCAATCGCCATGCCCAGGGCGCGCAAATGGCCTTGCGGCAGGTTGGAGGCCAGTTCGTCGCGGATACTTTGCAGACCCAGGAAATCGATGATGCCATCGGCTGATTCGGCGAACAAAGCTTCGTCCGCTTTAGCCAAACCGGTGCCTAAAAAGAAACCCAGCAGAGATGCGCGCGAGCGCAAATGGTGCGCCACGATGATGTTCTCGCGCACCGTCATCGACTTGAAGATGGTGGTTTCCTGGAAGGTGCGCACCACGCCTTTGCGGGCTACCGTGTGCGGCGCCAAGTCGCTAATGCGCTCGCCGCGCAGCAACACTTCACCGGCACTGGTTTGCACAAAAGAGGCGATCAGTTTGAACAGCGTGGACTTACCTGCGCCATTGGGTCCGATGACCGACAAAATTTCACCTTCGTTCACGGAGAAGCTGACGTTGTTGACCGCTACCAGTCCGCCGTAACGTTTGGTCGCGCCTTTGACTTCGAGAATGACGCTCATGAACGCGCTCCTTTGCGGTCCATTAGGCTGAGCACGCCATTGGGCAGCCAAAGCATGAGGGCGATCATCAGCGAGGAATAGATGAGCAACTGGAAGCGTCCAGTGGCGAACAGCAAATCCCAACCGAAATAGAGCAGCAGAGTGCCCAGCATGGGGCCAAACACAAAGCCAAGCCCGCCTAAAAAGCAATTGAGCATGAAGTTCACGCTATCGGTAATTTGGAAAGACGAGGGGTATAGCGACTGCGAAATCGCCACAAAACTCGCCCCGGCGATGCCGCCTAAGAAGGAAGAAATCGCGTAGGCCAGTACCCGCAGCCAGGCGATGTTGACACCGATGGAGGAAGCCAACTCTTCGTTTTGCTGCAGCGAACGGCATAAATGCCCCAGGCGCGAATTAACGATGCGCCACAGCACGGCATAGGTCAGCACCATCATGATTACGGCCATCCAATAAAAACCCAGCTTTGGGTTGGCCAGGGTATTGAAGTCCGGGATGATGGTGAGCCCGAAAATATTCAGCTCGGCGGGCAGTTTGATCGACGTAATGCCTTTGGCACCGTTGGTAAAAGGCATGGCCAGCGCGGTCAGGCGGCTCACCTCGGTGAGCACCAGCGTCACCATGGCGAAATACACACCGCGCAAGCGCAAAATCGGCAGGCCGATCAGCACAGACAGCAGCGCGCAAAAAGTGCCTGCCACCGGCAGCGTCCACCAAAAGCTAATGTCGCCTTTGGTGATGAGCAAGGCCGATACATACCCGCCCACCAGGGCATAAGCGCCTTGCCCGATATTGATACGGCCGATGTAAAACGTTAGCCACACACCGGCTGATGCGATGGACAAAAGGGCCACGGCGGTAAGGGTGTAGTACAGGTCTACGCGACCGGATACAGCGATGGCGGTGGGTACCAGGACCAGCACCACCAACAGAAAAAAGGCGACTGCGCCCCAGCGTTGCTTGTTACTCATATCAACCCCAGGGTTTGCCCATCAGTCCTTGCGGGCGCACCGCCAGGAACACCATCAGCGAAGCAAATATGGCCAGGTAAGTAATCTCGCCAGAGGAGGCCAGCAGCGTCAGGCCCACGCTTTCCATCATGCCCAATATAAAGCCACCCATGATTGCCCCGGAAATCACACCGGCGCCGCCAATCATGATCATCATGAAGGCGTTGATGGAGGTCGGTCCGCCCATGCCCAGGTTGATGCCGGTAATCGTTACCAGCAAGCCGCCTACGATGCCCGCTAGCATGGCGCCCAGGGCAAAGCCGATCATGGAGTAGCGGTCCACATCGACACCCATCAGGCGCGCCGCCACTTTGTCCTGCGCCAGCGCGCGCATGGCGCGGCCGGTTTTGGAATGCTGCATAAACAAAATAAAGATGGCCACCATGGCAATAGCCAGCAGGCCTATCAGGATGCGGTCATACGGCATGACCACAATGAAATCCCAGTTAAAAACGCCATCGACAATTTTCGGCAAGCCGCGTTGCTTTTCGCCAAAGAACAAAAGAATGATGGCGTCCAGAAAAAACGCGATGCCTGCGGCCAGCAGCATGGTGCTTTCTTCGCGTTTGGAATTACGTATCACCGGGCGGAATAGAAACTTTTCCACCAGCGCGCCTATAGCTGCCAGGGCGACACCCGAGGCCAGCAGGCCCACGACAAAGGGCAAGCCAAAGTGGGACACCACGGTATAAGTGACAAAACCGCCCAGGACATACATCTGCCCGTGCGCGAAATTGAGCACATTCATCAACGAAAAAATCAGCGTCAGTCCCAGGGCTATCAGCGCGTACTGCGCTCCCAGGTACAGACCATTTACAACAACTTGTTCCATGCATGCCTTGCAATCAAGCCAAAAAAGCGGCAAGCGCGGCCAGTGCCGCGCTTGCCGCCTGTCGGGCGGAGTCAGTGATTAGTCAACGCTTGCTACGAACATCGTCTCAAACTTGCCGTCTTTGTAGACATTTACCACCAGCGGTACCGAAACTTGACGCTTCTGACCGAAGGAAGTGCTACCCACGTACTTCAGTTTGGCATCACCCACCATATAGGGGTTGGGCGCGGAGAAGGAATCCATGGTTTTCTGGAATTCTTTGACGTCTGTCATGCCTTTGGGGTTGGCCTTGAGGGTTTCCAAGATGTATTCCAGGGCGTAGACCTTGGTGTTGGATTCGTCGTTGTATTCACCAAATTTCTTGGTGTAACGTGCGACGAATTCACGCATCTTGTCCGAAGCCAATTGGGGAGTGGAAGCACCGCCCACCGAGATAAAGCCGTCAGCCAGTTTGCCTGCGCCTTCTTTCAGGACGTTGGCGTCCTGGGCGGTTTCGGTAGAGATCAGGCCTTTGAAGCCTTGCTCACGCGCCGAGCGGATCAGCTGGGGTGCTTGCGCAGGTGCCACGCCAGACAAAACCAGCAGGTCGGGGTTGGTTTTGAGCACGGGCAGCAGCACGGGGGTGAAGTCCTTGGTGTCCACTTGGTAAGTCACATTGGCCGAAACCACTTGCAGGCCCAAGGCTTTGGCCGCTGCGGCGCCGCTGTCACGCTGGCTTAAGGGGTCGGACTCATTGGCGGCCACGAAAGCGACCTTCTTGATGCCTTTTTCCTTCATCAGGTGCTTATAAATAGCGGGGCCGGACTGGTAGTTGGCGACCATGCCCAAGATGGCGTTGCTGGCAGGCTTGGTGTACAGCTCTTTGGGGAAGGCATAGGGGAAGTACATGATGCCGCGGCTCTCAGCCACGGGGCGCACGGCGGCGGCGCCGTCATCAACGTTAGGGCCAACCACATAGTGGATGCCTTCTTGGGCCATTTTTTCCATACCGGCAATAGCGCGCTTGGGGTCTTTTTGGTCGTCAAACGCGACGATTTGCACGTCATAGGTAGTGCCGCCGATTTTTACGCCACCGGTTTCATTGATCCAGTCCGCGCGGGTTTCCATGGAACGCTGGTTGGAGATACCCCAGCTGGCGGCGGGGCCTGAAGTAACACCGACAAAACCGATTTTCAACACTGGGTTGGCGGCAAATGCAGCGCCGCTGAAGGCGGCTGCGATCGTGGCGGACAGCAGGCTGACCGCTAGGAAATTACGCTTTTTCATGAACAAGGCTCCTAGGGAGGGAATGGAAGAAGGAAGGAATTTTCCAAACCTGGCAGTCTTTGCGTCCCATCAGGTTGGTAGTCGCATCTTCTATCGTGTTAACAATCTTGTCAACATACTTTAGGGTTTTTTGTGGGCTTAGGAAAGCCCCTGTAAGATGTAAACGACCGCGGTTTTTGCGGCTTTGGCAGGGGTCTTGAAAACCTTGCGCGCATCTTAGTTTGACGCCGTATTGCCTGCCCGGCGCGCTTCCTGAATTTGGCTAAATTGCATTTTTAAGCTATTAAAAACAAAGACTTAGAGTCCGCATGTCCCAACCGTTGAGCCCCGAAGACGCACAGGAAGCCCATATCGTAGAGCGGATTTACGAGGCGGTGATCGACCAGCGCCTGGCGCCCGGCGCCAAGCTGTCCGAAGCCAGCCTGTGTACGGCTTTCGGCGTAGGTCGCATGCGCATCCGGCGCTGCCTTTTGATCCTTGCCAGCCGCGAAGTGGTGGAGTTGCAGCCCAACCGTGGCGCATACGTGGCGCAGCCCAGCGCACAGCAGGCACGCGAGATTTTTGAGGCCCGCCTGGCCATAGAGCCCTCATTGGCCCGCCTGGCTGCCGAACGTGTCAAGCGCCTTGATGTCAAAACTTTGCAGTCATTGCTGCGCAAAGAGGCGCAGGCCCATAAGGCCGGCAACCGGCGCGAGGCCATCCGCTTGTCCGGACAGTTCCATGTGGCGCTGGCCCAAGTGGCCGATAACTCCGTCATGCTGCGCATTGTCAAAGACCTGGTGACCCGCAGCTCGCTGATCATCGGTATGTATGGCGACCCGGGCTTTACCAACTGCCGCGATGACGACCACATGGCGATCGTTGAGGCGCTGCTGACCAAAAACGGCGCACAAGCTGAGCTGTTGATGAAAGCCCACTTAAGCCATATCACCGAGCACCTGGATTTGGAGCGCCAATTGGTGGCCCCGGCGGACCTGGTTTCGCTCTTCGGTGAAACGGCGCCGCTGCTGCGTGCGCGTGCCTAGGTGGTCTTGCGCCCGGACGCAGCGCGCATGGCACCCTAGTGCGCGATAAATAAACGGGCTGCGCCCGCTTTCAGGCGCGACGGTCTACGTGCTGGCCTTTGGCCTTGACCGGCTGTGATTCCTGACGATGTTCGACAGCCTTGGCTTCTACGACTTTCGGCGGTGGCTCGTTGCGCGCTTTGGTCTCGATCTTGTCCATGGTGTCCGCGCGCGTTTGCGGCGGCGGGCGCGGCACGTAGTTGGAAGTACTCACATTGGATATTGGCATGCCTGTCTCCTGGTGTTGCGCGGGCCTGGCGGCCCTTAGTTGGTTTTGCCCAAATTGAGCACCGCATCGGCCACTTTGCCCGAGTCTTTTTCCAGCGCCAGCACGTCAGTGCCCACGCGTACAAACTGGTAGCCCGGATAGAAACTGAGCTTGCCCAGCAGCGGCTCAGGAATCGGGAATGATTTGGCGCTTGAGGGCAAGGCCTCGCCAAATTTCCAGGCCACCGGGTTCTTGCTCTCGCAGCCCGCTGCCTTGCTGAAACTTAGGCCCTCGGGGCAACTGCCCGGCGAACTGTTTTCCATAAAGTAGTTGCGGATCATTTCGGTGCGCAGCTTGCCGAAATAGTTCTTCATTTGCTTGCCGCGCTCGGGCGGGAATACCGGCTTGGCCTCGGAATCCAAGGGCAGTTTGCGGCTCAGGTCTTCTGGCTGCGGGCTGCTGGCACCTAAGGAAATATTGATGTTTTGCGCGGCAGGAGCGGGTGCGCCAGCTATCGGTGCCGCAGCGCTGCCAGTGCCCACGGCCAGGGTAACGGTGCCCAGTGGCGGAGCAGCGCCAGCCGCAGGCGCTGCCGGTGCGCCAGCGGCGCTTGTTTCTTCCGCGCCTTTTTTGCCGCCGCTACTGGGCGAGGTGGCACCTTCGGATCCGTACAGGTATTTCAGCGCCAGCGGGTCGTTTTTCAGCTTGTTTTCAATAATCTGGTCAAACACACCAGCGATCTTGACGGTATTGGCCGAGCCCAGCCATTGGGGCCGGTTGCTGCTAAGCAGCAGTACCTGGGAAATCGAGCAGGAAGGGCCGTTGGCTT
Source organism: uncultured beta proteobacterium (assembly GCA_903869595.1). Classification (GTDB taxonomy): domain Bacteria; phylum Pseudomonadota; class Gammaproteobacteria; order Burkholderiales; family Burkholderiaceae_C; genus Allorhodoferax. The sequence continues at coordinate 50,305 of CAIPZV010000060.1, read as the reverse complement.
TGAGCCATTGCGCCGCCAAGTCGCCACGCTCTTGCGGGTCATGGGTGGTCAGCGCCATAGTGCGAAACTCGGCAATCGAGCAGGTATAGGGGTTTGCCACATTAGGCGGCACCGGCAAAGGGTTTTTCTTGGTGGTTTGCGCGGACGCGCCGCTGGCAAACAACAGTGACATCCCCAAGGCCGCCAACAGGGGGAGGCTACGCGCAAAAAACCCCTCAATCGAAAGCAGATCCGGCAGGCGCATGGGTTCCTTTGAAAAGGTCGTCGGTTTACCACGGGAAGTCTAACTGAATATCACGAAATTACTGGATTATTCGATTCCTTTACTTCCTTTGGATTACGCTGATTACACCGCGTTGCGGATTCCCAAAGCGCATCGCAAATGCCCTCGCTACCGCCGCAAACTTAGGTCCTTGCCCGCGACAGGGAAGATCCTGCGCCACCGACAGTACTATCATGGTTGAAAGTAAGCGGCTGCATCAAGCCCAGCCGATCAACGCAGGAGACAAAACCATGCAAAGACGCCAACTTATCGCCACCACGGTGGCCAGCGCCGCTTTCCCCTCCCTGGTGTGGAGCCAGGCGCTGGAAAAGCCGCAACTGAGCATTGCCGTGGGCGGTAAAAACTTGTTTTACTACCTGCCGCTGACGATTGCCGAGCAACTAGGCTACTTCAAGGCCGAGGGGCTGGACGTCACGATTGTGGATTTTTCCGGCGGCGCGCGCGCCTTGCAGGCGGTGGTGGGTGGCAGCGCGGACGTGGTATCTGGGGCGTTTGAGCACACCGTGAACATGCATTACAAAGGCCAGCCCATGCGCGCTTTTGTAGTGCAGGGCGCGGCGCCGCAAATCACCTTGGGCTACAACCCCAAAACCATGCCCAATTACAAATCGGTGGCCGATTTAAAGGGCAAAAAAATCGGCGTTACCGCACCGGGCAGCTCGACCAATGTGGTGGTTAATTTTGTGCTGGCCAAAGCCGGGCTCAAGCCTAGCGATGTCAGCATCGTGGGCGTCGGCGCTGGCAATGGCGCGGTGGCCGCGATGCGCGGCGGTCAGGTCGATGCGATGAGCAACCTAGACCCGGTATCGACCCTACTCACGCGCTCGGGCGATATGAAAATCATCACCGACACGCGCAATGTGGCCGAGGCGGAAAAAATCTTCGGCGGCCCCATGCCCGGCGCCTGTTTGTATTGCCCGCAGCCTTTTATCGACAAATACCCCAACACGGTCCAAGCGCTGGCCAATGCCATCGTGCGGGCGGATAAATGGATCCAACAAGCCGGGCCCAGCGACATCATCAAAGTCGTCCCGGAAAGTTATTTCCTGGGTGACCGCGCGGTGTATTTGGAGGCTTTTTTATCAGCCCAGAAAGCTTTATCGCCCGACGGCGTATTCCCCGCTAAAGCCCCCGAAACTGCCTTCCGCGCGCTGGCCAGCGTGGATGAAAAATTAGCCGCCACCAAGCTGGACTTGAGCCTGGTCTATACCAACGACTTTGTGCGCAAGGCTAACGCCAAATACCCCAAAGGTTGAGTCCCGTGGCTGCTGCCATCGAACTGCACTCGGTCGCTTGCACCTTCGTTAGCAAAGACGCGCCGGGCCAGCGCTACACCGCGGTGCAAGACGTATCGCTTACCGTGGGCGATGGCGAATTTGTCAGCGTGGTCGGCCCGACCGGCTGCGGCAAAAGCACTTTGCTCAATGTGGCGGCCGGTTTGCTACAGCCCAGCCAGGGCGCGGTGCGGGTGTTTGGCGAGGTCTTGCAAGGCTTAAACCGGCGCGCCGGTTATATGTTTCAGTCCGACAGCCTGATGCCCTGGCGCAGCGCCCGCGACAACGTGCTGGCGGGTTTGCAATTTCGCGGCATGCCCTTGGCAGAAGCGCAAGCCCAGGCCGATGACTGGCTGCGCCGCGTGGGGCTGGGCGGTTTTGGCGACCGCTATCCCCACCAATTGAGCGGCGGCATGCGCAAGCGCGCCAGTCTGGCGCAAACCTTGGTGATGGACCCGGACATCATCTTGATGGACGAACCTTTTTCGGCCCTGGATATCCAGACCCGCCAATTGATGGAGAACGAAGTCTTGGCGCTTTGGCAATCGCGCAAAAAAGCCGTGCTGTTTATTACGCACGATCTGGACGAAGCGATTGCTATGAGCGATCGGGTAGTGATCTTGAGCGCCGGCCCGGCATCGCACCCGATTGGTGAATTCGCGATTGATCTACCGCGCCCACGCGACGTGGCCGAGGTCAAAATGACGCCTGAGTTTGCCCGCCTGCACAAAGCCATTTGGGCGGTGCTGCGCGATGAAGTGCTCAAGGGGTATCAGCAGCAATTGCAGGTGGCATAAATGTTGGTTTTTACCTATGCAGATGAAACGCAAATACACATGGATCAACTTGTGGCCGTCTTTGCGAGGCCGAAGGCCGTGGCAATCCATGCCCTGTGCTTATATGAAGCTCTTGCGTAGCTATGTCCAATAACCACCCCACTGCGCCGCAGAGCACCGCTAAGGCCTCAAGCCGCGTCCCGCTGCTGGCCTGGCAATTACTTTTGCTGCTGGCGCTGCTGCTGTTTTGGTATGCGATGACGCAGCCGGGCCTGATACCGCCCATGATGTTTGACAACGATCGGCAAGCAGCCTTCTTTTTCGGCCAACCCCACATGGTGGCGCAGCGCATCTGGGCTTGGTTTGTGACCGATGCCGATATTTACCGCCACTTGCGCGTCACCTTGAGCGAAACAATTTTGGCTTTTGGCATTGGCGCCGCCAGCGGCTTGGCCGGTGGTTTGTGGCTGGCATTGTCGCCCCGCATGTCGCAGGTGTTAGAGCCCTACATCAAGGCGTTTAACGCCATGCCCCGTATTATTTTGGCGCCCATCTTTGGCGTGTGGTTCGGCCTGGGCATGGGCTCCAAAGTGGCGCTGGGCGTGACCTTGGTTTTCTTCGTGGTGTTTTTCAATGTCTACCAGGGCGTCAAAGAAGTCAGCCCGGTCGTTCTGGCCAACGCCCGCATGCTGGGCGCCAGCGGGCGGCAGTTACTGCGCTATGTCTATTTGCCCAGCGCCACCAGCTGGGTGTTTAGTTCCTTGCACACCTCGGTGGGCCTGGCCTTTGTGGGCGCAGTAGTGGGCGAATACCTGGGCTCCAGCCAAGGCGTGGGCTATTTGATTTTGCAGGCCGAAGGCAGCTTTGACATCAACACCGTTATGGCCGGTATTGTGGTGTTGACGATGTTTGCGCTGGTGCTGGACAGCCTGGTCGGTCGTATCGAAAAACGCCTGATGAAATGGCAGCCCAAGGCGGGGGAGACGGAGAAGTTGTAGCCAATGCTTGGCACGCGGTTTCGGCCCGCAATGCTCAATACGCCGCCACAACCCCATCACTTCGCGGATCCGCTGCGCCTAGGTACAAGCCATTTCCCTGGCGCACGATAGCACCGGCGTGGCCCATGGTGTCGCTGTAGTCGTTCAGCACTTCCACATCATGCCCAGCAGCGGCCAGGGTTTGCAGCACTTGCGGGTCAAAGCGGTTTTCAAACTTGAGGGTGGTAGTTTCCTGGCCCCAGGTTTTGCCCAGCAGCCAGCGTGGCGCGCTGACGGCTTGTTGCAAAGTCTGGCCGTACAACGCATAGCGGCTGAACACGGCTGACTGGCTTTGTGGCTGGCCGTCGCCGCCCATATTGCCGTAGACCATGTGGCGCCCGTCATCAAAGCGCGCATGCGCCGGGTTGAGGGTGTGAAACGGTTTTTTGTTGGGTGCCAGCGCCAGGTGCGAGGCGCTGTCCAGCGAAAAGCTGGAGCCCCGGTTTTGCCAGGCCACGCCGGTGTCAGACAGCACCACGCCCGAGCCAAACTCCCAGTACACGCTTTGGATGTAGCTGACCATGCGGCCTGCGCTGTCGGCGGTACCCATCCAAATCGTGTCGCCAGGAATGCTGCGTTCCGGCCAAGGCAGGGCTTTGTGCATATCCACCGCCTCCACGCATTGATCGATAAAGCTATCGCTTAAAAACTGCTGCGGCGTCACGCCCATCGCGGCCATGGTGGCCGGGTCGGCGACATAGCGGTTGCGCACTTTGAAGGCTTGCTTGGTGGCTTCCACCAGCGCGTGCAAATAGGGCGCGCCATCGGCCTCGCGAATGCCGTGGCGCAGCCGCAGCCGGTCAAAAATCGCCAAGATCATCAAGGACGCAATGCCTTGCGTGGGCGGCGTCATATTGAAGAGCGTGGCCCCGCTGACTTTGACGCTAAGCGGCTGCACGCTGCTGGCGCGGTGGGCATGCAAGTCCGCCAGGCGCAAGGGGCCACCTAAGCGTTCGTGCTCAGCCGCAATGGCTGCTGCCACGCCGCCGCGGTAAAAATCATCCAAGCCTTTATCGGCCAAGGTTTGCAAGGTGGCAGCTAGTGCAGGGTAGCGGCGCAAGGTGTCCACCTGCGGCACGGTGGCGCTGTGGCCAGCGCCCTGTGCCGGGTCTAAAAACTGCCCGGCATAGCCAGGCACGTTGGCCAGTTCGGGCAAAAATTTGGTCGTGAAATTGACTTGGCTTTGCGTCACCGGTGCGCCTTCGCGGGCGTACCAAATCGCATCTTGCAGTAGGCGCGATGTGGGCAATGTGCCAGCCATGCGCGCGCTATGCACCAGCGCCTCTTGCCAACCCGAGATGGCACCGGCCACCGTATTGGCCGCCAGCGGGCCGCGTCCGGGAATGGCTTTGAGGCCCTTACTCGAATAGAAATCAATCGTCGCCGCGCCCGCTGCGCGGCCACAGGCATCGATGGCCACCGGCGCTTGGCCGGGCTCGGAAATCAGCCAAAAGCCGTCGCCGCCAATGGCGTTCATATGCGGATAGACCACGGCGATTGTGGCTGCAGCGGCGACCATGGCTTCGATGGCATTGCCGCCCTCGCGCAGCACGGCGCAGGCGCTGCCTGCGGCCAGGTGGTGGGGCGCGGTCACCATGCCGCGCGGGGAAGTCAGGGTTTGGCGCATGCAACTCTTTCAGTCATTCAAAAATTGGGTGGCCATCGCGTCTAGCGCCTTGGCGTAACAGGCCATGGGCACGCGCACAATGCCCGCGCCAATTTGGCCCACGCCCGCTTGCTTATGCGCAATGCCGGTGGTCACGACAGGGCGGATGCCGGTGTCCAGCACTTTGCGCACGTCGATGCCGCAGGGCGCGCCTTCAAAGTCCAAAGCCGGCAGGCTGAGCGCCGGGTTTTTGGTGACGGTGATTTCGTACATCTCCAGGCTGTAGCGCACCGCGTCGCTGACCGAGCCACCGGCTAGCAGCGTCAAGGCCGGTGATGCCGCAAACGAGCAGCCGCCTAAACCGGCGGTCTCGGTGATGGCACTGTCGCCAATATCCGGGCAAGCGTCTTCTTGTTTGAAGCCGGGGAAGAACAAGCCTTGGGGTAAGTCTGAGGTAGCGGTAAACCACTGCTTGCCCAGGCCGCTGATGCGCAGGCCGGTTTCGGTACCATTGCGCGCGGTAGCGGTGACCACCGAGCTATAGGGCACCCCATGCGCCGCGTCCATGATGGCTTTGCACGAGGCCATGGAGTAGTTGAGGAAAAACTGCGAAGTCTTGGCCACAAAGTCCAGGCTTTGGTGAATCTGGTCTTGTGATAAGCCATTGTGTTCTGCCGCCAAGGGCACCGCTAAGGCCATAAAAAACAAGGCGGTGGACGCGGCGTTGCGGCTGTGGACTTCGTCGCCCATTAGCAGCGCTTGCGACTGAATGGCTTTGAGGTCGATGCCGCCGGTTTTGTCAAAGTTGTGGCGCACCGCGGCTTTGAGCACCGGGGCTAGCACGTCTTCAAACCATTTGAGTTTTTGCAACACATCGGGGCCGTTGGCGCCAAAGCGCAGGCAGCGGCCAATGCCTTCGTTGATATTGGTGTAGGCCACGTTGCCATGCGTGGCGTCGCGCACCTGGATCAAAGGCATAGAGGCGCTGATGATGCCGGTCATAGGTCCCACCGCAGCAAAGTCGTGGCATTGCGCAAATTCAATATCGCCACGCGCCAGCATTTTTTGCGCTTGCTCGGGGGTTTTGGCCCAGCCTTCATAGAGTACCGCGCCGACCATGGCGCCGTGCATGGGGCCGCACATCGCGTCCCAGGCCACTGGTGGGCCTGCGTGCAGCAAGAGGCGCGTGCCTTTCATTTCGGGCCATACGCCGTCGGCCCGCATCGCAATGTCTTCCCACATGGGCCGCGATTGGATGATGCGCTTGCAGGCCTCGGCGTTGGCAGCCGTGATGCGGGCGTCGTCCATCAGGCGCGCCAAATTCCAGGCCAATAGCGGGTCGGCGTTGCCTGGCGGACGCCAGGGCAAATGCTCCACATGGCCACCATGTTGGCTAATGCTTTCATTAAAGCCGTCGATGCCGATATTGAGCACCGTAGGCGCTTGGGTCAGTAGGGTGTTGGTACTTAGAGTCATAGTCGCTTGGCAGGAAGTTCGGGGTTTAACAGGGTCAGCAGCACACCGGCCAGCATATCGCTGCCGGAGCTGGCGCCTATGCGCAATAGGGCGCGCATGGCTTCTTCGATAGCAGGTGTTTGCTGTGTGTGCAGGGCATCAAAAAGTTCGTGTAAAGCGCGGTAGCTACTGCCTTGCAATAAGTCGTCCAGCAGGGCGGCGCTGATTGGGTTGCTGGCGCTTTGCACGGCGTGGCTGATGCGGTTGCGCAGGCTCGGCATGGCGATTTTCCAGTCAGCTATAGGCGCATGGCGCAGGGTAAAAAACACCGCGCCTACCAGGTCATCGCCGCTGGGCGTGAGGCCCACACCCAATCCCAGCAGGCGCATGCAGGCCGCTTCAAAAGCCGCTAGGTTTTGGCTGTGTAGCGCCTGGGCCAAATCGTGAAGCCGCTGCTGTGCCAGGCTCAAAGGAAAAGGCAAAGCCTCGCCGCCCAGCCAGGCTAACAGGCCGGGGCGTGTTTGTGTTTGCAGTGCGTGCCAGGCCAGTGCTGCACCCTTGCGCAGTGCTGCGGCTTGGTAGTGCGCAGGTCCGGCATGCCACGGGTTTGCCAGATTGCGCGGATGGTCGCTGTGCGCGGTCTGGCCGGTCCAGACGATGTACCCGTCCCGCAGCGCGTAGTGCGTGCTTTCAAAGCCGGGGACGCGCGCCAGCGCCAGGGTGTCGGTGCTCACGGCTGGGGCGTTTGCAAGGTGATGTGTGTGCCCGCTTTGCCCATTAAGGCGTCGTACGCATGCTCCAGCGAGGTGATGATGACTTCGCCCTCGTGGTTGGCGTTGGGCAGCTCTTGCAGGTAGCTCATGGCCGCGTCAATTTTTGGGCCCATGCTACCTGCCGGAAATTGGCCTTGCGCGCTGTAGTCGCGGGCCTGGGCCAAAGTCATGTGGTCTAGCCAGCGCTGCGTCGGCTTGTTGAAATCCAGGGCCACGCGGTCCACGCCGGTGAGCATGATCAAAGCGTCTGCATGCAAATGCGCGGCCAGCATGGCACTGGTCAGGTCTTTGTCGATGACGGCCGCCACGCCGGACCAGTGCCCGTCCGCACCATGCAGCACCGGCACGCCGCCGCCGCCGCAGGCGATCGGAATCACACCGGCGTCGAGCAACGCGTCGATAGTTTTGAGGTCGAGTATTTTTTTGGGTTTCGGGCTGGCCACCATGCGCCGCCAACCGCGCCCAGAATCTTCAGCGAAATGCCATCCGGTTTTTTGCGCCATGTCGCGCGCATCGGTTTCGCTAAAAAACTTGCCTACTGGTTTGGTCGGGTTGGCAAAGGCCGGATCGTCGGCATCGACTTCTACTTCAGTCACCACGCAAGACACCACAATATCCATACCACTATCGACCAGCACATTGGCAAAACTTTGTTGCAGCATATAGCCCATGCCGCCTTGCGAATGCGCGACGCATACATCCATGGGCATGGGCGGTAATTCGTCGGCGGTACGCGCCATGCGGTACAGGATATTGCCCACCACCGGCCCGTTGCCATGCGTGAGCACCAATTGCCAACCGGCGCGAATGATCTCCACCAAATGCCCGCAGACCTGGCGCATCAAGGCCAGTTGTTCGTCTGCCGTGCCTTTGATGGTGGGCGGGTAGGCCGCATTGCCACCCAGTGCCACCACCACCCGTTTGCGCGCCAGGGCAGGGGGCTGGCTCATCGCAGCCACTGCCCGGCCAGCCAGGCCGCGTTCGCGCTATTGCCCGCCAGCACCATACCGGCCTTGCGCAGCAAGGCCTCTTGCTGCGACAACACTTGCGGATCGGCCTCGGTGCCGCACACAAAGCCGATGATGGCCAATTGCCGCCCGCGTTTGCGGGCTAATGCTTTGGCTTGCACGATGGCGCTGGCAAGTTCGGCAGCCGGGTTGCTGTGCGCACCCCAGCCGATCACCACGTCCAGCAAGATGACGCGCACGCTGGGGTCGGCGGCCTCCATCATCAAGCGCTCAATGCGCGCGGCCTGGTCGATCATGGGGTGCGGGCGGCCCACGGTAAATGCGTCGTCCCCCAAGTCCAGGGCGCTGTGTTCGCGGCTGGCTTGGCGCGGGTGGGGCAGGGCCAGCGCCGGGTCTAGTGGCACGTTGGACCAGACCTGGAGTCCGGCCTGCGCCCACAGGCTTTGCGCCTCGGCCGTAAAAGTGCCACCGGCGTACAGCGCGCGGAGGTATTTTTGGGTTTTGGCAAACACCGGTTTGCGCGGCAGGGCGTAGAGCATGGGGGGCTGGCGTTTGACGCCCGCCAGCCGCACCGCCATGGCGGCGCAGTCCACCAGGGTGTGCGCTATGCGCAGCGCTGCGCCTTTGCCCGCTTGGGGCGCGCTTGCAGTAGCGCCTAAAAACAGCACCACCGAGGGCTTGCCGCTGGCCTTCAAGGCAGCCAACACGCGCTCTGCCACAGCGGGGGCCGGGGGTTTGGAAACAATCGCAATGACTTTGGTGCCGGGGTCTGCGGCCAATAGGCCGATGCCTTGCAACATAGTGGCACCGCCGACTTCCTCGTACACATCGCGCCCGCCGGTACCGATGGCGTGGCTGACGCCGCCGCCCATGCGGTGAATCTGCGTGCTGACTTCCTGCAAGCCGGTGCCCGAAGCCGCTACCAGGCCAATATTGCCGCGCCGCACCGCGTTGGCAAAACCCAGGGGCACGCCGCCGATGATGGCGGTGCCGCAGTCCGGCCCCATGACCAAGAGGCCGCGCCGCGTGGCTTCTTGCTTGAGCGCTGCCTCTTGCGCCAGGGGCACGTTGTCGCTGAACAAAAACACATTCATGCCCAGCTTGATGGCCTTGAGCGCCTCGGCAGCGGCATACGGGCCGGGTACCGAAATTTGCGCCATATTGGCACCAGACAAACCAGCATGGCCCATAGCTAAGTTGCTGCGGGGCAGGGCTTGTGCCTCACCGGCGCCTGCGCCTGAGGCCTGGGTGCCCGCGAGCTGCGCCTGGCAGCTGTCCACCGCAGCGGCGCACTCGGCGGCGCTGCGCGCCTGTACCACCACCATCACGTCGCTGGGCCCGGCGTCTTGCACGGCTTTGTGCAGCAGTCCGGCTTCACGCAAAATGTCTTTGTTGGCCGGGTTGCCCATTTGCAGGGTGGCGTTGACCACGCCGGGCAGGGCCAATAAACCTTGGGCGACACGCATCAGCGCCACCGAGTCTTTGTACAAATTGGCGCTGATAAAAGCGGCCGTGTGCAGGGGAGCGTTCATGCCAGGGCGGTCCGGGTTTTTGTTAACAATTTGCTATCATACTTTCATATGTCCGGTATACCACTCCCCCCCTTGTCTCCCCTGGCCCATCCCGCAAGTGCACTGGACGAATTGCATTTCGCCCCGCGCCTGCTGATGGGGCCCGGCCCTATCAACGCCGACCCCCGTGTCCTCAAAGCCATGTCCTCGCAATTGCTGGGGCAGTTTGACCCGCAGTTCCGGCGCATGATGCGCGAGACCATGGTGCTGTACCGCCAGTTCTTTGAAACGCAAAATGATTGGACCTTGGTGCTAGACGGCACCGCCCGCTCGGCTATTGAAATGGTGATGCTTTCGGCCATCGAGCCAGGCGATAAAGTGCTGGTGTGCAGCTTCGGGCGTTTTGGCCAATTGCTCAATGAAATCGCGCAGCGTTGCGCCGCTAATGTGCGTGTGGTGCAAGCACCCTGGGGCACGGTGTTTGACCTGGCCCAGATCGAAGCGGCCATCAAAGATTTTTCGCCCAAGCTGGTGGCCGTGTGCCAAGGTGATACCTCCACCACCATGCTGCAACCTTTGGACGGGCTGGGCGCGCTGTGCCACCGTTATGGCGCCATGTTGCAAGTCGATGCCACCGCCTCCTGCGGCGGTACGCCTTTGCCGGTGGACGCATGGCAGATTGACGCGGTGACCGCCGGTTTGCAAAAGTGCCTGGCAGGCCCTTCTGGCGCCGCACCGATTACTTTGTCTGACAACATGGCGCGAACGATTTACCGTCGCCGCCATATCGAAGACGGCTTGCAACCGGCGGGCTATGTTCCGGGCGCCGGACAGCGTATCGCGTCCAACTACATGGACTTGGCCATGGTGATGGACTACTGGAGCGATGCGGGCCTCAACCACCACACCGAGGCCACTACCATGCTCTATGGCGCCCGCGAATGCGCGCGCATCTTTGTGCAGGAAGGCCTGCCAGCGGCCTATGCGCGCCACGCGGCCGCCTCGCGCGCCGTGGTGGCAGGCGTGCTGGGCATGAACCTCAAGCCATACGGCGACCAAGCCAACAAAATGCCCAATGTCACTGGCGTCTACGTGCCCGAGGGCATCAACGGCGACAAACTGCGCGCTGCCTTGCTCAACGACTTCAATATCGAAATCGGCACCAGCTTCGGCCCTCTGGCGGGCAAAGTCTGGCGCATAGGCGCCATGGGCTACAACGCGCGCCCGGACTGCGTGCTGCAAACCCTGGCGGCGCTGGAAATCGTGCTAGCCGCTGAAGGCCACCGCTTTAGCCGTGGCGCCGGGGTGGACGCGGCCTACGCCAGCTACCAAGACGCCCGTCACTGATTGCCGCTCGGCGCCTCGCGCCGTGTCGGTTTTGCCTCCTTCAGGCGGGTTTTTCTTCGCTTTCTGACAGAAAACCGGCAAAGCCTTGCCGAAAACGGCAGGCACGAACATTGCATGTTTCAAGCTGAGCGGCAATCGTGTCATTTCCCAGACACGAGGCCAGTCCGAGTTAGCCAACACCCCGCCACGGGCCGGGTGGAACCCAACGGAGCAGCAATATGTCAGTCACGACCCCCAATTTAGCCGCAGCCCGCGCCCAGGACAACCTGATGGCCTCCCTGCGTGCCAAGCCGCAAGACGCCGCCACCAGCATGGGCCAAACCGCCCGTGGGCTGGACCAGGCCGTGCAGAACTTGTCGGTTCTGATTCGCCAGAACTGTTTGACTATGCCCTCGCTGGGCTGAAATTTGGTTTTTTAATAGCCGCAGGGGCTAGCACGCGCCCCGTGCGGCGATATTTTGCGCGCAGTAGGGCCTGCGCCGTACCTTCGCACTGCTGGACAAGGCTGTCGGCGTACCCGCTGGCACCATGGCCCAAGTGATCGGCCATGCACCAAGCGCCACAGCCGAGCGCTGCCTTGTGCGCAGCCTGAACACCCTGAGCCCCCACCCAGAGCGAATCGAGGCGCACCGGCTGGAGCAAGCCGATATTGCGTTGGATGCAAAGACTAAAACGGGTACTTTGCGTTTTGTGAACACCCAATTTGTAAATCAAGGCTTAACGCATTAGGATTCTCACATTCCGGCACAAAGTACTTGGGGTAGAGCTACTGGCTGGCGCTACAAACCCAGCGTGATTTATGGACAGCAGGCCAAACCGCCAAAGATCGCAAGCGCATCAAGCCCATGGCCGTGCTGGAAGACGCATAACATTTTTGCCCTTGCTTAACGGCGACTAATTGACCCAAGTCGAGCCGGGCAAGCTGCGCGTGGTGGTGCAACAGTATTTTTTAAGATACCATAATGGAAATCTGAATTTACTCTGACAGACAGGCGGCACAGCCGTTGATTGTGTGGCTTGAAGCCTTGAAAGACTTACGGGCCAAAGCACAAATTCAGGCGCGAATGGTTCGCGTGGCGGCTGGCAACTTTGGCGACTGCAAGCCCCTGCGCGATGGCGTGCAAGAGCTGCGCATTGACTATGGGCCAGGGTACAGGGTGTATTTGAGCAGGCAGGGGCCGATTCTGGTGTTACTGCTGTGCGGTGGAGACAAAGCCGACCAAAGCCGTGACATTGAACGTGCCATTGAATATTTGAAAGACTGGAAAGAAAGAGGCAAGCCATGACCGCACCCCGTGATGTGAGTTTTGACGGCTACATGGTCGAATCCATGAAAGACCCCGTCCAAGCGGCCGCTTACATTGAGGCCGTGATTGACCTTGAAGACCCGGCCGCACTGCTGGTGGCGCTGCGACACGTAGCTAAAGCGCACGGCATGGCAGAGGTGGCCCGCCGTGCTGATCTGGGCGATAAAACCCTGTTCAAAGCCCTGAGCGCGACTGGAAACCCCACATTGGCCACGGTTCATAAGGTGCTCGCCGCCGTGGGCCTGCGCCTGAGCGTGGAGCCTTTGAGGGCTGCGTGAGTTTTTGCCTCCAGCTAGGCGCGATTGCAACCCCGGAACTGAAGGTGAATGCCATCACACCGGCTGATTTTTTGACTTTGCTGAGGAGTAAATCATGACCGCATTGACCGTAAGACTGCCAAATTCTGTTCACCAAAAAGTGAAGGAGCTGGCCCTGCGCGACGATATTTCTGTGAGCCAGTTCATCGCTGCAGCCGTGTCAGAGAAGATGGCTTCGGTGATGACGTTGGACTATCTCAAGCTGGAGGCCGCGAAGGGCAGCCGCAGCGACTTTGATCGGTTTATGAGTTTGGTGCCAAACGCACCTGCGATGGCTGGTGATATGGTGCCAGATTGATGGCAATGGAGATTGCGGCACTTCAATATTGTTGCTTTGGCTGAATCGCGTCTGAATCGGTTGATTTCGACTGTCTTTGTCACATAAATCACTTGTATTGCAATTTGTATACAACTGAAATGTTCATTTTTTCAGAAAAAAGTCAATAGAATCAATGACTTAATGGTGCCGGAGAGATGAATCGAACACCCGACCTTCTCATTACGAATGAGCTGCTCTACCGACTGAGCTACACCGGCACACCAGTGCGGGATTATAGCCAGGGGGGTATTTAGCAGGCCCTCAGGCTGGGGTGGCTTGCGCGTAGTACTGCGTCACCCGATCGACTTCGTTTTTCGAGCCCAGCACCACACTAACGCGTTGGTGCAGTTGTTCTGGCGCGATATCCAAAATGCGTTGCCGACCGTTGGTGGCGGCGCCGCCGGCTTGCTCTACCAGCCAGGCCATGGGGTTGGCTTCGTACATCAGGCGCAGCTTGCCGGGTTTGCCCGGTTCGCGCTTGTCCCAGGGGTACATAAACACGCCGCCGCGCGTCAGGATGCGGTGCACATCGGCCACCATGCTGGCAATCCAGCGCATATTGAAGTCTTTGCCACGCGGGCCTTCGCTGCCTTGCAGGCATTCCTCGATATAGCGCGTGGTGGGTGCGTCCCAGTGGCGCATATTGCTCATATTGATAGCAAATTCTTTGGTGTCTTCGGGGATGCGTACATTCTCTTGCGTCAGCACAAAAGAGCCTTGCTCACGGTCTAGCGTGAACATGTCCACGCCGTGGCCCACCGTCAGCACCAGCGTGGTTTGCGGGCCATAGACGCAGTAGCCCGCAGCCACTTGCTGGTGGCCCGCTTGCAAAAAGTCTTGTTCCGACACGTCCACACCTTCGGGCTTGACCAGCACGCTAAAAATGGTGCCGATGCTGACGTTGACGTCGATATTGCTAGAGCCGTCTAAGGGATCAAACAAGAGCAGGTATTCGCCGCGCGGGTAGCGGTTGGGCACCTGGTAAATCTCGTCCATTTCTTCGCTGGCCATGGCAGCTAAATGGCCGCCCCATTCATTGGCCTCGATCAGCACTTCGTTGGCGATGATGTCCAGCTTTTTCTGGATTTCGCCTTGCACGTTCTCGCTGCCTGCGCTGCCCAGCACTTCGCCCAAAGCGCCTTTGTTCACCGAATGGCTAATGCTTTTGCACGCCCTAGCCACCACTTCGAGCAGCAATCGCAGTTGCGCGGGGATCAGCCCGTCCACGCGTTGTTGCTCCACCAGATAGCGGGTGAGGGATATGGATTTGGCCATGTTCATGTTCTCCAAACGGGTGGGGCGGCTTTGGCGTAAGGCTTAAATGGACAGTGCCCGGTCAATCACTTCGCGCACATCATTGCTTAAATCGGGCTTGGCGGCAACCCGTAGCAAGGCCTCGCGGGCGCCGCTGCGGTAGGGCTCGGCCAATTGGGCCCAGCGGTCTAGCGTGCGCGCCAGGCGCGCTGCCACTTGCGGGTTGATGGCGTCCAGTTCGGCCACGTGCTTGCTCCAAAACACATAGCCAGCGGCATCGGGCCGGTGGAAGGCGCCGGGGTTGTTGCAATAGACAGAAATCAGGCTGCGCGCCCGGTTCGGGTTGCGCAAAGTGAAGTCCGGGTGTTCCATCAGCTGGCGCACTTGGCTCAGCACCTGGCCACCCCGGTCGCAAGTACCGGCCTGGATGGCAAACCATTTGTCGATGACCAGCGCTTCGTTTTTGAACAAGGCGTGGAACTGGGCCAGCGCCTTTGCGGCCAGCGTGCTGCCGCTGCCCACCAGCGCGTTCAGCGCGTTGAAGCGGTCGGTCATATTGCCTGCGGCTTCAAAGCTGCGCAGCGCGGTGCCTTGCCAATGCATGTCTTGATCAGCCACAGCGGCCAGGCACAGGTACACCAAGGCCTGCCCCGCCAAAGCGCGGCGGCCGGCGGATAGCGCATCGGGTTTGAAAGCGCCGTTATGGCGATGCGCCTCAAACGCCCACTGCCAATCGGCATGCAGGGCGCGCGCCATTTGTAAGCGCATGGCTTCGCGCACCGCGTGTACTTGCTGTGGGTCCACCTGGGGCAATTGCTCGGCGATATAGGCTTCGGAAGGCAAGGTGAGCGTCAGTTCTTTGAAAGCCGCGTCCAGGCTCGGTTGGCGCAGCACCTGGCGCATGGCTTCTAAAAACGCGCTGTCCAATACCTGCTCGGTTGCGCCACCGCTGGCGATCGCTGCCAGCGCACGGCGCATGGCCAGGCGCTGGCCGGCTTCCCAGCGGTTGAAGGGGTCGGCGTCATGCGCCAGCAAGACCAGCAATTGCGCATCGCTGTATTCGCAGTGCAGCACCACCGGCGCGGAAAAACCGCGCAGCACAGACGGCACTGGCTCCTCAGCCACTTGGTAGAACGTGATCTCTAAATCCTGCTCGGACATGACCAGCAAATGGCTATCGCTAGGCGCAGCATCCGACGCGGTATAGAGCGGCAGGGCGGCGCCGCTGTGCATACCGACCAGGCCGAGGTTGACCGGGATAACAAAAGGCGCGTTGGCTTGCTGGCCAGGCCGCGCCGTGCTGTTTTGCATAAAGGTCATGCGGTAGGTGTGCTTGTCCGCGTCATAGTGCCCACCGGCAGTGAGCTGCGGCGTGCCGGCCTGGCTGTACCAGCGCTTAAAGGGCTCCAGCAGCGCGGTCAGGTGCGATTGCGGGTTGGCATCGGCAATGGCTTGCGCAAAGTTGTCGCATGTCACGGCCTGGCCATCGTGGCGTTCAAAGTACAGCTTCATGCCGCGTGCAAAGCCTTCGCGGCCTGATACGGCTGCGCCATCGGTAGCCAGCGTCTGCATCATGCGCACCACCTCAGAGCCTTTTTCATACACGGTGACGCTGTAAAAATTATTGATCTCCACATAGCTATCGGGTCGCACCGGATGCGCCATGGGGCCTGCGTCTTCGGGGAATTGCACGGTGCGCAAAAGCCGCACGTCTTCAATGCGTTTGACCGCGCGGGCCGACGCGTCGCCCGCTAAATCCTGGCTGAACTCTTGGTCGCGAAACACGGTGAGGCCTTCTTTCAGGCTGAGCTGAAACCAGTCGCGGCAGGTAACGCGGTTACCGGTCCAATTGTGGAAATATTCATGGCCCACCACGCTTTCGATATTCGCGTAATCCCCGTCGGTGGCGGTGGCCGGGTTGGCTAGCAGCAGCTTGGTGTTAAAGATATTGAGGCCTTTGTTCTCCATGGCGCCCATATTGAAGTCGCTGGTGGCCACGATCATGAAGCGCTCCAGGTCTAGCGCCAGGCCAAAGCGGGCTTCGTCCCAGGCCACCGAGGCCATCAACGATTCCATGGCGTGCTCGGTCTTGTCCAGATCGCCCGGACGCACCCACACTTGCAACACATGTTCGCTGCCGCTGCGCGCGGTGATGCGCTGCTCGCGGCACACCAGCTTGCCCGCCACCAGGGCAAATAAATAGGATGGTTTTTTGTGCGGGTCCACCCACTTGGCAAAGTGGCGGCCATCGTCCAGTGCGCCTTGCTCCACCAGGTTGCCGTTGGACAGCAAGACCGGGAACTGCGCCTTATCCGCCCGCAGCGTGACGGTGTAGCTGGCCATCACGTCGGGCCGGTCCAGAAAATAGGTTATGCGCCGAAAGCCTTCGGCTTCGCACTGCGTGAAAAACGAATCGTTGCTCACATACAAGCCCATGAGCTTGCTGTTTTTGGCTGGGGCGCAGGTGGTGAAGATTTCCAGATCAAAAGCCTCAGGGCCTTCAGGCAGGTTTTCCAGCACCAGCTTGTCGCCATCCATCTTGAAAGAGGTGCCTTGGCCGTTGACCAGCACGCGCGAAAGATTCAGTTCTTCGCCATCCAGGCGCAAGGCTTGGGCCGGTACATCCGGGTTGCGGCGCAGGCGCATTTTGTTGAGTACCCGGGTTTTGGCCGGGTCCAGGTCAAAGCTCAGATCGACGGTGTCGATCCAAAAAGGCGGCGCCTGGTAGTCCTTGCGGTAGATAGCGGCTGCTGCTTGGCTGCCGTCGGTTGCTTGCGTCATGGGTTCACTCCTGAGCTGGACGGGGCCGAGCGAATAAAGGCCGGGCCGGTCATGGGTTTACACGCCTTGCTTGAGCGAGGCTTGGATAAAAGGGTCGAGGTCGCCATCGAGCACTTTTTGGGTGGCCGAGGTTTCGTAATTGGTGCGCAAGTCTTTGATGCGGCTGTTGTCCAGCACATAGCTGCGAATCTGGTGGCCCCAGCCGACGTCGGTTTTGGTGTCTTCCAGCTTTTGCTGCTCTTCCATGCGCTTGCGCATTTCAAAATCGTAGAGGCGGCTGCGCAGGCGCTTCCAAGCTACATCGCGGTTGCCGTGCTGGCTGCGTCCGTCCTGGCACTGCACCACGATGCCGGTAGGCAAATGGGTCAGGCGCACCGCCGAGTCGGTTTTGTTGATGTGCTGGCCCCCTGCGCCGCTAGCGCGGAAGGTGTCCACGCGCACGTCGGCGGGGTTGATGTCGATTTCGATGGAGTCGTCCACCTCGGGATAGACAAACACACTGGCAAAACTGGTGTGGCGTCCGCCCGAGCTGTCGAAAGGCGATTTACGCACCAAGCGGTGTACGCCGGTCTCGGTACGCAATAGGCCAAAAGCGTATTCGCCCTCGATCTTGATGGTCGCGCCTTTGATACCGGCAATGTCCCCGGCGGTTTCGTCTTCGATGGTGGTTGTAAAGCCTTTGCGCTCGGCATAGCGCAGGTACTGGCGCAGCAGCATGCTGGCCCAGTCGCAGGCTTCGGTGCCGCCCGCGCCGGCCTGGATGTCCAAAAACGCATTCATCGGGTCGGCCGGATTGTTGAACATGCGCCTAAATTCCAGGCCTTCGATGATCAGCGCTAGCCGGGCGGCGTCGGCTTCAATGGTCAAAAGGCCGGCCTCGTCGCCATCGTCGCGCGACATTTCAAAGAGTTCGGTGTTGTCCGACAGGTCGCGGGTCAGCTCGTCCAGGGTGACGACTACGCCGTCTAAGGCTTTTTTCTCTTTGCCTAGCTCCTGCGCGCGCTTGCTGTCGTTCCAGACGGTGGGGTCCTCTAGCCAGGCATTGACGGTGCGCAGACGTTCCGATTTGGCAGCGTAGTCAAAGATACCCCCGGAGTTCGGCGGTGCGGTGGCTTAAATCCGCCAAAGTGCTGCCGATGAGGTTGCTGCGTTCTACTTCCATGGTCTTTTGTCCTGCGATTTAGGGGGAAAGGCGCATTTTCTCATGCGCCGATAAAGGCACTTGGCCTAGAGCGGGCGCCCCAGGCGGGGGCGCCGGGTTGGGGGTAAGGCCGCATCATGGCGGCGAAGGCGGGTAGAAACGCCCGATTCAGGCGATAAAGCGCTCAATCAGCGCCGCCAGCACCTGGGGCTGGTCGTGGTGCATCATGTGCCCGGCGTCTTCGATGCGGGCGATTTCCACCTGCGCCACGTCTTTCAGGCGTTCGTGATACTGGGCCAGGGTGAATTTGCCTTTCCACCACATGTCTAGGCTGTTGTCCGCCGCCTCTACGGCCAGCACCGGCATATTCAGGCGGTGGTAGAGAGCGCGCACTTCCTCGACGCGGTAAATATTGGCATTGCTGATTTTGTGCGCCGCCTCGCCCTGGATGCGCCATTGGCCCTGCACATCCTCGGCCGCCCAGTGGCGCGCCAGCCATTCGGCTTTGTCGGCGCCCAGGCGGGGGTTGGTTTTCATCAGGCGGCGGGCCACGCCTTGGGGCGTGTCGTAGGGCCGCAGGTCCAGCTCGCCCTTGTGCAGCTTTTTCAGCTCGTCCATCCACTTGGCATAGCGGCCTGGCGCTTGCGCTGGTGCGGCTTCCGGCAGGCCAAAGCCCTCCAGGTTGATCAGGCGGCGAATGCGTTCGGGCCGCACGCCGGCGTAATGCATCACCACATTGCCGCCCATGCTGTGGCCTACTAAATTGACTTGCGGCTGCGGCCCGTCGGCGGGCGCGTAGTGGTCCAGCAAAAAGTCGAGGTCTGCCAGATAGTCCGGAAACCAAAAATTGTCCACACCACCCGAGGCGGTTTTGCCATAACCGCGCCAGTCCGGGGCGATGATGTAGTGGTCTTGCGCCATGGCATCGACCACAAATTGGTAGGACGCAGCGACATCCATCCAGCCATGCACCATTACTAATGGGATGCGGTCTGGTGAGGGCTGGCCCCAGACCTGCACGTGGTAGCTGAGATTGCGGATGGGGATAAATTCGCTGCGGGCGATGCGTCGGGCTTGGTACATTTACACATCATAAGGAGACTTCCCATGCCCGCCTCGCCCCGCAGTCCGAAACGGGACATTGCACGTGCGTCCAATGCTGCACCTCTTGCACGCGCAAGCACAGCGCCTTTAGCTAGCAAGGTGCCGGATCAGCTAGTAGCGGCCGGCGCACCAGCGGCCTACCAGCAACTTCACCACCAATTCGGCTGGAAAGTGCCCAAGCGCTTCAATATGGCCGCCGTGTGCGCCGCGGGCTGGGCGCAGGCGCCCGATGGCGCGCGGCGCATTGCCATACGTAGCTACCAAGAAGATGGCAGCATGCAAAGCTATAGCTACGCGCATCTGCAAACCGAGGCCAACCGCTTGTCCAATGCGCTGCGTGCGCAAGGCGTGCAGCGCGGCGACCGCGTGGCTATCGTGATGCCGCAATGTTTTGAAACGGCAGTGGCCTATATCGCGGTGCTGCAAATGGGCGCCGTGGCCATGCCTTTGTCCATGCTGTTCGGCCCCGAGGCCCTGGCATTTCGCTTGCAGGACAGCGACGCGGTGCTGGCGATTTGCCACGACAGCGTGCACAGCGCAGTGCTCGCCTTGCAGCCGCAATGTCCGGCGCTGCGGGCGGTGCGCAGCGCGCGGGCGCCACAAGGCAAAGCCGGCTTCAAGCCCGTCAGCACCCTGGCCGAAGACCCTGCGGTGCTGATCTACACCAGCGGCACCACCGGCACTCCCAAAGGCGCCCTGATTCCGCACCGCGCCCTGATCGGCAACCTGACCGGTTTTGTGTGCAGCCAAAACTGGTTTGGCTTTGACCCGGCAGCGCCCGCCGTGGCCGAAGATGCATTACCCGCAGGCTCTGAGGCCGTGTTTTGGAGCCCGGCCGATTGGGCTTGGACGGGCGGGCTGATGGACGCGCTCTTGCCCACGCTGTATTTCGGGCGCGAAATCGTGGCTTATGGCGGACGCTTCGGGCCGGAAGTGGCTTTGCAACTGATGGCGCGCTGCGGCGTGACGCATACTTTTTTGTTCCCCACCGCGCTCAAAGCCATGATGAAAGCCGCGCCCGGCCAGCCGGGCCGCAGCGTGCGCCGGGCCTGGGGCTTGAAACTGCAGGCCATCATGAGCGCGGGCGAGGCGGTGGGCGACGCGGTGTTTGCCTATTGCAAAAAACAATTAGGCGTGACGGTGAACGAAATGTTCGGCCAGACCGAGATCAATTACATCGTCGGCAATTGCGCGCGCCTGTGGCCGCCCAAGCCGGGCAGCATGGGCATGGGCTATCCGGGGCACCGGGTGGCGGTGATTGACGAGGCAGGCCGCGAATGCCCGGTGGGTGAGCCCGGCGATGTGGCGCTGCACCGCTTGGATGTGCATGGCACGCAGGACCCGATTTTCTTTTTGGGCTACTGGAAAAACCCGCAGGCCACCCAAGGCAAATACACCGGCGACTGGTGCCGCACCGGCGACCTGGCAATACGCGATGCGCAAGGCTATTTGTGGTATCAAGGGCGCAGTGACGATGTGTTCAAGTCCGCCGGTTACCGCATAGGCCCGGGCGAGATTGAAAACTGCCTGGTCAAACACGCTGCCGTGGCCAATGCCGCCGTGGTGCCCAAGCCGGATGCGGACCGGGGCGCGCTGGTCAAAGCCTATGTGGTGATCGCGCCGGAATACCTGATGGCGCACGCGCTGCAGGCGAAAAAGCGCAAACCTTTTGAAGCCGATTTAACGCGCCAACTGCAAGCCCATGTGCGCGGCCTACTGGCGCCTTATGAATACCCCAAAGAAATCGAATTTGTCGACGCTCTACCCATGACGACCACTGGCAAAGTACAGCGGCGCGTGCTGCGCTTGCAGGAAGAAGCGCGCGCAGCCAAGGCGACACGCGGCGCATAAAGCCTCGTTAAACTTATCCGCATGAAAACCATTCAACTCGGCCGCAGCGACCTGCACGTATCGCCCATTTGCCTGGGCACCATGACTTTTGGCGAACAAGTCGATGAACCCACAACCCACCACCTGCTCAGCCACGCTGTCGCGCGTGGCCTGACTTTTTGGGACACCGCCGAAATGTATGCGGTGCCGCCACGGGCCGAAACCTTTCAGGTGACCGAGGCCTTTCTGGGCAACTGGCTTGCCAAAAACCCCGGCGTGCGCAAGCAACTGATTCTGGCGACCAAAGTGGCCGGCCCCTCGCGCGGCATGCCCTGGGTGCGCGGCGGCGCGATGGATGTGAGCGCAAAGGACATCATCGAAGCCTGCGAAGGCAGTTTGCGCCGCCTGCAAACCGATGTGATTGACCTCTACCAACTGCATTGGCCCACGCGCAACGTGCCCTTGTTCGGGCAAATGTATTTTGATCCCAGCAAAGACCGCGAAGTCACTGCCATGCACACCCAATTGGAAGCTTTGGGTCAACTGGTGAAAGCGGGCAAAGTGCGCGCCATTGGCCTGTCCAATGAAACGCCTTATGGGGTCTGCGAGTTTGTGCGTTTAGCCGAAGTGCACGGCCTGCCGCGCGTGGCCACGGTGCAAAACGCCTACCACTTGCTCAACCGCACCCACGAGAACGGCATGGACGAAGCCATGCACCATTTGCAAGTGAGCCTGCTGGCCTATTCGCCGCTGGCCTTTGGCTTACTCAGCGGTAAGTACGATGCCTCTGGTATCACCGGCCCGGATGCGCCCAAAGACGGACGGATCGCGATGTTTGAATCGGTGCGTAAGCAGCGCTGGGGGCGCCCCGAAGCGCTGGACGCTGCCCGTCGCTACAACGCTTTGGCACGCGAACACGGCATGCGCCCGGCGCACATGGCCCTGGCCTTTTGCAATAGCAAATGGCAGGTGGCCAGCACCATCATCGGCGTGACCACGCAAGCGCAGTTGGACGAAGATATTGATGCGTTTAACACGGTGCTAACGCCCGACGTGCTCAAGGCGATTGACGCCATCCGCCAAGAGACGCGTGACCCGGCGCAATAAGGCGCTATCGGCTTTTAGGTTCAAGATTCAAGGCACTGAGCGTGGCAAAAAAAGAGCGGGTGAGTGAAACCCCGGCCACGCAGTTGCTCAGGAGTGCC
The DNA here is from genome assembly GCA_903869595.1 of uncultured beta proteobacterium. Taxonomy (GTDB): domain Bacteria; phylum Pseudomonadota; class Gammaproteobacteria; order Burkholderiales; family Burkholderiaceae_C; genus Allorhodoferax. The sequence continues at coordinate 28,017 of CAIPZV010000060.1, read as the reverse complement.
AAAGTCGATTTCAGCGAACACCCTTATGAATACCTGGAGCACGGCGGCGCGCAGCACAGCGCCCAGGTGCTGGGCTGGGACCCGTTTCATGTGGTCAAAACCCTGATCATGCAGGACCAGGACGCCAAGCCCTTGGTGGTGCTGATGCACGGCAACCGCAAGGTATCAACCAAAAACCTGGCGCGCCAGATCGGCGCCAAATCGGTAGAACCCTGCACGCCGGACACGGCCAACCGGCATAGTGGTTACCTGGTGGGCGGCACCTCGCCCTTTGCCACGCGCAAAGCTATGCCGGTGTATGTGGAAGAAACCATTTTGGGACTGCCCAAAATTTTGATTAACGGCGGGCGGCGCGGCTACTTGGTGGGGCTGGACCCACAAGTGTGCGTGCGCCTGCTAGGTGCCAAGGCGGTACAGTGCGCCTTGGAAGAATAAAGCGGCGTACCCGTAAAGGCGCGCAGCATCAAGGAGAACACGCGTGGAATCACTCAGCCCCTGGGTCTTGTTAGGCAACACCTTGATCGCCGTTATCGGCGCGTATTTGATCGGCTCTTTGTCTTTCGCCGTCATCGTCAGCCGCCTGATGGGCCTGAACGACCCGCGTACCTACGGCAGCAAAAACCCCGGCGCCACCAATGTGCTGCGTTCGGGCAGCAAAGCCGCAGCGGTGGTGACCTTGCTGCTAGACGGCGCCAAAGGATGGCTGCCGGTCTATGCGGTGCAGCAATGGGGCGCGCCCTACGGACTGGAATCTTCCGCCATCGCCATGGTCGGCTTGGCTGCGTTTTTGGGCCATGTGTTCCCGGTGTTTTTCCGCTTTCAGGGCGGCAAGGGCGTGGCCACTGCGGCTGGGGTGGTGCTGGCCACCAACCCCTGGCTGGCGTTGGCCGTGGGGGCTAGTTGGCTCATCATTACCTACTTTTCCCGTTACGTGTCTTTAGCTTCAGTGGTAGCGGCGGTGTTTGCGCCGGTGTACTACTTGTTTGGCGACGGCGTGGCCTGGCGTGCGGACAACGGCATCGCGCTGGCCCTGGCCCTCATGAGCGGCCTGCTGGTCTGGCGCCATGCAGAAAATCTGGGGCGATTGTTAAAGGGTACCGAATCCCAACTCGGGGGAAAACCGCCATCGAGGCATTAGAGGCTCCTAACTGCCACTTACCGGGTGGTTAAGGCGGATCACCCACGCTTGCCTAGGGAAACTACTGATATTCAATACGTAGAACGCCAGTAGGATGATGCGATAGATTGTCGGACAGTCCGACAGTCCGACAGTCCGACTGTATGACTGTATGACCCTAAACGGTCTTCACCCGCATCCTTACATGGCCAAGCAAATTCTCGATTCGGCGGACCTTTACATGGCCCCGATCTTCAAGACTTTACGTCGTGATCCGGCTTACAAAGCCGTATCCGGGGTGATGGAGCAGCACATCCTGTCGGGACGTTTGAAAACGGGAACGGCATTGCCCACCGAGCTTGACCTGGCAGCCCAATTTGGCGTCAATCGCTCGACCATCCGCGAGGCCATTCGGCAGTTAGAGCAGGAGGGTCTGGTGGAGCGCCGTGGCGGAAAAAAAATGTTTGTGGCCTTGCCAGGGTTGTTTGATCTTGCACCTCGCGCCGCGCGCTCGCTCATCATGCATCAGGTGACCTTCCAAGAACTTTGGGAAGTAGCGAGTGTTGTCGAGCCTGCCGCAGCACGCTTTGCGGCTCAGCGTATTGACGAGTCCGACTTTGTGCAGTTGGAGGCGAATTTGGCCGCCTGTCGTGCCACCCTTGAAAACACGGACCTTGTCATGGCGGCGCAGATTCATTCTGGCTTGGATGTGGAGTTTCACGCTTTAGTTGCCCGCGCGTCGCGCAATCGCTCCTTGATGTTGGCGCGTGAGCCCTTCAGCCTTTTGTATCGCCCGGCCTTAACCTTATTACAAAAAGCCCTACCAAAGTCGGCCCTGCGCAATGTGCAAGCCCATGAACAAATTCTCAATGCTTTAAAAGCGCGCGATCCAGACCGCTCCGGTTCTTGGATGCACAAACATCTGGTCGATTTTCGTGCCGGATTTTTAAAAGCCGGACTTCCTATGGATGCGCCCGTCGAAGCGCTTACCGACCATATGCCTACGACAGCCAACGACTTAACGGAAAACTTCTCATGAGTAATCAACAAAAGAAAACCCCCATAAGTCAGCAGGCGATAGTTTTTGCTATTTTCCTGATGATGTTTTCGGTATTTTCCATTTTTCTACCGGGTTTTTTGAGTAGCGGAAATATGCTGGGCCTGCTACAAAACGTAGCCATTCTGGGCATTTTGGGATTGGGCATGGCGATTATTGTTATTGGTAGGGGCGTCGACATTTCGATGGTTGCCATACTCGCCGTTCCAGCCGGACTGGTGCTGCAGTTGGTACAAGACGCGCATTCCATTCCGTTTTCTTTAGGCGCAGCGCTGGCCCTTGCCTTAGCCTTCGGTCTCATTAACGGATGGCTCGTTGCTTACGCCGAGGTTCCGTCTTTGTTTACCACGCTCGCCAGCGGATTATTCTTAGCCGGGCTGGGGCAAATTGCGTTTTTCCGGCTCGATGTTGTGCAGTGGAGTACCGAACTCGATCAGCTGTCATGGGTGGGACGCGGAACCCTGGGCGGTATTCCGATGCCGATCATTATGTTTGGCGTCGTCGCAGTTTTTGTGGCCTTATTTTTGCGCTACACAAGACTAGGTGCCTACATTTACGCCATCGGCGACAACCCTCAGGGAGCACGGACCACGGGGATTCCTACCCGACCCTTAATGGTGTTGCAGTACGTCATAGCAGCGCTCATCGGGACATTTGCCGGTTTGGTGATGGCCGCTTCGGTCAACAGCATGCCAACCCGGATCTACAACTCCACACTCATTTACGACGTGATTTTGGTAGTCGTTTTGGGCGGAATTGGTCTTTCAGGAGGCAAAGGTGGTGTCATTAATGTGATTATTGGCACCTTGCTTATCGGTACCCTGCTCAACGGCATGACGATTCTGGATATGTCCTATTCGGCGCAGAACATGGTTAAAGGAATCGTGCTTTTGTTTGCCATTCTTATTGATTCACTGATTAACCCTCGGAACGAGGAAACTGCGCAGCAAGGCGACATCTAGCCGCATGCGGGAAACTGCCGGACCGCATTATTAAAACCCGGCGTACCTTTAGGAGACATTCCAATGAAGCAAAGCATCACTATGGGCCGGATACTGGCCGTCGCGGGGTTGGCCTTATCAGCCGCTCTCCCTCAGGCAGCCCAGGCTCAGGGCAAAGGCTTGGACGAGCCATTTCGTGCGGGCTATGCCCAATCAACAAAGGGAAAGGTGGTTGGCTATATCCCAGTAGCCATGGGATTTGACCTTGCGCAGGGTTGGATGGCTGGACTGAAAAAAGAGCTGGAACCCCTCGGTGTAAAGATCGTTTCGCGTGATCCAAATTGGAACACCAATGCTGGGGCCCAAGCGTTGACCGCACTGATCGGTGAAAAGCCCGACGTCATTGTGGTGCACAACCCTGACGTACAAACGTACGCCAAACTCTTGCAGCGTGCTGAAAACGAAGGTATCCGCATCGTGCAGGTCAATATGCGTTCTTCCTACTCATCCGTGGCCTTTGTGGGTGCCGATTATGTTGAGATTGGCGAACGGGCCACCAACGCAGTGGTCGAGCATTGCAAAGGAAAGTCGAACAAGATCGCTGTCGTCCAAGGCGCCCTGTCGGCGGCGGCAAGTGCTTATCAGCTCAAGGGCGTGGAAAACGCGTTAGCCAAAAATCCGCAAATCCAGCTCGTCTCCAGCCAAGCGGCTGATTGGGATGCCGCCAAGGCCAAGGGAATTACACAAACCGTGTTGAAGCAGCATCCTGACCTGTGCGGCATTATTGGCTTTTGGGATGGAATGGACAACGGTACTGCAGCGGCGATCAAGGAAGCCGGTTTAACGGGCAAGGTTTTTCTCGCAACCTCAGGCGGTGGCGAGCAAAAAGGTGCGTGTGACCCGGTTAAAAACGGATCGTTTGACCTAAACCTCAGCTACGACGTACCCACGCAGGCAAGCAATATGGCTGCGATGATTAAGTGGTTGCTGCAAAACCCAGGTAAGGCCAAAGACACCAAGGGCTCGATCTACACCACCCTGATCCCGATCACCAAGGCCAATGCCTCGGTGGAGGGCACTTGCTGGAAATTAGCGTCCTAATTGCCGATGCGGGGTAGGCGGATTGCCTACCCCACTTTCAAGTTTGTAAACGCCCTATGCGCCGGAGCCGGACACCTCATCCGGCAAGGGGCCAAGCGCTACCCGTTGAGACGACACCATGATTCATACAGCTTCACAGACTTCAAGCGGCAGTCCCCCAAAGGCTGTACTGCACGAAACATTCGAGGACAGACTCAACCGCTGGCGCTTTACGTATTGGCCCGACCACATGCTCGGAGAGCTTCTGGCAAAGCGCTGGATGGAAACGGCGATTCCGGTTGCGGTTCTGCTGTTGGTGGCTCTATCGCTTTCGCAAATATTGCCTAATTTCTTTGGCCCGACCAATCTTGCCGATACCGGCCGCCAAGCCGGAGAAATCGGCTTTATCGTGCTGGGTATGGCGCTGGTGATGATTGTGGGAGGTATTGACCTTTCAGTGGGCTCGATGTTCGCGCTCACCAACTTTTGTGCGCTCTATTGCATGCACCTGTTAAAGCTTCCGGTCGCAGCCGCTGTCACGATAACGGTGATCTTTGGCGCGCTGTTGGGCGCGGTCAACGGCGTACTAATTGGTTACTTTCGCCTGCGCGCCTTTTTGACCACCTTGATCACCCTCATTGTCTATCGCGCTTTGTATGACATATTGACCACAGAGTATGCAACTGCCATTGCCGGTAGCATGCCTGATTCCGCAACCTGGGATTTTGTAGGAGCGGGAACCTGGATTGGTGTACCTACGGTGGTTTGGGTGTACGCCGCAGTAGCCATATTCGGACACATTTTCATAACGCGCTTGCGTGCTGGCTGGCATATTACGGCTATCGGCGGATCCCGCCGTTCGGCTTACAACACAGGAATCGCCGTGCGCAAAACCGTAGCCAATTGCTATGTTGCAAGCGGGGTACTTACGGCACTTGGCGGTGTTTTCTTTGCATCACGCTTATCCACCGCAGGGGGGGATATTGGCGTGAGTTTAGAAGTCACTGTCTTGACCGCAGCAGTCTTGGGTGGAATCAGTCTTGGCGGTGGGAAGGGTTCAGTGGCCAAAGCATTGGTAGGTACCCTTATCGTGCTACTCATCATCAATGGCTTGACTTCCACTGGCCTCGACGGAGGCTACAACCGTATGGTGCTCGCTGCGATTCTTCTGCTAGCAGCCGTAGTAGATATTCGGTGGCTCAAGAACAAGCATCGTATCGTCAACAAAGTTTACGTAAGCCCGACTTACCATGGAATGCCGCAAGCACCATCGTGCGATCCTCAAGCCGGCACCGAGTGGGCACTCAACGACAAATTACGTCCTGCCAAACCCATCGGACTGGGACGTATCGAAGGCCCTGAGGATGTGATCTTGGACCGCAACGACCATCTATACGCGGGTTCGCGTCACGGGGACATCATTCGGTTTTTGGCTCCTGATTATGAAGAGATGGAAATCTTCGCGCATATCGGCGGAACGCCGCTCGGAATGGCATTTGACCGAGAGGACAACCTGTATGTATGCATCGGCGGCATGGGCTTGTATATGGTGACCCCTGATCGCGAAGTAGTAAAAATTACAGATGAAACGAATCGAAACTTTAAATCTATCAACGACGACAGTCGACTTCGATTGGCAGATGATTTGGATATAACGGATGACGGTCTCATTTTCTTCTCAGAAGCTACGGTGCGCTACGAAATGCACGAGTGGGCAACCGATGGGTTGGAGGCGCGCGGCAATGGCAGGATCATCTGCTACAACACCAACACCAAGAAGACCCACACCGTCATTGATAACTTAATTTTCCCCAATGGCGTTTGTATTGCTAGCGACGGCCAAAGTTTCTTGTTCGCTGAAACTTGGGGCTGTACGGTCAAACGCCACTGGTACCAAGGCCCGAAAGCCGGTACGACCGAGATCGTGCTGGACAACCTGCCAGGCTTTCCCGACAACATCAACAACTCCTCAGATGGCCATTACTGGATGTCTTTGGTAGGCATGCGGTGCCCCGCTATGGACCTTGCCTGGAAGATGCCTGGCTTTCGCCGTCGAATGGCAAAACAGGTGCCGCGCGATGAATGGTTATTTCCCAATATCAACACAGGTTGTGTATTGAAGTTCAGCGAAAGCGGTGAAATTTTGGAGACGATGTGGGACCTTGGAGGTGAAAACCACCCCATGATCACATCCATGCGAGAGCACCGCGGCCATCTCTATTTGGGTGGAATCATGAACAACCGCATAGGTCGCCTCAAGCTCGAAGGCGTTGATCCCAATTGGTCTCAGTACGAATGGCGCTGGGCTAAGGCTGCGAAACACAGTAAGGACACCGCATGATCACCGCAATTACTGAATGGATAGATCGACAGTTGGGCCGCGGAAGTGCCTCAATTACCGTCCCGGTGTTTGATGGCGCACTCAAGTCCAATCGTTATATCGAGGACGCCCGTGTATTGGCCACTCTGGAGGCGCCGGAAGACCTTGCCACGGATGGGATCGCGGTCTTTGTTACGGACGGATCCAAGGTGTTGCAGGTATTGCCTGATAGTCTGAAAGAAGTGCTTCAGGTGCAGGGCACTATTACGGCTCTGTGCTGCATGCCTGGTGGTGGGTTTGCACTTGCCATCGACGGTAAAGAGGTGCGTATTGAAGGCGGCGCCCACCATGGCAGGCATTGGCGGGCGATCAACGGGCATGCGTTCTGCGCCGTGAATGCTATTGCAATGGGCGCTGATGGCTCGCTAGTGGTTACCGATGGTTCTACAGAGCAGGAATATGCGCAATGGAAGCGTGATCTCATGAGTCTGGGTAAAACAGGCCGCGTATTTGAACTTAGCCCTCAAACCGGAGACGGTAGGCTACTGGCCGCAAATTTGCAGTATGCATTTGGAGCTTGCTCCGTTGGCAGCAAGCTTTGGGTAAGCGAAAGCTGGAAACACCACGTAGTTGACATAGACGCTGGCGCGCGTCGTGCGTCCGTAACTGAAGATTTACCCGGTTATCCATCCAGGATTGTTCCGGCGACTGGCGGCGGAGCGTGGTTGACTTGCTTCATTTTGCGCACGCAGTTGGTGGAGTTTGTGCTGCGTGAACCGACATACCGAAAGCGCATGATTGCGGAGATCGAGCCGGCTTATTGGATTGCGCCGGCACTGAACTCAGGCAATACTTTTTTAGAGCCTATGCAGGGGGCCCAACTCAAGATGATGGGCGTTGTAAAGCCCTGGGCGCCGCCACGTTCTTACGGCTTGGTGGTGCGTTTGGACGCGCAAGGGCTGGTGCGCTACTCCCTGCATAGTCGCTTTGATGGAAAAAACCATGGTATCGCCGCCGCCGCAGAATGCGCTGGGTATCTCTATGTGATTTCTAAGGGCAGTAGGCGCTTGTTGATGATAGACATCGCACAAACCGAAAAGGAGCTTAGCCAATGAATTCCGCACCTATTTTGGAGTTGCACAAGGCCACCAAGCGATACGCCGGTATTCCAGCAATCGAGGATGTTGATTTCACGCTCTTGAAAGGCGAAATCCATTCCATTATTGGCGAAAACGGTGCTGGGAAATCGACGCTGACCAAAGTTATGGCTGGCGTGGTGCAACTCAGTTCGGGACAAATGCTCGTGGACGGTGAGGTTGTAAACCCACAAACCCCTAACGATGCGCTCCAGATGGGCGTAGCAATGGTGTTTCAAGAAAGCGCATTGGTACCGACGATGACGGTGGCGCAAAATCTTTTTCTGGGCCAGGAAAAATTTTTCAACCGTCTACGTGGCATCTATATTTCTGCGCAACAATTTTTGCAGTCTTTGCAATTCGATGTTGATCCTACGGCGCAAGTCAGCTTGCTGGGTGCTGCCAAGAAGCAGATGGTTGAAATTGCCCGCGCCGTGCTGCATGAGGCTAAGGTCATCATCTTTGACGAACCGACTGCAAGTCTGACGCCTGAAGAAAAAAAATATTTCTTTGATCTTGTCTTCAAACTCAAAGCGCGGGGCGTATCTGTGATTTTTATATCGCACGCATTGGAGGAGGCATTGTTAGTGTCCGATCGCATTACTATCCTGCGCGACGGAAAGCACGTAGTAACTGATGTGGCCGCCAATTTTGATCGCGAGCGCATTGTGCAAGCGATGGTGGGTCGCGATCTGTCGCAGACGCTGTACGGTCAGAAAAAAACGTTTGTTCGTCGACAAGGCAAACGGGTGCTTTCTGTGCAAAACCTGCGTATGGCAGCCATGGTAAAAAATAACTCGCTTTCGGTTTTTGCCGGGCAGGTGACAGGTGTATTTGGGTTGGTAGGCTCTGGGAGAACAGAGACATTTAAGGTGGTCGCGGGCATTATTAAGCGCGATTTCATGCACGGTGGTGAGGTGTTACTCAATGGGCGGCCCGTGCGCTATTTTGTGCCTGCCTCTGCCATACGTGATGGTATTGCCTATGTCACTGAAGATCGCAAAATCGAAGGTTTTTTTGAAACCAAGTCAATTGCTGACAATATTTATTTGGGATTATTGGCCAAGCTTGGCGGCAATCGTTTTTTAATCTCCAGAAAAGAGGCGGCAAAGGTTGGCGAACACTGGATTAAGCGTCTTAACGTGCGCGCCATCAGCAAGGACGTGAAGGCCATTGAGCTCTCGGGTGGGAATCAGCAGAAAGTCGTGATCGCAAAGTCGTTGGTACAAGACCCGCAGATTATTATTTTTGACGAACCCACAAGAGGCGTGGACGTCGGCGCAATCAGTGAAATCCATGACCTCATCAACCGGCTTGCCGACGAAGGTAAAGCCGTGGTGGTGATCTCGTCCTATTTGCCCGAGATCATGGCGCTGTCGGATCGTATCCTCGTACAGCGCATGGGCAAAGTTGTTGAGGAGTATTCCGCCACTGAAGCGAATGAAGAAAAGATCATGTACGCCGCTATTCACTAAACGACTTCATCATGCAGACCAGTCTTCCACCGATTCATTTTTATTTCGACTTTCTCTCCATGTACGGTTACTTTGCGAGTTTGCGCATTGACGCATTGGCGGCGCGTCATGGGCGCGAAGTCCGCTGGCACAGCATGCTATTGGGCGTCTCAGTGATGAAGACGATGGGCTTGAAGCCACTGCTCGATACCCCGCTGAAGGGTGATTACGTCATAAATGATACGGCGCGTTATGCGCGGCGCCATGGTTTGAAGCTGGTCCGGCAAGTGACGGATCCGATGATGGACCCTCGCGCTGCTGCGCGTGGGTTTTACTGGATGCGCAGAAATCACCCGGGACAGGAGGCCGCTTTCGCGCGCGCAGCCTTCACTAGCTACTGGCGCGATGGTGTCGATTTGAGTGCGCCTGAGCAAGTGGCTGGGCTTGGGATGACCGTCGGCGTCGACGGGCAAGCACTACTTAGTGGCATTGAAAGTGATCAGGCGCGTAGTGACCTACGTGATGCCGTGGCCGCTTCACTCGAAAAAGGTGTTTTCGGTTCTCCTTTTTTTATAGTGGGCGAAGAGAAATTCTGGGGATCAGACCGGCTCGAGTTGATCGATGAATGGTTGACTTCTGGAGGCTGGTAAGGAAATTGACATGAGCAACACAGACGATACAGCACAAGTGAAGCGTTCTGACTCGTTGGCGGGCATCTTCGTACTGGACATTACCCGCGTGGTAGCGGGTCCGTATTGCGCCATGATGCTGGCTGACCTGGGGGCGACTGTTATCAAGATAGAGCATCCAAATGATGCTGACTATGTGCGCAGCTTCCCGCCGCGGCTGCATGACGATGACGGTGTCGATGCGGGCAGCGGCTATTTTGCCCAGTACAACCGCCATAAACTTGGCATCAGTCTGGATCTCAAGCATCCAGAGGGTAAGCAAATGCTTTTTGAGCTAGCAGCTAAAGCGGATGTCTTGATAGAGAATTTTCGACCTGGCACTATGGATAAATTAGGGCTGGGATGGAAGACCTTGAAGGAAATTAATCCACGCCTGATTTATACCTGCATCAGCGGGTTTGGCCATGAAGGCCCAAACTCCTTACGACCGTCCTACGACAGCACGGCCCAGGCTGCCGGTGGGCTGTGGTCTATGAATGGCGAACGGGGCGCTCCACCGATTCGTGTAGGGAGCATTCTGGGCGATCTAGCCGCGTCTTTTTACGCCACTATCGGCACCTTAGCCGCATTGCGTGATGTGGACCGCAGCGGTCTAGGGCAGCGGGTCGATATTTCGCAGCAGGACTCGGTAGTGACGCTCACCGAGAGCGCCATTGTTAATTACACCGTAGACAAAAAGGTGGCGGAGCCACTGGGTAATGACCATCCGTTTGCACGACCGTATGGGCAGTATCCGTGTAAGGACGGTTTTGTGTTTTTTGGCAGCTACACGGACAAGCTCTGGCGTGATAGTTGTGAAATTTTTGGCGAGCCCGCTTTGGCCGATGATCCCGAAATTGACACCATGGCCAAGCGATTTGACGATGCCACTTATGAAAGGCGCATAAAACCAATTCTTGCGCGGTGGTTTACGCACCGCACCAAGGCGGAACTCGAAGCAATGGCAGGTAGTCGTATCGCACTTACTCCCATCAAGCGCATTGATGAGGTGGTAGAGGACGCTCACCTGCGGGCACGCGACATGTTTGTGCAGGTGCCTTTTGGCAAGGTAAACGTAGAGGTATTTGGCTCACCGATGAAACTTTCGGCGACGCCTCCGCGTACCGACGGTGCGGTGCCGCAAATTGGTCAGCATAACTATGAAGTCTATGTTCAGTGGCTTGGCGTTTCTGCCGAGCGTTTTGAGGCTCTTCGTAGTGCGGGTGTGATTTGACAGTTGATGAATTCCAGTTACCGCTGGAACGCTACCTGCATGCCCATGTCAAGGGTTTGACCGGGGCGTTGCATATAAAGCCCGTAGAAGGCGCAGGGCAGTCGAATCCTACTTACTTTGTTGAATCAGCGGACCGCAGATTCGTTATGCGGCGTCAACCCGACGGGTTTTTGCTGCCGTCAGCACATGCGATAAACAGGGAGTTCCGCGTTATGAGCGCGCTCATGCACAGTGCGCTTCCAGTGCCAACCACCGTACTGTATTGCGAATCACCGGAGATTGTAGGCACGCCTTTTTATCTTATGGAGCGTTTGGACGGACGAATTTTTGGCGACGCTGCGCTGCCGGGCATTGCCCCATCTGAGCGGCGCCAGATCTATTTTGAAATGGCCCGCGTGATGGCCACACTGCACAACTTGAACATCAGCTCTTTGGGATTGGATAGTTACGGTAAGGCGGGTAATTATTTTCAGCGGCAGATGGTTCGCTGGCAACAACAGTGGTTGCATTCGAAAACCCGTGAAAACCGCGCGCTTGACACGCTGATTGAATGGCTTTGCAACAACATCCCGGACGATAACGCCAGAGCCTTGGTGCATGGCGATTTCAAACTCAATAATCTGATGTTTCATCCTGTTGAGCCGCGCATCATCGCCGTGCTTGACTGGGAGTTATCTACCTTGGGGCATGCGTTGGCAGACGTCGCGTTTAATTGCGCTGCTTGGCGTGCAACGCCCAGCGAGTTTGGCGGAATTCGGGGACTTGATTTGAACGCACTTGGCATACCCTCGGAGTCGGAGTATGTTGCCCACTATCGTGCAAGTGGTGGTGATCCTGCTGGACTCTCTCCGTTTCATTTCGCCTTTGCATTCATGCGCTGGGCCGTTATTTTCGAAGGTATTGCTGCCCGTGCACGCAATGGGAATGCGATAAATAGCCGTGCCCAAGCGGTAGGTGCGCTGGCCACGCCTATGGCTTTGCGTGGCCTTGAAGCTTTGCAGTAGGAGGTGCCTTGCTATTTGCCAGTTTTTGCTTGGGTTGTAATGTAAACCTTCAGATGATGGCTTGCAGCCCTTTGAGGGCGGTGGATCGAGCGCCAAGACATTGCCAGGGCGAGGGCGACTTACCAAGCCAATTAATTTTGCTTATTCATATGGGAGTTCGACGGAAATGACACTACCTCCTGCTTGGCTTGGCAAGGTCCCAGCGGTACAACACGAACTGCATTTCGGTGATCGCGGTGTTAATTGCTTTGTTGAGCGCCCGCGAAGTCTGCATGCGCTTTTCGCCTCTGCCGTGAAAAGCCATGGACGCGGTGAGGCATTGGTCAGCGCGAATGCCCGATTCACATGGGAAGCGCTTGAGGCGCAAGTCGCTATTGTCGCGGGTGGTTTGCACTTGAAAGGTATTGGCTGCGGAGACCGCGTGTTGCTTTTAATGGGTAATCGTCCTGAATTCGTAATTGCGTTCTTCGCACTTGCCAGACTTGGCGCAATAGCCGTACCTGTCTCCGGTCGGTCATCACTGCCGGAAGTGGCCTATGTGGTGCAGCAATGTGGCGCGGTGGCCGTGCTCACAGAGGCGGAATTTTGGACACTGGTACCCGGCTTAGGCGATTCACCCCAGCTGCGTTTACGCATTGCATTAAATATACACCCCGACCCAGATTGGCTAAATTGGGAAGCGCTGCTAGACGGTCCCCTCAAACTCGGGCTCGATGCTGCAGTACCTGTGGGCGAAGAAGATACTGCAGTCATACTCTATACATCTGGTACGACAGGGCGTCCAAAGGGTGCCGAACTTACCCACTTAGGAATTGTTCATTCCACCATGCATTATGCGATCTGCATGGGGCTTAGCGCACTAGACCGCAGTGTCGTGGCTGTGCCGCTCTCGCATGTCACGGGACTGATTGCACAACTTTGTACTATGGCGCTTGTGCATGGAACGGTCATCCTGATTGGTGGATTCAAAGCGGCTGCTTTTTTACCCAAAGCCGCTAGCGAACGTATGACGCATACCGTCATGGTGCCGACGATGTACCAGCTATGTCTCATGCAATCAGACTTGGACGCCCACGACCTGTCCCATTGGCGCGTCGGTGCCTACGGCGGCGCTCCCATGGTCCCCGCAACCATCGCCGCTATCGCCAAAGCATGGCCCCAACTGCAGTTGATGAACGCCTATGGTGCTACCGAGACAACGTCGCCGGCGACCATCATGCCCCCTTCAGATACCGTAAAACGCCCGGACTCTGTGGGCCGTGCAGTGCCATGCGCCGAACTGCAGGTGGTTGACGTGAATGGTCAGCCATTACCAAACGGTGATATCGGTGAGATTTGGATTCGTGGACCTATGGTCGTCAAAGCGTATTGGAACAATCCGGCAGCCACTGCGGAAGCCTTTTCGGATGGGTTTTGGCACTCGGGTGACATCGGAAGAATCGATTCAGAAGGCTACGTCCAAGTGCTTGACCGAATTAAGGATGTCATCATTCGCGGCGGCTACAAAGTTTATAGCAGCGAGGTCGAGGCGGTTTTGCTGGAGCACCCCTCTGTTATGGAGGCCGCAATCATCGGGGTACCTTGCGAGATTTTGGGTGAGCGTGTGTGCGCCTTTGTCTGTATTCGCGCACCGGCAAGCGAGAAAACGCTTTTGGATTGGTGCAAAGCGCGCTTATCCGACTATAAAGTCCCTGAGCAATGGCGCATCGTCTCAGACCCTCTACCGCGAAATGTTAACGGCAAGCTCATGAAAAAGGCCATGCGTCAAACCCTGTAAATTCTCCTGCACGTGGGGTTCCCGCTGCACGCTGCGTTTAATCGCGAAAATTGTTGAAACTCAGTGGAATATCGGTAATTTCTTTTTTAAGGAGCGCCATAGCCGCCTGCAGGTCGTCACGCTTGGCGCCGGTCACGCGCACCGAGTCGCCTTGGATAGCCCCTTGCACTTTAAGTTTGCTGTCTTTAATAAGGCGTTGGATTTTTTTGCCCAATTCACTCTCAATGCCGGTGCGTACCTTGATCACGCACTTGACCTTGTCGCCGCCCATTTTTTGCACATCGCCTTTGTCCAAAAAGCGGACATCGACATTGCGTTTGGTGAGCTTGTTGCGCAGCACGTCTTCGATCTGGTCGAGTTGAAATTCGGCATCGCCTATCAGGGTGATCTCTTTGTCCTTGATTTCTATTGCGGCGGCCGTGCCTTTGAAGTCAAAACGGGTACCGATTTCTTTGGCGGTGTTCTCCACGCCGTTTTTCACATCGACTAAGTTCGCTTCGCAAACAGTATCAAACGAGGGCATTTTTCAATTTCTCCAACAAAGCTTAAGTGGTGGCCACGCTGCCCGCCAAGACGGGCCGGTGCGACAATCCCGCCATGGTAGTCGAGAACAATGTGCCTTTGCAGGCACTTAATACGTTTCATATTGTGGCGCGGGCCCAGCAATTGCTGCGCATCCGCAGCGAAGACGACGTGGCCGCCATGTTGCAAGACGCGGCGCTGGCCGCGCTGCCTAAGTTTGTACTGGGTGGCGGTAGCAACTTGGTGCTGACGGGGGACGTCAAGCCGCTGGTGCTCAAGGTGGAAATTGCCGGGCGTCGCCTGCTGCGGGAAACGCCCAAAGCCTTTATCGTGGAAGCCGGGGCGGGTGAAAACTGGCACGATTTTGTGGCCTGGACCTTGGCGCAAGGCATGCCTGGCATGGAAAACATGGCCTTGATACCCGGCACGGTGGGCGCGACACCGGTGCAAAACATTGGCGCTTACGGAGTGGAGCTGCAAGATGTGTTCGATTCGCTGGACGCCATAGATTTACAGACTGGCGAGGTCTTTAGCCTCGATGCTGGCCAATGCGCTTTCGGTTACCGCGATTCGATTTTTAAGCATGCCAGCGCTGCGCCGGGCTTGGGGCTGAAGGACAAGGCCTTGATTTTGCGCGTGCGTTTTGCCCTGCCCAAGGCCTGGAAGCCGATATTGGGCTATGCTGATATTGAAAAAATGCGCATCCAGGAGGCCTGCGACAAGCCTGATGCACAGCAAATATTTGATTGGGTTTGCCGCATCCGCCGCAGTAAATTGCCCGACCCGGCGCTCGTGGGCAATGCTGGTAGTTTCTTCAAAAATCCCACGGTCAGCGCCGAGCAATGCGCCGACATCATTGCGCGGGATCCGCGTGTGGTGCATTACCGCCTGGCGGACGGCTCGTTCAAGTTGGCCGCCGCCTGGTTGATTGACGCTTGCGGCTGGCGGGGTAAATCGGTGGGGCAGGCGGGCGTGTATGAAAAGCAGGCGCTGGTACTGGTCAACCGGGGTAGCGGTAGCCAAGGGGCGACCGGCGGCGAAGTGATGACCCTGGCTAAGTCGATTCAAACCAGTGTGTATGAGCGCTTTGGCCTGCTCCTGGAAACGGAGCCGGTGGTGTTGTAGAGTTTTTGATGGAGCGCAAAGGCTGCAAACCGCGTGTATTCAACAATGCGGCCCAGGCCTTTGCAGTGGCCTTTGAAATGTGGAGAAGTAATTACCATGAAGCAGGTTTTGGTTTTGGGAGGCTCCGGGTTTGTCGGCGGCCATGTATGTGAAAAATTGGTGCGCGCCGGTTATCGGGTTAGCGTTACCACGCGCAAAGCGGTACACGCCAGAAGTGTGATGCATTTGCCGGGGCTCACAGTGTTGGAATGCAATATCCACGAAGAAGCGGCCTTGAAGCGCGCTATGGTGGGCATGGATGCGGTCATCAACCTGGTCGCCATCCTGCACGGCAGCGCCGCAGCGTTTGTCCATGTGCACCAAGACTTGACAGCCAAGATCGCCCGCGCGTGCGTGGCCAAAGGCGTGCGCCATCTGGTGCACATCAGCGCGCTGGGCGTGAATGCGGCGCAGCCGCAGGCCGCGCCCTCCAATTACCTGCGCAGCAAAGCGGTCGGTGAAACGCTGTTAGCCGATACCTTGGGTTGGGCGAAGGATGGAATGGGAATCTGTGGTTTGACGGTGCTGCGCCCCAGTGTGATTTTTGGTGCGAACGACAAATTTTTAAATGTGTTTGCGCGCTTGCAAGCGCTATTTCCGGTAATGCCCCTGGCCTGTGCCGATGCGCGTTTCCAGCCACTGTGGGTAGAAGATGTCGCCAGCGCGGTGCTGGCCAGCCTGAAGCACGGCCTGGAGCAGGCGCCTGCACTGCGGGTGTATGAACTGGCCGGGACACAGGTGTACACGCTGCGCCAACTCGTGCAATTTGCCGCGCGCAGCAGCGGTATCAACCAAGGCCGCGGCCGACCGGTCATTGGCCTGCCTTTGTGGATGGGTCGCATCCAGGCTTTTATGCTGGGTCTGATGCCCGGTGAGCCGGTGATGAGCCAGGACAATCTGGACTCTATGCAGTTGGACAACGTTGCCACCGGTGGGCTGCCCGGCTTGGCGGCTTTAGGTATCGAAGCCAGCAGCCTGCAAGCCATTGGTCCGCAGTACTTGTTTCCGGAACCGGCAGCACAGGGCTTGCTGGGGCTGCGCAACCGCCACCGTTAGGACTGCACGGGCTGCGGCGCCACGCTGGCTTCGCTGTCCGTCTCGAGGTGTTGGCGTATCACGTCCTGCAAGCGTGCCATGTGGACTGGCTTGGTTACAAAGTCGTTTACCCCTGCAGCCAGTGCTTCTTCGTGTGCGTCGTTCATTACATCGGCCGTTAGGGCAATGATGGGGATTTTGGCGGCAGGGTGCGTAAGCGCGCGGATGGCGCGCGTGGCTTGTATGCCGTTCATCACCGGCATGTGCAGGTCCATCAACACCAGATCAAAACTTTGCTTTTGTAAGCGGTTGATTGCGACACGCCCGTTTTCTGCAAAAAACGTCAAGTAGCCCATGCGCTTGAGCAAGATATCAACAAACTTGCGGTTGACCTCGTTGTCCTCGACTACCAGAATGCGGTACACGCGCTCGGGCTTGGTAGGAGGATCCAATTGAAATACTTTGCGTGCGCTGCTTGGCAAGGGCGCCTGAGCCGCTTGGGCTCTTAAGCGCAAAGTGAAGCATGATCCCACGCCCTTGGCGCTGGTTACTTCGATCTGCCCGCCCATCAGTTTCGCCAACGATTGGGAAATTTCCAGCCCCAGCCCGGTGCCGCCATAGTCGTTGCTGATGCCGTTATGGACTTGGTTAAAGCGCTGGAACAAGCTTTCCAATGCCTCGCTGCTGATGCCAATGCCGCTATCTTCGACGGTAAAGGTCAGCACCACGCCTTCTTTGTCTTCTATAGAAGTAGGTACTGCGACTTTGACTTTGACCTGCACGCCGCCCCGGCTCGTGAATTTCACCGCGTTATTGGAAAGGTTGAACAAAATTTGCTTGAGGCGTTTAACATCCATCAGCAACCATTTGGGTACGTCAGGCTGGACTTCTGTCTCGAAGTCCAACTTCTTTTGCGCTGCCTGTGGAAGCATGACATCGCTGATGTCGCCAATGACTTGGCGCAAATCCAAGGGGGCTAAAAGCAGGCTAATTTTTCCTTCTTCCAAGGCTGACAAGTCCAGGATATCGTTGAGCACGTTGAGCAAATGATTGGCGGAGGCATTGGCTGTCTTGAGGTAGTCCGCCTGCGTGGCATTGAGTGGCGTGGTGCCCAAGAGGCTGAGCATGCCGAAAATCCCGTTAAATGGCGTACGCAGCTCATGGCTCATATTGGCCAAAAAACGGCTCTTCCCACGGCTGGCAGTTTCCGCTTTTAGCTGGGTCTCGCGGAAATACTCGGTCAATTTACGCGACTTTTCCTGGGCTACTGCGCGCTGACGGTTCTGCAACACCAAAGTGCCAACGGTAAATACCGTCAGTAATAAGCACAAAACCGAGAGCTCAAAAATGTCACGCGCGTTATTGCATAAACGTTCGTATTGGGTATCAGCTTGTTTTTGTTGAAAGGCCTTGGCACTTTCCAGAAGTTTGGCAAGAGGTTGAGTCAAACCCTGTGAGATAGCTGCAAGGCCCACTAAGTCTTTGCCGTTGCGATTGGGGTTTGCCAGCCATTGATTGGTTCTGGTGACTAAGCTTTGTACCCGCTCCAAAGTGAGCGTGGAATCGGGCCGATTTAGTATGCTATCCCCAGCCGCATGCCCCTGTAAATCGAAAAAACGCTTTTGCACCGCGTTTTTGCGCTCTTGCACCAAAGCCGTGTCCGAAGCTGCGCTATCCGTTTGCGGCCGATTGAAGGCTTCGCGCAAGCGTGTGATTTCGTTATCGAGCTCCTGCACCTGCAAGGAAACGGTCGGTGCCGTTTTTTCCGCGGCACTCATCAGCCAGTTGCGTTGCTGCCATTGCAAATAAAACAGCGAGGCCAAAGCTACACACAAGCTAGCGCTACCAACCGCTAATGCAATATTCAATGTGCGCAGGCTAAGGCGCGGTTCCGGATCGTGTCCGTCGCGTCCCACTTTGAGGCCTGACTCTCTCTCAGCAGCTATTGCCCTTGTACTTGCCACTTCGCCACTCCCTGTCAAATACCTTCCAGATTCTGAAAACTAACTATTCTTATATTTATAAACTTTTTAATAGTTTAATCGTCTTTGGTCAAGCCCATCATGCGGGTGCCCGGGTCCTGCGCTAACAGGCCCGCTTGGCTGTAAATCCCCAGCTTTTCCCGCGTGTCGGCAATATCCAGATTGCGCATCGTCAGTTGCCCGATCCGGTCTGCTGGGGAGAACATGGAGGCGCCTTTCTCCATAGTCAGGCGCTCGGGGTGGTAGGTGAGGTTGGGCGATTCGGTGTTGAGAATCGAGTAATCATTGCCCCGGCGCAATTGCAGCGTCACCTCGCCTGTTACAGCGCGCGCCACCCAGCGTTGGGCGGCTTCGCGCAGCATGATGGCTTGCGGGTCAAACCAGCGGCCCTGGTACAAGAGGCGGCCCAGTTTGCGCCCGTTCTCCCGGTATTGCTCTATCGTGTCTTCGTTGTGGATGCCGGTGACCAAGCGCTCGTAGGCAGTAAACAGCAAGGCCAGCCCTGGCGCCTCGTAAATGCCACGGCTTTTGGCCTCGATGATGCGATTCTCGATCTGGTCGCTCATGCCCAGGCCATGGCGTCCGCCGATGCGGTTGGCTTCCAGAATGAGGCTGACCAAGTCCGGGTATTCCACGCCGTTGAGCGCGACCGGCCGGCCTTCGTCAAAGCGCACCCGCACGTCTTCGCGCGCGATGCTGACCTCGTCCTTCCAACAGGCCACGCCCATGATCGGGTTGACGATGGTCATGCCGCTGCTCAGGTGCTCCAGGTCTTTGGCCTCGTGGGTGGCGCCCAGCATATTGGAGTCGGTGGAATAGGCTTTTTCAGCTGACATTTTGTAGCCAAAACCCGCTTGGGTCATGAAGGCGGACATTTCCGCGCGGCCGCCCAGTTCGTCGATAAAAGTTTGGTCTAGCCAGGGCTTGTAAATTTTGAGCGCCGGGTTGGTGAGCAGGCCGTAGCGGTAAAAGCGCTCGATGTCATTGCCTTTGTAGGTGCTGCCATCGCCCCAGATATGCACATCGTCTTCTTTCATCGCCGCTACCAGCATGGTGCCGGTCACGGCGCGGCCCAGGGGCGTGGTGTTGAAGTAAGTAAGCCCGCCGGTGGAAATATGAAACGCGCCACTTTGCAAAGCGGCAATCCCCTCGGCGGCGAGCTGGCTTCGGCAGTCGATCAGGCGGGCGTGTTCGGCACCGTATTCCATGGCTTTACGCGGAATTTCGTCGTAGTCGGCCTCATCGGGCTGGCCCAGGTTGGCGGTGTAGGCGTAAGGAATCGCGCCTTTGTTGCGCATCCAGTGCAGCGCGGCGCTGGTGTCCAAACCGCCGGAAAACGCAATACCTACTTTTTGGCCAATGGGAATGTTTTGAAGAATGGTGGACATAGGGCGTGGGCTGAAAGAGGGCTGTGGTCTGGACTGGGAGCTTGGGCTTGGTGCTTGCTACACGCGCACACCAAGGGCTGGAGTGTCCGGTGCTGGGGCCAAACCCCGGCACCGGGGTTTAGCCGTAGTGGCAGATGTAATGAAAGGCTTCGGCCACACGAATCTGGAAACTGCTGTCGCCTGGCACGCTGAAACTCTGGCCCGGCTGGCAGCTGGCCCAGGCGCTGGCGCCAGTTAGCAGGTATTCGCAGCCGCCGGCCACGCATTCCATGACTTCCGGCGCGGCGGTGCCAAAGGTTAGCTCGGCAGCCAGCACCACGCCTACGGACTTCTTGCTGCCGTCGGCCATGGTGAGGCTGTGGCTCACGCATTTGCCGTCGAAATAGACACTGGCTTGGGTGGTAATGCTGGCGCTTTGGATGTGGGTAGTACTCATGGCTTTGGTTGGGTAGGTGCCGGTAGGGGCCGACGCGGCTGGGAAATAGGCGGCTTAAGGAGGCAGCGGGCCGCCCGCAAAGCCTTTGATTTTAAGGCAGCAGGCTTGCAAAGCGCTCCGGCGTAAAGCCCACGCTGATGCGGCCATCGGGCCACTGCACCACGGGGCGCTTGATGACGCTGGCTTGGGCCTGCATCAGCGCCGCTGCGCTGGCCGCATCCGTGACGCTGGCTTGCAGCGCCGCGTCCAGCTTGCGCAAAGTCGTGCCCTTGCGGTTGAGCAGCACCTCCCAGCCCACGGCCTGCATCCAGCGGGCCAGGGCATTGGGGGGCACACCGTCTTTTTTGAAATCATGAAAGTGGTAGGCCAGGCCGTGGTCTTGCAGCCAAAGGCGGGCTTTTTTAACCGTGTCGCAGTTGGGGATGCCAAAGACCGTTATGGCGGGGGTAGGGGCCTTGTTTTTCATAAACACGATGATGCCACGGCCCGGCTCAAGGCCTTTGCCGGCCTGCGCGACAATCTCAACCTTATGAAAAAATTACCGGACTGGCTGGCCTATTGCGAGCAATTGCATCCCAAAAACATTGACATGGGCCTAGAGCGCGTGCGCCAGGTGGCGCAGCGCATGGATTTGCACCTGCCTTGCACCGTGATTACCGTGGCCGGTACCAACGGCAAAGGCTCCACCTGCGCCATGCTGGAATCCATCTTGATACAAGCGGGATACCGCACGGCGGTCTATTCCTCGCCGCATTTGGTGCATTTTGAAGAGCGGCTGCGCCTGCAAGGGCAGAACGTCGCGTCAGACGCATTGACCCAGGGTTTTGCCCGCGTAGAGGCGGCGCGAACGGCGGGCCCGGAGCCGGTATCGCTAACCTATTTCGAGTTTTCTACGCTCGCCATCATGGATGTCATGCGCGCGCAGCCGCTGGATGTGGCAATTCTGGAGGTAGGCATGGGCGGGCGGCTGGACGCGGTCAACATCATCGACGCCGATTGCGCGGTGATTACCAGCATCGACCTGGACCATATGGAGTTTTTGGGCACGGACCGCGAAACCATCGGTGTTGAAAAGGCAGGCATCATGCGTACCGGCCGCCCGGTGGTGGTCAGCGACCCGATGCCGCCGCAAAGCGTGCTGGACCACGCCCTGGAAATCGGCGCCGATTTATGGCGCGTGGGTCGGGATTTCAATACCCGGGGAGACCCGCAGCAATGGGAATGGGCGGGCCGGGGGCGGCGCTACAGCGGTTTGGCTTATCCCGCTTTGCGCGGCGCCAACCAACTGGTTAACGCAGCGGGGGTGCTGGCGGCCTTGACGGCTTTGCGGGACAAGCTGCCGGTCACCGCACAGGCGATACGCAATGGCCTGGCCATGGTGGAATTTACCGGGCGCTTTCAAATTATTCCAGGCACCCCAAACCTGGTGCTCGATGTTGCCCACAACCCGCATTCGGTGGCGGCGCTGGCGGCGAATTTGGATGCCATGGGCTTTTTCCCACGCACCCATGCGGTGTTCGGCGCGATGGGGGATAAAGACTTAGCGCCCATGCTGGCCCGCATGAACCCGCTGGTGGAGTGCTGGTATTTCACCGATTTGCCCACCGCACGCGCTGCCTTGGGCGCGGATTTGATGGGTCGCTGGCAGGCCCAAAATACGCGTAAAGATGTGAGCGCCAAGGCCTTTTCCAGCCCGCAATCTGCCTTGGATGAGGCCCTTCGCTGCGCCGACCCCACTGATAGAATCCTTGTGTTTGGATCGTTTTACACCGTTAGCGGTGTGCTGCAGCAAGGGCTTCCCCGGCTGTCCGGAGCACACCTCGCATCTCCTTAAAAATTCACGCTATGGCATTTTTCAAGTTTCGCAAAGACGGTGCCGAGCCTGCAGCCCCCGCACCGGCCGCCGAAAGCTTGGAAGTGATGCGCAAACGGGCCCGCCATCGCCTGATAGGCGCGGCGGCCTTGGTGCTAATCGGCGTAATTGGCTTTCCGCTGCTGTTTGACAGCCAGCCGCGCCCGATTGATGTGGACATTGTCATCAACATCCCCGAGAAAAACAAAGTAGCGCCCCTGGCAGCGACGCCCTCGGTCGTGGCCGCTTCGCAAGCAGACGCGCCACCGCCACCCGCGCCTGCGCCGGTGGAAAAAGAAACCCTGGTCACGCCCGCCCCAGTCGAAAAAATGATCGTACCTGCGGTCACCGCCGCGCCTGACAAGGCCACAGCCAAAGCCGGTACGCAAACGCCAGCACCTGTCGAAACCAAACCGGATGCCAAGGCCACGGCAAAGACGGATACCAAGACCGATACCATGTCTGACGCCAAGCCCGCTGTCAAGGCCGACGCCAAGCCTATAGACAGCAAATCCATGACCGAGGCCGCCAAAGCCCAGACTTTGCTGGAAGGCAAAGAGCCCGCACCTGCACCTGCGGCCTCAGCGCCAGCCCTGCGATACGTGGTGCAAGTGGGCGCATTTGCCGAAGCGCAAAAAGCCAAAGAAGCGCGCCAAATCTTGGAAAAAGCCGGCATCAGTACGTATGCACAAGTTGCCGATACCAAAGAGGGCAGGCGCACCCGCGTGCGCGTAGGACCCTTTAGCAACAAGGCGGATGTGGACAAAGCCGTAGAAAAGATCAAAGCATTGAATCTGCCCACCCAGGTTCTGACGCTGTAGTTACAGGCGGGCCATGGCCGATCTCGATTGGATTTGCTGCGCCGTGCTGGCATTGTCGCTGTCCATCGGCGCCTGGCGCGGCCTGGTGTACGAAGTTTTGTCCCTGGTCAACTGGGTACTGGCCTTTGTGCTGGCGCAATGGGCTGCACCATCCGTAGCGGAATTTTTACCTACGCGCGGCGCCAGCGACATGGTGCGTTATGGCTTTGGATTTTTTTTCGCCTTTATCCTGTGCCTGCTGGCAGGCAGTCTGGTCGTGTTCCTGACCAAAAAAGTGGTCTATGTGACTGCCATGGGCCTGGTGGATCGCTTGTTGGGGCTGGCCTTTGGAAGTCTGCGGGCGATGGTGATTTTGTTGTCAGCAACCGTAGTGTTGCGCATGACGCCTTTGGTCAACAGCGATTGGTGGCTACAGGCCTATAGTCCACGCATTGCACAATCGGTGCTGGCCGGACTCAAACCCTGGTTGCCCCAGGCCCTGCAACCTTATTTACCTTGAACGAGCAAACCCAAGCATGTGTGGAATCGTAGGCGTTGTCAGCAACGCACCTGTCAACCAGCTCATTTATGACGCTTTGCTGCTCTTGCAGCACCGCGGCCAGGATGCGGCAGGCATTGTCACGCAGCAGGAAAACAAGTTTTTCATGCACAAGGCCAAGGGTATGGTCAAAGACATATTCCGCACGCGCAACATGCGCGCCTTGCCAGGCCACTGCGGTCTGGGCCAGGTGCGTTACCCGACAGCGGGCAATGCCTTTAGCGAAGAAGAAGCCCAGCCCTTTTATGTGAACGCGCCCTTCGGCATTGTGCTGGTGCACAACGGCAACCTGACCAACGCGCAAGCCCTCAAGCATGAGTTGTTTACCGTGGACCACCGCCATATCAATACCGAGAGCGACTCCGAAGTACTGCTCAATGTGCTGGCCCATGAAATCGAGCGCACCACGCGCGGAATGCCTTTGCAACCCGCGCATTTGTTTGAAGCGGTGCGCAATGTGCACCGGCGTATCAAAGGCTCGTATGCCGTGGTTGCCTTGATTGCCGGGCACGGCGTCTTGGCCTTTCGCGATCCCTTTGGTATCCGGCCCTTGTGCATAGGGCGCGGGCCGGGGCAAATTGTGCTTGCCAGCGAGTCGGTGGCCTTGGAAGGCACCATGCACCAGTTCGAGCGCGATGTGGCGCCGGGCGAAGCGGTTTTTATCGACTTGCAAGGCACGATGCTGGCAGAGCAATGCGCCGATAAGCCGGTGCTCAACCCCTGCATTTTTGAGTTTGTGTATTTGGCGCGGCCCGATTCGGTGATGGACGGTATTTCGGTCTACCAAGCCCGTCTGAATTTGGGGGAAACCTTGGCCAAGCGCGTAGTCTCTACCGTACCACCCAATGAAATTGATGTGGTCATTCCCATCCCCGAATCCAGCCGCCCTAGCGCGGCGCAATTGGCGCAATTGCTCGGCCTTCCCTACCGCGAAGGCTTTGTGAAAAACCGCTACGTGGGCCGCACCTTCATCATGCCCGGCCAGGCGGTGCGCAAAAAATCAGTACGGCAAAAGCTCAATGCGATTGCCAGCGAATTCAAAGGGCGCAATGTGCTGCTGGTGGATGACTCGATTGTGCGCGGCACCACTAGTCAGGAGATTGTGCAAATGGCGCGTGATGCGGGTGCTCGCAAGGTCTATCTGGCCAGCGCCGCGCCGCCGGTGCGTTTTCCCAATGTGTATGGCATCGACATGCCCACCAGCTCAGAGCTGGTGGCCTACAACCGCACGGTGGAAGAAGTGCGTGCCATCATTGGCTGCGATGCGTTGATTTACCAGGACGTTGATGCCATGAAAAAAGCGATCGGCTCACTCAACACCGCTATCAAAGACTTTGATGCATCGTGTTTTGATGGCGTTTACGTCACCGGCGATGTGGGTGTGGCCGATATTGCGCGCCTGAGCGCAGCGCGTGTCAGCAGTCAGGAAGACGAGCAAGACAACTCGCGCCTGGCCTTGCCCAATCCCGTATAGCAAGCCCCTCGGTTTAACTTTTTCAATTTCCCATGCCAAGCCATCCATTGCCCCCCGGACTGCATCCTGACACCCTGGCCCAGCGCGTGGCCATGGAGCCCAGCCAGTACGGTGAAAATTCTGAAGCGCTGTTCCTTACCAGCGGCTATGTGCAGCCCTCGGCCGAGGTGTCGGCGCGACGGTTTGGTGGTGAAGACGAGGGCTATACCTATGGCCGTTCGGGCAACCCCACGGTCAGCAGTTTTGAAATGCGCTTGGCGGCCATGGAAGACAGCGAGGCGGCGCTGGCCACCTCCTCGGGTATGTCGTCCATCATGCTCATGCTGTTTAGTTTGCTCAAGGCGGGCGACCATGTGCTGTATTCCCAGTCCATGTTCGGCTCTACGCTCAAGCTGATCGGCTCAGAGTTTGCGCGCTTTGGCGTGGAGTCCACTGCGGTATCGCAAACCGACTTGGCCGCCTGGAAAGCCGCCATCCGCCCCAGCACCAAATTGCTGTTTGCAGAGACCCCGACCAATCCTTTGACTGAAGTCTGCGACATCCAAGCCCTGGCCGACTTGGCCCACAACGCCGGTGCTTTGCTGGCCGTGGATAACTGCTTTGCCACACCGGCTTTGCAGCGCCCTATGCATATGGGTGCCGATATCGTGATGCACTCGGGCACCAAATACTTAGACGGGCAGGGCCGCGTGATGGCTGGTGCACTGTGCGCCAGTGATGCGCTGATTAACGGTAAGTGCCTGCCCGTGATGAAAAACAGTGGCATGGTGCTCTCGCCCTTTAATGCATGGGTGGTGCTCAAAGGCTTGGAGACGCTGGACATCCGCATGCGCGCTCAAAGCGCTCGCGCCCATGCATTGGCGCTGTGGCTGGAGCAGCACCCCTTGGTGGAGCGTGTCTATTACCCAGGCCTTCCCAGCCACCCGCAACACGCTTTGGCGATGAAGCAGATGTCTCATGTGGGCGGCGCGGTCGTGTCTTTTGACATCAAGGCCGCCAACCCGGAGCAAGCACGCAGCCGCGCTTTCCATGTGCTGGATAGTTTGCGAGTGCTATCGCTTTGCACCAACTTGGGCGACACCAAAACTTTGTTGACGCATCCGGCCAGCACCTCGCACGGCAAATTGGCCGAGACGCAGCGCCAGGCCGCTGGCATTGGCCAGGGCTTGATCCGCGTGGCCGTAGGGCTAGAGCATGTGGGTGATATGCAGGACGACTTGCTGCGCGGCCTGGACACACTTTGAATTTGAATTCGCATGACTAAAACACGCACCCGCTTTGCGCCTTCGCCTACGGGCTTTATCCACCTGGGCAATATCCGTTCGGCTTTGTACCCCTGGGCTTTTGCCCGCGCCACCGGTGGCGACTTTATTTTGCGCATTGAAGACACCGACGAAGACCGCAGCACGCAGGCCGCTGTCGATGTGATTTTGGAAGGCATGCGCTGGTTGGGGCTGGAGCCTGACGAAGGCCCGTTCTACCAAATGCAGCGCATGGCGCGCTACAAAGAAGTCTTGCTGCGATTGCAGGCAGACGGTTGGGTGTATCCCTGTTACACCAGTGTGGCCGAGTTGGATGCTTTGCGCGAGCGCCAGATGGCGGCCAAAGAAAAGCCGCGCTACGACGGCACCTGGCGCCCTGAACCCGGCAAAGTGCTGCCCCTAGTGCCCGCAGGCGTGGTGCCGGTGTTACGCTTTAAAAATCCGCAAAACGGCAGCGTAGTGTGGGAGGACAAGGTTAAAGGTCGCATCGAAATCAGCAACAGCGAATTGGACGATTTGGTGATTGCCCGCCCCGCGCCAATGGGCGAAACGGTCGGCACCCCTACCTACAATTTTTGTGTCGTGGTCGATGACATTGACATGGCGATCAGCCATGTGATTCGCGGTGACGACCATGTGAATAACACGCCGCGCCAGATCAATATTTTTAAAGCCTTAGGCAAAGAGCCGCCGGTGTATGCGCACTTGCCTACGGTGCTCAATGAGCAAGGCGAAAAAATGAGTAAACGTAACGGCGCTAAAGCCGTTACCCAATACGCCGCCGAAGGCTACCTTCCCGATGCGATGGTCAATTATTTGGCCCGCCTGGGCTGGAGCCATGGCGATGAAGAAATTTTCAGCCGCGAACAATTTTTGGCTTGGTTCAACTTAGACCACCTGGGCCGCAGCGCTGCGCAGTTCGATGAAGCCAAATTGCGTTGGGTCAATGCCCAACACATGAAGGCCATGGACGGCGAAGCGTTGGCGCCCTTGGTAAATAAGCATTTGCGGGACCGCGGGCTGACCGCCGACGAGCGTTTGGCGCGCCTATGCGATTTGTTCAAAGACCGCTGTGACACCACGCTGGTGTTGGCCGATTGGGTAGGGCGCTTTTACGCCGATGTGCAAGCCAGCGACCAAGACCTGGCCCAGCATGTGACCGATGCGGTACGTCCGGCACTAGAGCTTTTGCGCGCGCAATTAGCGCAGTGCGAGTGGGACAAAGTAGGCATCAGCGCCGCGATCAAAGGGGTATTGACGCAAGCCGGCCTGAAAATGCCGCAACTGGCCATGCCCGTGCGCGTGTTGGTGATGGGCACGCCGCAAACCCCGGCGCTCGATGCCGTGCTGGCGCTGTGCGACCGGCAGAAAGTTCTGGACCGGCTACAGGCGGCCTGAATTTATTGGCTATAATCGAGGGCTTGGAAATTGAAGGCCCTGCTTGCAGCGCCTTGCGGTTTGGGGGTATAGCTCAGCTGGGAGAGCGCTTGCATGGCATGCAAGAGGTCAGCGGTTCGATCCCGCTTACCTCCACCAAAAACTTCCAAGAAAAACGGATTAGTCCAAGGTTTTGACCCCATCGTCTAGAGGCCTAGGACATCACCCTTTCACGGTGAGTACCGGGGTTCGAATCCCCGTGGGGTCGCCAGATTCATCGCAAGATGATGAAAGCAAATAGTAGATAGCGGCAACGCTATCGCTACCAGGAGTGGTAGTTCAGTTGGTTAGAATACCGGCCTGTCACGCCGGGGGTCG
>CAIPZV010000059.1 GCA_903869595.1 uncultured beta proteobacterium | reverse complement strand
GGTGGATTTCTCGATGCCTGAGCGCCTGGACGCCGAATATGTGGGGGAGGACGGTGCCCGGCACCGGCCCGTCATGTTGCACCGCGCCATCGTCGGCAGCCTGGAGCGTTTCATCGGAATCTTGATCGAAGAGAGCGCCGGCGCGCTGCCCACCTGGCTAGCGCCGGTGCAGCTGGCGGTGCTCAATATCACCGACGCCCAGGCCGAATATGCCCAAAAAGTCACCAAAACGCTGCAAAATCAAGGGCTTAGGGTGGATTTAGACCTTAGAAACGAGAAAATCACGTATAAAATACGCGAGCATTCGATGCAAAAGCTGCCTTTCCTACTTGTCGTAGGCGACAAAGAAATGGCTGCCGGTGCCGTTGCAGTGCGCGCCCGGGGTGGAAAAGACCTCGGTGCCATGCCCCTTGAAGCGTTCTGTGCGCTCATTGCAAGGGACATAGCTGATAAATCCCTTGTCTAAGGTTTTTCCAAAGATGAAGACGATGCGTCGCGCACCGCGCGGATAGTGCCCCTGTGGGTTTGTTTTGTGAAGGATTGAGCCATCGCTACTGAATTTCGTGACCGCCGCCAGCGCGAAGAACGTAAACACCGCCTGAACCGGGAAATCATGGCCCCGGAAGTCCGCCTGACCGGCGTCGACAACGAACCGATAGGTGTTGTCAACATCAACGAGGCCTTGCGCCTTGCGGGTGAGTTGGACGTAGACCTGGTTGAAATTTCCGCCACCGCTGTACCTCCGGTATGCCGCTTGATGGATTACGGAAAGTTCAAGTACCAGGAGCAGAAAAAGGCGGCGGAAGCCAAGTCCAAACAAAAGGTGATTGAAGTCAAGGAAGTCAAGTTCCGACCCGGAACCGATGACGGTGACTACAACATCAAGGTGCGCAATATCAAGCGTTTTCTGGAAGACGGCGATAAGTGCAAGATCACTTTGCGTTTCCGGGGTCGCGAGATCACCCACCAGGAAATTGGTTTGGCGCTGTTGCAGCGTATGCGCGAAGAGTTGGCGGATCTGATCGTCGTGGAGCAGTTTCCCAAGCTCGAAGGCCGCCAGATGGTCATGATGATTGCACCGGGTAAGAAGAAACCCGGTGGCGCGGCTAAGCCGGCGCAGGAGATGGCAGCGTAGATTTTTTGTAATTGCTTTTTAGCAGTTGCCGGGCAAAGTAAATTGCCCAGGTTTGCACAGAGGGAGACCTCTGGCATCAGGTGAACCGGTTTGCACAGGTAGCAATACCGAGCGGGCCGGTTCCCTACAAGTGGCTCGGGGCCAACAAGGACGGAAAAGTTTTCCGTACGCCTCACGAGCACAATTGAAAAAGGAGCATGCAAATGCCCAAAATGAAGACCAAGAGCGCGGCGAAGAAACGCTTCCGCGTCCGTCCCGGTGGAACCGTTAAACGCGGCCAAGCCTTCAAACGTCACATTCTGACTAAGAAGACCACCAAAAATAAACGCCACCTGCGCGGTTCGACAGCTGTTCATGAGACCAATATGGGTCATATGGCACAGATGCTCCCCGGTCGTGGTATTTAACTAACGACGAACAAGGAGTACTACCATGCCTCGCGTCAAACGTGGTGTAACGGCTCGCGCCCGCCACAAAAAAGTTCTCGCCCTTGCCAAAGGTTTCCGCGGTCGCCGCGGTAATGTCTTCCGCGTCGCTAAAGAAGCGGTAATGAAGGCCGGGCAATATGCCTACCGTGACCGCCGTACTAAAAAACGTGTATTCCGCCAGTTGTGGATTGCCCGTATCAATGCGGCAGCACGCCAATGCGGTATGACCTACAGCCAGTTCGCCAACGGTCTGAAAAAAGCGCAGATCGAGATCGACCGCAAAGTGCTGTCGGACATCGCAGTGCACGATATGGCAGCGTTTGCCAGCATCGTGGAGCAGGTCAAGGCCAAGCTCGCCGCTGCTTAAGGGTCCCACCGGCGCGCTGCCCCATGCGGGCAGCCGCCGATACCGCCCGCAAAACCGGGCTAGCGCTTGCCCCAAGCACTAGCCCGGTTTTCATTGAATAACCGCCACGATTGCCATGAACGAACTCGAAAGCATTGTTGCCGCCGCTCGCACTGCCTTTGCAGCTGCCTCGGTCAGCGCTGACCTGGAAAATGCGAAAGCCCAATTTTTGGGTAAATCGGGCCGCATCACCGAGTTGATGAAGGGCATGGCTGCGCTCAGCGTCGAAGAGAAAAAAACCTTGGGCGCGTCGATTAATGTTGCCAAGCAGGATATCGAGGCCGCGCTGCAAGACCGCCGTCAGGCACTGGCCGAAGCGCAATTGCAAAAGCAGTTGCAAGCCCAGGCCCTAGACGTGAGCCTGCCGGGCCGCGTACGCGGGCAGGGCAGTTTGCATCCGGTGTCGCTGGCGCAGGAGCGCATCGAGCGCATTTTTGCGTCCATGGGTTTTGATGTGGCCGACGGCCCCGAGATCGAGAGCGACTGGTTTAGTTTCACCTCGCTGAACAACCCGCCCAACCATCCTGCGCGCTCCATGCAAGATACTTTTTATGTTGATACCAAGGGCGCGGACGGCGTCTATTACAACTTACGCCCGCACACCAGCCCGATGCAAATCCGCTATGCCCAAGCGCATGTGCGCAAGCATGGTGGCGATTTTGATGTGGCAGCAGGCCGACTGTTTTCCGGCGACATGCCCGAGATTCGTGTCATTGCGCCAGGACGCACCTTCCGTGTGGACAGCGATGCCACACATTCGCCCATGTTCCACCAGGTCGAGGGCTTGTGGGTGGGCGAGGACATCAGCTTCAAAGATTTGAAGTCGGTGTATTTGAGCTTTATCACCAGTTTCTTCGAGACCGATGCGCTGCAACTGCGTTTTCGGCCCAGCTACTTTCCATTTACCGAACCCAGTGCTGAGATCGACATCATGTTTGAATCCGGCCCGCTGCAAGGCAAATGGTTGGAGGTGTCCGGTTCGGGTCAGGTACACCCGCAGGTGATACGCAATATGGGTCTGGACCCGGAGCGCTACATCGGCTTTGCCTTCGGCTCGGGCATCGATCGCTTGGCGATGCTGCGCTATAGCGTCAACGATTTGCGCATATTCTTTGAAGGGGATGTGCGCTTTTTGTCCCAATTTGCCTAAGCCCTTGGGGCTTGCGCGATGGATCTGATGTACTTAGGTCACTGAATATTTATGCAATTTCCTGAATCCTGGTTGCGCAGTTTTTGCAATCCGCCTCTGTCCACCCAAGCGCTGGCGCATACCCTCACCATGGCCGGGTTGGAAGTGGAGGAACTGCGTCCTGTCGCGCCGCCTTTTTGCCAGGTGGTAGTGGGTGAAATTGTGGAAGCGGTACAGCACCCCAACGCGGATCGCTTGCGCGTGTGCAAGGTCGACGTGGCCAGCGGCACTTTGCTGGAAATCGTTTGCGGTGCGCCCAATGCGCGCGTGGGTATCAAAGTGCCGTGCGCGCTAGTCGGCGCCCAATTGCCGCCCGGCGAGGATGGCAAACCTTTTCTGATCAAGCTAGGCAAACTGCGCGGCGTGGAAAGCCAGGGCATGTTGTGCTCAGCCAAAGAACTGCAGCTCGACGATGACCACAGCGGTTTGTTGGAGCTGAGCCAGGACGCGGTACTGGGCCAGGACATCCGCCAGTGCCTGAACTTGGACGACACCTTGTTCACCCTCAAGCTCACGCCCAACTTGGCCCATTGCTTGAGCGTGTATGGCGTGGCGCGTGAAGTGGCAGCGCTGACCGGCGCGCCTTTGTTGCCTTTGGATGTGGCCCCTATCGCGGCCAGCAATTCGCAAGTGCTTCCCGTGAAAGTGCTGGCCCCCGATTTGTGCGGCCGCTTTTCCGGGCGCGTGGTGCGCAAGCTCAATCCCCAAGCTAAAACGCCGGCGTGGATGGTCGAGCGCCTGGCGCGCTGTGGGCAACGCAGCGTCAGTGCTTTGGTCGATATCTCTAACTACGTGATGTTTGAGTCCGGCCAGCCCACGCATATTTTTGACTTAGACAAAATCGCCGGTGGCCTGACGGTTCGCTGGGGACAGGCCGGCGAAAAGCTGGCCTTGCTCAATGGCAATACCGCCGAAGTGGACGATGCCGTCGGCGTGATTGCCGATGAGGCGCAACTAGAGTCTCTGGCCGGCATCATGGGTGGCGCGGCTAGCGCGGTGTCCGACACCACCGATAGCGTCTATGTGGAAGCAGCTTTCTGGTGGCCACAATCCATCGCCGGGCGCTCGCGCCGTTTTAATTTTTCTACCGACGCAGGCCACCGCTTTGAACGCGGCGTGGACCCCGCCTTGACGGTGCAGCACATCGAGCGCATCACGCATCTGATTCTGGAGATTTGCGGCACGCCTGAAACTACCTGCGGCCCGATAGACGACCAGACCCTGCGCTTGCCAGAAGTCAAAACGGTGGATTTACGCGTTGCGCGCGCGGCTAAAGTCATCGGCATGCCCTTGACCCAAGCCGATTGCGCAGCGGCTTTGCGCCGCTTAGGCCTGGCCTTTAGCGAAATGCCCGGTGTGTTGACCGTGACGCCGCCAAGCTACCGTTTCGACATACATATTGAAGAAGACCTGATCGAAGAAGTGGTGCGCATGATCGGCTTTGACCAGTTGCCCAACACGCCGCCGCGCGCGCCGGTATTTGCCAAGGTCGGTTCGGAAAGCCGACGCAATCCTTTTGCCGTGCGCCGCCAATTGGCTGCCTTGGCTTACCAGGAAACCATTAACTTCAGCTTTGTCGACGAGCGCTGGGAGCATGAGTTGGCCGGTAATGCCGATCCGGTGCGCTTGCTTAACCCGATTGCCAGCCAAATGAACGTGATGCGTTCGTCCTTGATTGGCTCCTTGGTGCAGGTGCTCAAGTTCAACCAGGATCGCAAGGCCTCGCGGGTGCGGGTGTTTGAACTCGGGCGAGTGTTTTTCCGCGACGGCTCCGTGCAGGACAGCGAATCCACGGTGGCCGGGTTCCACCAGCCTATGCGCGTGGCGGCCCTGGCTTGGGGCAGTGCCGATGCGCTGCAGTGGGGCCGCAAAGACAGTGCGGTGGATTTATTCGATGTCAAAGGCGATGTAGAGGCCTTGTTTGCGCCTAGCGTGGCGCAATTTAGCGCCGCTGCGCACCCGGCGATGCACCCCGGTCGTTGCGCGCAAGTGACGCTGGACGGCAAAGTGGTCGGCCATGTGGGCGAGTTGCACCCGCGCTGGGTGCAGGCCTATGGTTTGACGCAAGCGCCTCAGGTATTTGAGCTGGAGCTGGAGGCCTTGCTGCAAAAAGCCATGCCGGTTTTTGCGCCGGTGGCCCGCTTTCCATCGGTACAGCGCGACTTGGCCATCATGGTGGTCGACAGCGTGCACCACGACGCCGTCCTAGCCGCGATTCATGCGGCACCTACCCAGGGCTTGCTACAAGACGCACGCGTCTTTGATATCTATCGTCCGCTCGCGGATGCCACAGGGCAGGGCGCAGGCGAGCACAGCGTGGCACTGCGCCTGACGCTAGGCAGCACGCAGGCTACCTTGACGGAAGAGCAAATTGAAACTACTGTTGCGGCCATAGTCGCTCAATTGGCTTCCCGCTTAGGCGCACGCCAGCGAGCCTAAGCCCGTATTTATTTTTCAGATCTCAACGCGCCAGTTTCGGAACTCTTTTATGCAAATTTCTGTTGACAGCCTGGAAACGGCGGCAGTGACCAAGGCCCATCTGGCCGATATGTTGTTCGACCAATTGGGCTTGAACAAGCGCGAGTCCAAAGACATGGTGGACGCGTTTTTTGATTTGGTGTCCGCGCAATTGGTGGACGGCACGGATGTGAAAATTTCCGGCTTTGGCAATTTCCAGATCCGCACCAAAGCGCCCCGTCCGGGCCGTAATCCGCGCACTGGCGAAGCCATCGCCATTGACGCGCGCCGCGTGGTGACCTTCCACGCCAGCCACAAGCTCAAGGACCAGATCCAGGCCGAATTGCAGAAAAGCTAAGCGAAGGCCGCCGCTTCGGAACCAGTGCCTGCGGGCTCCTGTGTTTTCCCGATTGCTTTGCAGCCAAACTTAGAGTAATCTCTTCACTTTTTCCCCTAGCGCATTGATTTTCATGGAAAACACACTTCCATCCATTCCCGCAAAGCGGTACTTCACCATTGGTGAGGTGGGGGATTTGTGCGGCGTCAAACCCCATGTGCTGCGCTATTGGGAGCAAGAATTTACCCAGCTGCGGCCCATGAAGCGCCGCGGCAACCGCCGCTATTACCAGCACCACGAAGTGCTGATGATCCGCAAAATCCGCGATTTGTTGTACGAGCAAGGCTTCACCATCAGCGGTGCGCGTAACAAGATGCAGGAAATTTTGGACTTAGAGCGCGATAAAAAGCGCCAGCAAGGCGCCCACGCGGACGATGCACAGCACCTCGGCCAGGACACTAATGGCGTGGATGGCAGTGGCTTTTCCGCTGCCTCCAACGCTGGCTTTGCGGGCGCCATGCCCTGGCAACAAGTGCGCGCCGAATTGCTCGAAATTCGTGAACTACTGGCTGCGGCCTAGAGGCTTGCAGCACATGGGCGGGCTATAATCGCGGGCTCGATCGGTGTGTGGCGCAGCCTGGTAGCGCACTTGCATGGGGTGCAAGGGGTCGAAGGTTCGAATCCTTTCACACCGACCAAAAGTTGAGACAAAAGCCTCCAAGTAGCGATACTCGGGGGCTTTTTTTATGGGCCCAAGGCTATGCGCACTGCATGGCAGGTGAATTTTTTGAAATCGGCGTCGCAGGCGCTTCAAGGAAATCCAAGCGATGAATTCAACCGTATTACGTAACGACAAGCAAGGCCTGGCCATTCTCACCATCAACCGCCCTGACAAGCTCAATAGCTTGAATGTGGAAGTGTTTGAAGCGCTGGACGCGCACTTGGCCGATCTGGAGCGGCAGACCGATACCGTGGGCTTGGTCCTCTTGCGCGGCGCGGGCAACTGCTTTTCTGCCGGGCACGACCTGGGTGATTTGGCCAAGGGCGAGCAAGTGCCGCGCGCGCATTTTCAGTCGCAGGTGATAGAGCGCCTGGCGAACCTACCGCAGCCGGTGATTTGCGCGGTACACGGCCATTGCTATACCGGTGGTTTGGAGCTGGCCCTGGCGGGCGATGTGATTGTCGCCAGTGCCAACGCCAAGTTTGCCGATACCCACGCCAAATGGGCTTTAACGCCTTTATGGGGCATGAGCCAGCGCCTGCCGCGCCGCGTGGGCCAAAGCCAGGCCATGGAAATGATGGTCAGCTGCCGCACCGTGGGCGCGCAAGAGGCGCTTAGCTTGGGCTTGGTGAACCGCTGCTTTGCCGACGAGGATTTCTTTGATGCGGTGGATACCTACGCGCAGCAGGTGCTGGCCCATAGCTGGTTTAGCCATCGTGCCAACAAAAAATTGCTCGTCCAAACCGACGGCCTGTCTTTAGGCGCAGGCCTGGCGCACGAGGTCTATCGCCACGAGGGCGTAGGCCCGGATGTGCACGCGCGCATCTCTAGCTTTTTGCAGAAAAAATCCAGCAAATCCTAAAAGCCGGACAAGTATTTAGCCCTCGGTGAAATCGCCGGGACGCAGCCGCGCCAAGCGCCAGCGCATATACCAAGTGGTCCAAGGCCAGTTGGTGCTGTTATTGCCGTTGCGGTCGATAAAGTAGCTGCTGCAGCCGCTGTTCCACACGGTTTTCTTGAGGGCCAATTGCACCGCTTGGTTGTAGCCCTGGTGGGCGCCGGGCGCTACGCTGATGCTGGCATGCGGCTTGGCTTCGGTACTGCGGATCGCCTCCAGGATGAATTTCACCTGCGCCTCGATCATGACAAAGGCCGAGGAAAAAGCATATAAATTGGGGCCGCACATCATGAATAAATTGGGGCAGTCCTGCACCATAGTGCCCAAATAGGCGCTGGCAGAGCCTTTCCAATGGGTGGACAGCGCTTGACCTGATTGTCCGAATATGGCCTGCGCGACCGGCGGCTCGGCCACTTCGAATCCGGTGCCCCAGATGATGACGTCTGCCTCGCAGCTTTCGCCCTTGCTGGACACCAAAGTGTTGCCTTCGATACGCGCGATGCCGGAAAAAACTTGCACCTTGGGCTGCGCCAGGGTTTTGTACCAAGTATTGGATTGCAGGATGCGTTTGCAGCCGAGTGAAAAATTAGGCGTGACCTTTTGCCGCAAGGCCGGGTCCTTGATGCCCCGAGCAATATTTTTCAATCCGGCCACTTGCAATCGGGCAATGGCGCGGGGAAATTTCAGGCTGTAATTAAGTAACTCAAATTGCAAATACAAAGCGCGGCGTAGCAGGTTTTGCAGCCAGGGAAAGCGCGCGAAGCGGCTTTGCCATTGCTCGGTGATGTGGAAATCCATCTTCGCCAATACCCAGGGTGCGGTGCGCTGAAACAGCGTGAGCTGCGCCACCTGAGGCGCTATCGCCGGTACAAACTGAATCGCCGAAGCGCCGGAGCCGACGACGGCCACGCGCTTGCCGACCAAGTCCACGTCATGCCGCCAGCGCGCGGAGTGAAAGTGCGTCCCGCCAAATCTTTCCAGGCCGGGAATGTCAGGCGTTACCGGCACATGCATGGGCCCGCAGGCCATCACCACAAAGCGCGTACGCAGCAGGCCTAGCGAGGTGTCCAATTGCCATAGCTTTTCGGCTTCATTCCAATGGGCCTTGTGCATTTCACAGTTCAAGCGCAAGTGCGGCAAAAGACCCAAGCGGGAAACGGTGTCGCCGCAATAGGCTTTGATCTCCTCCTGCCGCGCAAACATACGGCTCCAGCGCGGGTTGGGCGCGAAGGAGTACGAATAAAAGCTCGACGGAATATCGCAAGCGCAGTCCGGGTAGGTGTTGTCGCGCCACACGCCACCGGGCTCTGAGGCTTTTTCCAGCATCACAAAGTCGATGCCGGCTTTGCGCAATGCGATGGCCGCGCCTACGCCAGCAAAACCCGCGCCCACCACAATAACGGTGTGAATGTGTGTATCGGAAGATGGGTTGGCTGTGGCCATGGGCGGATGTAAGTGGATGTCGAGCAGGTCGCGCAAGGAAAAAGCTGCGCGGCGGGGCTTGCCCATGGATTATGTGGCTTGGCATCCTGCGTAGCTGTCGCACGGGTCACGCCAGTCGCAGCAGCCTAAAAGCGAGCGCACTCGCAATTTGTATCACTGTCAGCATGAGCCTTTAGAATTTGTTGATGATCCAAGCTTCCAAATCGCAAAGCCACCGCATTGTTATCGTAGGCGGCGGCGCTGCAGGACTGGAACTCGCCACCAGTTTGGGCGATACCTTGGCGCGCAAAGGCCTGGCCGAGGTCACGCTCATCGAAAAAGCCCGCACCCATGTCTGGAAGCCCAAGTTGCACGAAATCGCCGCTGGCAGCATGGACGTGGGACGCCATGAGCTGAACTACCTGGCGCAGGCCCATTGGCACCATTTCAAGTACCGCTTGGGCGAGATGAACGGTCTGGACAGGGCGCAGCGTCTGGTACATGTAGCGCCCTTCGTCGATGAAGACGGCGTGCTGGTCACCCAGCAACACAGCATTCCTTATGACACCCTGGTGATTGCGGTAGGCAGCCGCAGCAATGACTTTGGCACGCCCGGCGTGGAAGAGCATGCGCTCAAACTAGAAACGCTTGCTGACGCAGAGCGTTTTCACCGCCGCATGCTCGATGCCTGCATCCGCGCCCATGCCCAGAGCGACGCGCTGCTTCCATCGCAATTGCAATTGGCAGTGATCGGTGCCGGTGCGACCGGCGTGGAGTTGGTGGCGCAACTGCATCGCACCACGCGCGAAGTGGTGGCCTTCGGCTTGGACACCATCAACCCCGAGCGCGATATCAAGCTGCATTTGATCGAGGCCGCAGACCGCGTGCTACCCGCCTTGGCGCCGCGTATATCGCTGGGCGCGCATGAGTTGTTGGAAAAATTGGGCATTGCGGTGCACATTAATGCGCGGGTTTCGGGGGTGGGTGCGCACCATGTTGAATTAGCCGATGGCACCCGCATTCCTGCCGAATTGGTGGTGTGGGCGGCCGGTATCAAAGCGCCGGAGTTTTTGGAAAACATCGATGGGCTGGAGACTAACCGCATCCACCAGTTGGCTGTGCATCAAACTTTGCAAACCACCCGCGACGAAAACATATTTGCCATGGGCGACTGCGCCGCCTGCCCCTGGCCAGAGAAAAACGCCATGGTCCCGCCGCGTGCCCAGGCCGCACACCAGCAGGCCAGCCATTTGCGCCGCCAAATTATGCGTCGCATGCGCGGCGAGGCGCTGCAGCCCTATCATTACCGCGATTTCGGTTCACTCGTTTCCCTGGGCGATTACAGCGCGGTGGGCAGCTTGATGGGCGGCCTCATGCAAGGCAGCTTGTTCATCGATGGTTTCATTGCACGAATAATGTACACCTCGCTCTACAAAATGCACGAATTGGCTTTGCACGGCATTACCAAAGTAGCGCTGGAAACCTTGATCCGTGCGATTACCCGGCGCACCGAGTCGCATGTCAAGCTGCACTAAGTGCCACTTATTTAGCGCCAGCTGATGCCCGAACTATTTATTAGCCAAACCCATGCGCTAGGCCTACCCAAGGCCCGCGAGATTGCGCAGGTGTGGATCGCCCAGGCGCAAGCCGATTGGGGTATGGCCTGCGAGTCCAAGCCGGGACAAACAGAAGATGAAATTATGTTCAGCCGCACCGGCGCCAAGGGCAGCTTGCGGGTGCGCGCAGACAGCTTTGAGCTGCGCGCGCAATTGGGCTTTTTACTAGGCAGTTTTCAAAAGCAAATCGAAGCGCAGATACGCAGCAATTTGCAGGCACTGCTAGACCAACACAGCGGGCAGGTTTAGCCGCCGCGGCGCATCATTTCAAAGAATTCGCTATTGGTTTTTGTGGCTCGCATTTGCTTAAGCACCATTTCCATGGACTCGATCTCGTCCATGTTGTACAAAAACTGGCGCAGGATGCGGGTCTTTTGCAAAATTTCTGGCGCCAGCAGCAACTCTTCGCGGCGCGTGCCGCTGCGGTTGAGTTGGATGGACGGGAACACACGTTTTTCGTAGAGGCGGCGGTCCAGGTGGATTTCAGAATTGCCCGTGCCCTTGAACTCTTCAAAAATTACCTCGTCCATGCGGCTGCCGGTATCGACCAGCGCCGTGGCGATGATGGTGAGCGAACCGCCTTCTTCCACATTACGCGCCGCGCCTAAAAAGCGCTTGGGCCGCTGCAAGGCGTTGGAGTCGACACCGCCGGTCAGCACCTTGCCGCTTGAGGGCACCACATTGTTGTAGGCGCGGGCTAGGCGGGTGATCGAGTCCAGCAATATCACCACGTCTTTTTTCAATTCCACCAGGCGCTTGGCGCGCTCGATGACCATTTCGGCCACATGCACGTGGCGCGAAGCCGGTTCGTCAAAGGTCGAGGCAATCACTTCGCCGCGCACCGTGCGCTGCATCTCGGTCACCTCTTCGGGGCGCTCATCGACCAGCAAGACCATCATGTGGCTGTCGGGGTAGTTGGCCGAAATCGCATGCGCAATGTGCTGCATCATCACCGTCTTACCGCTTTTGGGCGGGGCAACGAGCAGGGCGCGCTGGCCTTTGCCGATGGGCGCGATGATGTCGATGATGCGCCCCGTAATGTTCTCGTCGCTCTTGTTGTCTTGTTCCAAGCGCATTTGTACTTTGGGGAACAAGGGCGTCAAGTTCTCGAACATGACTTTGTGTTTGTTGCTCTCGGGGGAGCCGCCGTTGACTTTGTCTAGTTTGTTCAAGGCAAAGTAGCGCTCGCCGTCTTTGGGTGTGCGCACTTCGCCTTCGATCATGTCGCCGGTATGCAGATTAAAGCGGCGCACCTGGCTGGGGCTGATGTAAATGTCGTCGGTGCTGGCGGTGTAGCTGGTGTCGGGGCTGCGCAAAAAGCCAAAGCCGTCGGGCAAGATTTCTAGCACGCCATCGGCAATGATTTGCTCGCCGGTACGGGCCCGCTTTTTGATGATGGCAAACATCAGCTCTTGTTTGCGCATACGGCCGGTGTTTTCGATTTCAAGCTCTTCGGCTTGTTTCAGGACTTCTGACACGTGCAGTGCCTTGAGTTCGTTTAAGTGCATGGAATGTTTCCCGTAGGGGATGGGGCCGAAAGTTCGGAGGGCAAAAAAATCAGGGGAGGGGGGGTGCCGACTGGTGCGTAGGGGTAAGAAGCACCTGGGGGTTCAACACCGTTGCATCGGTGCCCATGGGTATGGGCTGCATGAACATGGGAATTATGACAGGAAAAATTGATAAAAATGAAAAACCGGCGCTGGGGCCGGTTCGGGAACTTGGGGAGGTGCGCCGCTCCCGTGTGGGTGGCCGCCGCCGGGGCCTGGCGCCAGGCTCAGATTTGTTCGTCGATAAAAGCCACTAACTGGGCTTTGCTCAGTGCGCCGACCTTGGTGGCTGCCAACTTGCCGTCCTTGAACAGCATCAGGGTCGGGATGCCGCGAATGCCGAATTTGGCGGGAATTTCCCGGTTTTCGTCCACATTCATCTTGGCCACTTGGAGCTTGCCTTCGTAGGAGACGGATACTTCGTCCAAAATCGGAGCAATCATTTTGCAGGGGCCGCACCATTCGGCCCAATAGTCCACCAAAATCGGTTGTGCGCTGTGCAAGACCACGTCCTCAAAAGTGGCGTCGGTGATGTGTTTGACGAGTTCGCTGGCCATGGAAGTTTCCTCAGGAAGTGGTGAATACCGCGTATATGAAATCGATTGTGACAGAAACAAGCCCCCGCGTTGTCGGGCGCGCGCTATGACCGGCATAGAAAATCCCCATTCCAAGGCTGAATTTCCGGTCTCGCCGGGGTCTGAACGCACCTTGCCCTGCGAATTGCCAGCCGCCTGGTGCTGGTTCGCGCCCAAGTCTGGATTGCTCGACACCATGGCCGCACGCATGGCCGCCCTGGGCGCCCACCCTGGACGCACCGTAATTTTGCTGCCCTACGCGCAGTTATTGCGCCAGGCGCAGGTGATGTGGGCGACGCGCTTTCCCGATGGTTTTGCCCCGCGTTTTGAAACGTCGATGAACTGGAGTGCCAGCCTGGCGCCTTTTGAACCCGGCCCCACCGATATCCGCCGTGACAAAGCCGCTGATACCTTGACCGCGCGGGCGCTGTTAAAAGATTGGCGCGGGCGCTATAGCCCCGAGCAGATAGGCGTGCTGGCCGCCCTCATGGTCAAAGCAGTGCATGAGGTCGCGCCCTTGGCTGCCGCTTGCGTCCCCGCCGAGCGCGTCGCCTGGGCCCAAGCCAGCCGCAGTGCCTGCGAAAGCGGCTGGTCCGGGCCGGGTGCAGATTGGGAGGCTATCGCCATGGCTATGGCGCTGGAATGGGCTGCTACTTCACGCTATGCCACCGACGTGTTGCTCAGCAGGGAGGCGCGGGCCGGTGTGGATTGCGTGCTGGCACTCGAAGGCTTGGCGCCTGATCCGATGCTTGCGGGCTTGCAGCGGGTGTGGGGCGATGGCCTGTACCGAATGCCTTTGATCGCCGACAGTGCCGCCTCCCCATCCGAATTTCTATCCGCATCTGACAGCGTTTCCGCGCCTGCGCCCGCAGCCTCAGCCTCAGCCTCAGCCTCAGCCTCAGCCTCAGCCTCAGCCTCAGCCTCAGCCTCAGCCGCATTAGCGTTTCCGCCTGAGTTAAACCCCTGCACGGACGCTGCGCAGGAGGCACAGCGCGTAGCGGCCAGCGCGCTGGCGCATATCGCGGCTGATCGTTACCCCTTGGCTTTGATTTGCTCAGACCGCGCATTAACCCGGCGTATTCAGGCCTTGCTCGATGGTGCGGGCGCCATGGTGCGCGACGAAACCGGCTGGATGCTGTCCACCACCCATGCCGGTGCGCTAGTTACGGCCTTGCTGCGCGCCAGTGCCTGGAACGCCAGCAGCGACGCGGTGCTGGCTTGGCTGAAATTGGCCCCTGCCTTGGCCCCGGAAAGTGTCGCGATGGAGGCGTATTTGCGCCGCCACCAATTGCGCGATTGGCGCGAAGTGCCACTGCGCTTGGCAGGTGTTGATCGCCCCAAGGGCGAGGATGCGATGGCGATTGCCACTTGCGTGGCCGCCTGCGACGCATTGCGCCAGGCCTTTAGCGGACGGCGCAGCATGGCGCAGTGGCTTGGGGTGCTCGAACTTGCCCTGCGCGATGCCGGTATGTGGGAAGTCCTGAACGGCGACGCTGCGGGCTTGCAACTACTTGCCCTAAGCGCTTTAGACCGCCCGCAAGAGCGCGAACACTTGCAAGCGCAAAGCCTGTGGGGCGGGCAGGCGCTTGACGCGCTGGACTTCAATGCCTGGATGCAAGCGCTGCTCGAAGGCAACACCTTCCGCCCGGACTACCCGGCGCATGAGCAGGTGGTGATACTTCCCATGAGCCAAATCCTGGCCCGGCCTTTTGCGGCAGTGGTGCTGGCCGGTTGCGACGAAATCCGCCTACCGCGTGTGTCGGAATCCAACAGCCTTTGGACGCCAGGGCAGCGCCAGTCCTTGGGCTTGCCCGAGCGCAGCGCTTTAGCCCAGGCCAGCGAGCGCGCCTTTTTGCACGCGCTGGACCATCCGCAATGCGCTATTTTCTGGCGCACCAGTGACGATGCCGGGGAATCTATTGCCGCCAGTCCTTTGGTGCGCGCACTGCTGACGCGCGGCTCGCTGCCAAGCGGCGGTGACCAGCGCAGCCTGCGACTAATTGCGGCAAGGCCACTTTTGCCACCCCAGCCCAGCGCGCCCAGCCTGATTCCCGCCACGCTCAGCCAAAGCGCTTACGAGGACTTGCGTAATTGTCCCTACCGTTTTTTCGCGCAACGCCAATTGGGCTTGTACGGTGCCGAAGAGTTGGAAAACGAAGTGGACAAGCGCGACTTCGGCCAATGGCTGCACCGGGTGCTGGAGCATTTTGAGCGGGCGATGCAGGCGGCGCCCCAGGTGGATTTGGAGAGCCAGCGTGGGCTGCTGCAATCCGCGGGTGACGCGGCTACCCAGGCGCTGGGCCTGGATGACTATGAGTTTTTGCCTTTTGCCGCCGCCTGGCGCACCATGGGCGAAGGCTACTTGGCTTGGCGCAAGCAGCATGTGGCTGAAGGCATGGACTTTGAACAAGCCGAGGTTCCCTTAGAGCGGCCTCTGGGCCGCGTCACCTTGGTGGGCCGGATCGACCGCATGGACCGCAGCGCCAGCGGGGCCAGCCTGATCCTGGACTACAAAACCGAATCGCCCGATACCACGCGCAAACGCGTGAAGCAGCCCTTGGAAGACACGCAAATGGCTTTTTATGCCGCGTTGCACGCCAAAGACGATGATGCAGGCGCCTACCTGAGTTTTCATGAGCGCGAGGGCTGTAAAACCATAGCGCAAGTTAATTTAATAGAAGCGCGCGATGCCTTGGTGCAAGGCATTCAAGAGGACATGGAACGCATTGTTGGCGGGGCCGTATTGCCCGCGCTGGGCGAGGGCAGCACCTGCGATTTTTGCAAGGTGCGCGGCCTGTGCCGCAAGGACTTTTGGGCTGCGGCATGAACGACGCAAACGCGCCATCGTCTGCCGACCACCCTTCCGAAGCGGGGGCGGCCTATGCGCACGACGGACGGCGCGTCTCGCAAGCGGCGTTTTACGCCATCGCGTGCGATCCCCGGCGCAGCGTGGTGGTCGAGGCCTGTGCGGGCGCGGGCAAGACCTGGATGCTGGTCTCGCGCATGCTGCGCGCCTTGCTCGAAGGCGCGCAGCCGCATGAATTGCTGGCCATTACCTTTACCAAAAAAGCCGCTGGTGAAATGCGCCAGCGCCTGTACAGCTGGGTAGAGGAATTTAGCCAAGCCAGTGACGCGCAATTGCAGCAAGCCCTGCGCGACCGGGGCCTGGGGCCCGACATCAGCGCCGAGCAATTGGCGCGATTACGCGGCCTGCACGTAATGCTGCTCCAGGCCGACCGCCCCGTGCAGGTACGTACCTTCCATGGCTGGTTTGCTACCTTGGTGCGCAACGCGCCGGTGGGTGAGTTGATGCGCTGGGGGCTGCCGGTGCAGTACGAATTACTGGAAGACGACAGCCGCGCGGTGGCGCAGTTGTGGCGGCGTTTTCATCGCCGTGTGGCGCAAGATGTGCAAGCGCGTTTGGACTATGAAGAAGCGGTGGCCGTTTATGGGCGCCACCAAACTTTGAAAGCGCTGGAAGCTGCCTTGGCGAAGCGCGTGGAATTTGCCTTGGCCGACGCGCAAGGCGTGGTCGAGGCTTCGGTACAAACCATGGGGGAACGCTTTGCATCGATGGCCGGGTACGAAGAGCCCTTGCAGGCCTTGTCCGGGGCGGCCGCAAAGTCATTGTTAGAGGCGGCGGCCCATACCTTGTGCACAGCCAGCCAAAAGTCGTATGCGGCCAAGGGCGCGCAACTGCAGCAGGCTTTGCAGGAGGGCGACACGCATCACATTTTTGATGCCCTGCTGACTAAAACAGATGGCCCGCGTTCCTTTGGTGAAAGGATCAACAGCCTTTCTGAGATTCTGGCAGCGCAGCAATTGTTGCTGGATATCCGCCGAGCGCAATTGCAACACAGGGCCTGGCTACATCAGCAGCGCATGGCGCGCCTCACGCGCGGCTTGTTGGAAGACTACGCCGCTTTGAAGCGTGAGCGCTCTTGGTTAGACATGAACGACCTGGAGTTGACCGCCTACCGTTTGTTGTCTGACGCGCGCAGCGGCGCCTGGATTGGCGAGCGCCTGGACGCCCAAGTGCGGCACTTGCTGGTCGATGAGTTTCAGGACACCAACCCCTTGCAATGGAAAACGCTGGAGGCCTGGATCGGCAGTTATGCCGG
The DNA here is from genome assembly GCA_903869595.1 of uncultured beta proteobacterium. Lineage (GTDB taxonomy): Bacteria > Pseudomonadota > Gammaproteobacteria > Burkholderiales > Burkholderiaceae_C > Allorhodoferax. The sequence goes on along the minus strand of CAIPZV010000059.1, from coordinate 13,274 downwards.
GGCAGCGCGCACGCCCTCGATTTTTATCGTCGGCGACCCCAAGCAAAGCATTTACCGCTTTCGCCGCGCTGAGCCGCAGGTGTTTCAGGATGCCAAATTTTTTATTGCCAAGGAACTCGGTGGCGACAGCCTGAGCTGCGACCATACGCGCCGCAATGCGCAAGCCGTGGTGCAACTGGTCAACACGGTGTTTACGCCGCTGGCAGAAGCTGGCGGCTTTGAAGGTTTTCGCGCGCACACCACCGCTGCAGAATCGACCGGCTGCGTCGTTAAATTGCCCCAGGTATTGAAGGAAATTGGCTCCGCTAGCGCAGCCCATGAAGAGGACGAAGAGCGCGTATGGCGCGACTCGCTCACCATGGCGCGCCACAGCCCGGAGGACAAGCGCAAAGTGCTGGAAGCGCGGCAGGCCGCGCGCTGGTTGACGCATGCATTGCGTGGAACGGGCGCGTCTGAAGCCGGGGCGATCCAAGCGTGTGATGTGATGGTGCTGGCGCGCAAGCGCGAGCGCCTGGCCTTGTTCAAGCAAGAGCTAGACGCTTTGCACCTACCCGCGCAATTTGCGGAAAAAACCGAGCTGCATGAACTGCCTGTGGTGCAGGACTTGCTCGCCCTGGTCGATGCGCTGGTGTCGCCACGCCACGATGTGTCGCTGGCGCAGGCCCTGAAGTCGCCGCTGTTTGGATTAGACGATGCGCTGCTGGTGCAATGGGTGCAGCACTTGCGGTCGCGCGGGGCGGACAGCACGCCTGGCTGGTTGCCTGCCTTCCTGGGTGATGCGCCGCTACCCGCCCACTTGGCGGAGGTTTTTACACCGATAGCGGACAAGCTGCGCCGCTGGCAAAGCCTGTTGCTGCAATTGCCTCCGCACGATGCCTTGAGCGCTATTTACCGCGAAGGCGATGTGCTGGCCGCCTACACCGCCACTGTTCCCCCCGCGCAAGCGGCTAGCGTGCAAGCGCATTTGCATGCGCTCTTGGGCGCGGCGCTGGCGGTCGATGGCGGGCGGTTTTTAACGGCTTATGGTTTCGTGCGCGCGCTGCGCGCCGGTGGCTATACCGTGCCCCAGGTGGCCCAGCCTGATGCGGTGCAACTACTCACCGTACACGGCGCCAAAGGCTTGGAAGCGCCATGGGTGTTGATGCTGGACTGCGACAGCGAAAGCCCCAAATCCGCCAGCATGGGCGTGTTGGTGCAATGGCCAGGGCAAGATGATTTTCCGCGCCGCTTTGTATTTTTGGCCAGCGAGTCCACGCCACCGCCGTGCTGCGAAGATTTGTTGGCGCAGGAGGCGATTGCGCGCACGCGTGAAGAACACAATGCTTTGTATGTGGCGCTGACACGCGCCAAAGTGGCCTTGGTGTTTTCTTCAATGCAGCCCCACCGCGATAACGCCCATAGCTGGTGGAAGCTCTTGCAAGCCCATGCGCAAGAGGTGGAACTAGTGTCGAACACGCCAGACGCTGACCCCGCGCCTGAAGGCGCTTGGCCTGCTGGTCAGGTGCATGATTTACCGGTGCTGCCTGCCGCCTTGCGCCGCGCATCCGGCACGGTGGCCGCGACCGTGCCGCCGGATGCAGACGCCGATTTGGAATCACGCATCGGCCAAGCGATGCACTGCTTGCTGGAGCACTATGTTCCTGGCCAGCGCATTGAACATGGGCTGTGGAGTCCGCATGCATGGCACCTGGCGCAAACCCAGTTTGTGCTCGATGAGGGACAGATGGCCCGCGCTGCCCAAGCCGCGCAATCAATTGTGCAAGGCGAGGGCGCCTGGGCCTGGGATGCCACACTTTTGCAATGGCAGGGCAATGAAATCAGCATCTACCACCGGGGGCGCAGCTTGCGCATTGACCGACTGGTGCAGCGCAGTGACACCGGCCACTGGTGGGTGCTGGACTACAAAAGCGCTGCGCAGCCGCAGCTTGATCCGGCCTTGTGCGCTCAGTTGGACACATACTGCGCAGCAGTGCGTCTGGCCTATCCCGGTCAAATAGTCCGCGCTGCATTTTTAAGCGCTACCGGGCAATTGATAGAACCCGTTTTGCCCGAGGCCCTGCCATGAGCGCCACGCCCGGTATGCAGGCCGGCGCGGTGCCAGAGCAGGAATGCGAAGTCGCCATCATCGGCGGCGGCCCGGCGGGCTTGATGGCTGCGCAAGTCTTGTCCCAGGCGGGAGTGCAGGCGCATGTGTTTGACGCTATGGCCTCGGTAGGCCGCAAATTTTTGCTCGCCGGGCGTGGCGGGCTTAACCTGACCCATGCGGAGGGTGCCGACGCATTTGCAGGCCGTTATGGACAAAGGCGCGAAGCGATCAGCGCTGCGCTGGGCGCTATGGATGCGGCTGGCGTGCGCCGCTGGGCACAGGACTTGGGCATAGATACTTTTGTCGGCTCTTCCGGGCGCGTGTTTCCCTCGGACATGAAAGCCGCGCCCTTGTTGCGCGCCTGGTTGCAGCGCTTGCGCCACCCGCAGCCGGGCGTGTCGGTGCAGTTTCATATGCGGCATCGCTGGTTGGGTTGGGACGATACCGGTTGTCTGCGCTTTGGCAGTGCGCAGGGCGAGCGGCAGGTGCGCGCCAAGGCGGTGTTGCTGGCGCTGGGCGGCGGTAGTTGGGCGCGCTTGGGTTCGGACGGCGCCTGGGTGGCTTTACTGGCCGAACGCGGCGTGGCCGTGGCGCCCTTGCTGCCCTCCAATTGCGGCTTTGATGTGACAGGCGGCTGGAGCCCGTATTTTGCGGAGCGCTTTGCCGGGCAGCCCTTGAAATCGGTGGCGATACGCATTCCCGGTGCGCCGGGTCGCACGTCGGTGTTTGACCGCAAGGGTGAGTTTGTCGCCACCGCCAGCGGCGTAGAAGGCAGCCTGGTGTATGCCGCCTCCGCGCTTTTGCGCGAGGAACTGGCGCGCCACGGGCAAGCGACCTTTTACCTAGACTTGCTACCCGCGTTGTCCGCAGAGCGCGTGCTGGCCGAAGTGGCGCATCCGCGTGGTTCGCGATCGCTGTCTAGCCATTTGAAAAGTCGTTTGCATCTGGACGGCATCAAGGCCGCATTGCTGCGCGAATGCACGGGTGCTGAAACGATGGCAGAGCCCAGTGCGTTGGCCGCAGCCATCAAAGCCTTACCCATCCGCTTGCAGGCATCACGCCCCCTGGACGAGGCGATCAGCTCGGCGGGTGGCGTTTTGTTTGAAGTACTTACGCCTGATTTGATGCTGGAGCATCTGCCCGGTGTGTTTTGCGCTGGTGAAATGCTGGATTGGGAGGCGCCTACCGGCGGCTATTTGCTGACCGCTTGCCTGGCCACGGGCCGCGTGGCAGCGCAGGGTGTGCTGCGCTATCTGGGCCGACAAAGAGAAGAAGGTTGACGAGCCTGACCCCGGCACTGGCTCCACAGTTAGGGCTGCTTGGTTCCCCACCTGACCCGGTTGGCCGCTTCACCATGCGGGGAGGCCCGTCACCTTCGATTGTATCGGGCGGGCGGCATAATCCCGCGCTGACGCTAACAGCCCCGCCTATCGGGCGCATTTGTCCGCTCCTTGCATTGTTCTCCTAGCCCGCATTCTTAAAACCATTTTCCCCATGCAAAACATCATTGCGCAAATCGCGCAAGAAATCCGTGTCCGACCCCAGCAGGTCGAGGCCGCAGTGGCCTTACTAGACGGTGGTGCCAGCGTGCCCTTTATCGCCCGCTACCGCAAAGAAGCCACGGATGGCTTGGACGATATCCAGTTGCGCGAGCTCGAGGCGCGCCTGGCCTATTTGCGCGAATTGCAGCAGCGCCGCGAAGTGGTGCAGCGCGCCATCGAGGAGCAGGGCAAATGGACGCCGGCCCTGGCCGCTTTAGTCCAAGCGGCTAAGACCAAGCAGGAATTGGAGGACATCTACATGCCCTTCAAACTCAAGCGCCGCACCAAAGGCCAATTGGCCTGCGAAGCGGGCCTGGAGCCTCTGGCAGACGCGTTGCTAGCGAACCCTGATCTGGTGCCACAAGACGCAGCCGCCGCTTATGTCATTCCTTGGTGCGAGCCCAAGGAAGGCGAAGACAAGTTACCGGTTTTTTCGACAGTGGCCGCGGTGCTCGATGGCGTGCGCGATTTGCTGAGTGAACGCTGGGCGCAAGTGCCCGCCGTGGTGCAAGACTTGCGCGAATGGTTGTGGGAGCAAGGCCTGCTGCGCGCGCGCTTGATTGCAGGCAAAGACCCGGCACACCCGGACGTGGCCAAGTTTCGCGATTATTTTGACTATGACGAACCACTGGCGCGTGTGCCTTCGCACCGAGCGCTTGCTGCTTTTCGGGGCCGGGCGCTGGAAGTGCTGGACCTGAAATTAGTCAGTCCGGAATTGCCCGATGCAGCGCCCAAAGCCGGCATACCGTCCATGGCCGAGGCGCGCTTGGCGCTGCGCTTGCAAGTGCCGCACCAAGGGCGCGCCGCCGATGATTTTTTGCGCAAGTGCGTGTCCTGGACTTGGCGCGTCAAGCTGAGCCTGACCCTGGAACGCGACTTGTTTGCGCGGCTGCGGGAAGACGCGGAAAAAGTAGCCATCAAAGTGTTTGCCGACAATGTGCGCGACTTGCTGCTGGCAGCACCCGCAGGCCCGCGCGTGGTGATGGGGCTGGACCCCGGCATACGCACCGGCGTGAAAGTGGCCGTGGTCGATACCACCGGCAAACTGGTTGATACCGCCACTGTGTTTCCCCACGAGCCGCGCCGCGACTGGGACGGCGCGCTGCATACCTTGCGCGCACTATGTACCAAGCACCAGGTCAGCCTCATAGCCATTGGCAACGGCACCGCCAGCCGCGAAACCGACGCCTTGGCGGCAGACTTGATCAAAGCCATGGCCCGCTCCGACACACCGGCGATCGACAAAATTGTGGTGAGCGAGGCCGGCGCCTCGGTCTATAGCGCAAGCGAATACGCCAGCCAGGAAATGCCCGATGTCGATGTCAGCCTGCGCGGCGCCGCCAGCATTGCGCGCCGATTGCAAGACCCGTTGGCCGAGTTGGTGAAGATTGAGCCCAAGTCCATTGGCGTCGGGCAATACCAGCACGACCTGAACCAAAGCGCGCTGGCCCGGACGCTAGAAGCGGTGGTGGAAGATTGTGTCAATGCGGTGGGCGTAGACCTCAATACCGCCAGCGTGCCGCTGCTTTCGCGCGTGTCGGGCTTGTCCAACACGGTGGCGCGCGCGGTGGTTTCGCGGCGCGAATCGCAAGGTGCGTTTGCCAGCCGCCAGCAGCTCTTGCAAGTGACGGGCTTAGGCGCCAAGACATTTGAGCAGTGCGCTGGGTTTTTGCGTATTCGCAGCGGCGACAACCCCTTGGACAACACCGGCATCCACCCGGAAAGCTATCCCGTGGTGCAGCGTATTTTGGAAAAAACCGGGCAGCCGGTGCAGGCGCTACTAGGGCGCAGCGACATGCTGCAAAGCCTGCGCCCCGAGTTGTTTGCCAACGAGGGCGTGGGCATTATTACGGTGCAAGATATTTTCAAAGAGCTTGAAAAACCGGGGCGCGACCCACGGCCGGATTTCAAGGTGGCGCGTTTGGCAGAGGGCGTGAAAGATATAGGCGATTTACGCGAGGGCATGGTGCTCGAAGGCACGGTCAGCAATGTGGCGGCCTTTGGTGCGTTTGTAGATTTGGGCGTGCACCAAGACGGCCTGGTGCATGTCAGCCAAATGAGCCAAAAATTTGTATCCGATGCGCGCGAGATGGTGAAAACCGGCGCGATTGTGAAAGTGCAGGTACTAGAAGTAGATGTGGCGCGCAAACGCATCAGCCTGAGCATGCGCTTAGGCGATGCACCGCGTGCCAATGCGCAGGGGCCCAAGGCCCAAGGACAGGGACAGGGACAGGGGCAGGGACAGGGACAGGGACAGGGACAGGGACGCGGCGCAGCGCCGCGTGGCACTTACAGGCCGCCACCCGCCCGCGACGCTGCGCCCCAAGGCGCGATGGCTGCTGCCTTGTCGCAGCTACAAGGCCTGCGCAAATAAAGCGATGCGCGCCCTCCATATTTACGCTGGTAAAGCCGCCCGCGCCCAACTGGCCCGCGAGGGCTTGCAAGCCTCCAACGTGCGCGTGGTACCGGCTGCGGCGGGCGGACCCAAGGGCTTGATACTGGGGCCCTTGGACCGCTTTATTTTTGGCCAATGGTTGGCTCAAAGTGCGCAAACCGTGCATCTGGTGGGCGCATCGATTGGCGCCTGGCGCATGGCCACCGCCTGCTTGAACGAGCCGGTGCCCGCCCTGGAGCGCTTGGAGCGCGACTACATCGCGCAGCACTATGAATTAGCACCAGGCCAAAAGCGCGTGCCTGCGTCCTTGATCAGCCAGCAGTTTCGGGACAACTTGCAACTGTTTTACGGCGGGCGCATCCAGGAGCTTTTGACGCATCCGCGTTACCGCTTGCATGTCCTGGCCTCGCGCGGCCGTGGGCTATTGCAGCGTGAGCATCCGTTTTTTACGCCGCTGGGCTATGCGGTAGCGATTGCGGCCAATGCGCTGGACCGCCGCTTGTTGGGCCTGTCGCTGGAACGCGTAGTTTTTTCTGCGCAGTCAGGCGCGTTGCCATTTGCTACGAGCGACTTTCGCACCCGCGAAGTGCCGCTCGCGGAAGACAACTTTATGCAGGCACTGCAAGCGAGTTGCTCGATTCCGTTTTTATTGCAAGCCGTGCATAACATTGCGGGCGCGCCGCCCGGCGCGTACTGGGACGGTGGCATTACCGATTACCACCTGCACCTGAACTACAGCGGGGCAGCTAGTGATGGTGCCTGGGACGCGGGGCAGGGGCTGGTTTTGTATCCGCATTTCCAAAAGGAAGTGGTGCCCGGATGGCTGGACAAACCTTGGAAATGGCGCCATGGCAGTAGCGCATTTTTAGACTCGATGGTGGTACTAGCGCCCAACCCCGAATGGGTGCGCACTTTGCCCAACGGCAAATTGCCTGACCGCAAGGACTTCACCTACTACGGTAACGACTTAGTTGGCCGCATGCGGGCTTGGAATGGCGCTACGTCTGCGGCCCGGCAGATGGCTGACGAGTTTGCTGCTTGGTTGGAGCGGCCTGATATGGCGCAGGTTTTGGCCCTATAGCTTTTGGTTTGCTAGAGAGCCTCTGTATAAGTCCCTACCCGCCATCCTATGCTTGGGTTGTTTTTATGAAGTTGATGTAATTCATACTAGCAGGAGAAGGGGCTAAAGGCCGCGTGTGTCATGTGCCATCGAGGCTGCCATTGGTGATGCCAGCCAATAAATGCTTCAGTTTGTACCGCGTCCCCCGCCCCGCCCCCGTCTGCACCAACACGCCCATCTCACACAGCGCCCTGAGTTCACGATAAGCCGTGGCGCGTGACACGCGGCACAGGTTGACGTATTTTTCGGTACTGATGCCGTTGACAAACCCGTCAGGCCCAACGTCATACAGTTTGTTGATTGCCTTGGTTTGTGTGGGTGTGAGTTGCGGGTGTTGCTCGCGCAGCTCTTCCCAGAAGCGCGTTTTCCGCATGGCCGCTTGCATGTTTTCCCACGTCGCGTCGGCAGCTTTGTGCACGCAGCCTGCAAACCATTGCACCCAAGGCGTCACGTCCATGCTGGCTTGGCCGGTGGCCGCTTGCAGTTGGGCGTAATAGCCAGAACGGTCCAGCCACATTTGTTGCGACAAACTCCAAAGGCGTTTGTCGGTTTTCAGGTCTTGCGCCAGCGCCATTTCGACCAGCGCCCGGCCCACCCTGCCGTTGCCGTCTTCAAAGGGGTGAATGGCTTCGAGCCACAAGTGCGCCAGCGCAGCGCGCACCAAGCCGTCAGTCTGATGCAAAGAGCCATTGAACCAGTCGACTAGCCGCGTCATCTGTGCCTGCACATCTGCCGAGTCCGGTGCTTGGTAATGCACGATGTCTGGTTTGCCCAGGCGGGGCGTGACGATCTGCATGGGCTCGGCATGGTCGCGGTAGGCACCCGTGCGAATTTTCTGGATGCCGCTGCGCCCAGTTGGAAACAATGCAGCCTGCCAGCTGTGCAGGGTTTCATGCGTCAAGGTCTGGTGGCTTTGTTGGATAGCCGCTTGCAGCACATCAAGCGTGGCTTCGGTGCGCGCATCGCGCTCCAGCGTTTTGGCATCTTGCAGGCCCAAGCGCCTGGCAGCCGAAGCCCGCACCGAGTTGACTTGCAGGATTTCGCCCTCAATCTGAGCGGTGGCGATGGCTTCTTCGGCCCAGCCTTGCAGTTGCAGCTCGCCCAAGTCCATCAATTGCAGATGACTGGCCAAGCCCATAGCCCGCCCTTGCGCGTAGCGCGCCGCCGCCAGCACGGGTTGTAGCACGGCCAGATCGACCTGAAATTCAGGCCATTGGGTGGATTGCCAGAGGTACATAAAGCGCATTATAGGAATTCACGCTTCTTTCGTGAAGCGTAAAAAGGCTTTTACGCTTCAAACCTTATCGATAGTCCTCACGCCCATGCCCAGTACGCACAGCAGAATCTTCTGATCCTGAATGTCACAGATGATGCACCAGTTTCTGGAGCACATCGAAGCAGACCCCAATGGGCACCCGATACTGCAATAAGGCCCAAAGCGTTTGACGTCAGGCGGCCGAAGCAAAGAAGTATTCCACCGTCCGCATCCCGGCGATGGTCAGCAGCAGCGAGCCCAACAGATGTAGCGCGGCAGTGCCCAAGGCCAGTAGGTAGCGCCCTTGACCGAGCATGGCGACCACTTCGGCGGAAAAACTGGAGAAGGTGGTCAATGCCCCTAAAAAGCCAGTGATGAGCGCCAGCCGCCAAGCCGGGTCCAGCTCGGGCATGGCTTGGAACAAAGCGACTGCCAAGCCGACCAAATAGCCACCGATCAGGTTGGCGGCCAAGGTGCCCAGCGGCAAGGCGGTTCCCGGCAGCACGCTGGGGTTGAGCCAGAGCCCGAGTTGCCAACGCGCAAGCGCTCCGGCGCAGGCGCCAAGGCAAATGGGAAGTACGGGGTTCATGGGTGCATTGTGGCGCAGCGGCTGTAGCGTGGTGCTGGTCGCGAAAATTCAGAGATGCAGTCAGGCCACTTGCAGGCGCGTGTTACCTGTACTCAAGGCGCGTCCTCACCGGCCAAATTTTTGCCGTTAACGCGCAAACCCGCCTCAGACAATTTAGCAGCTTGCGCCGGTTTAATGCCTTTCACCCGGCGCATCAAATCGGCCCAGTCTTTGAACAGGCCCTTTGACCGGGCTTCCAGGATACGGGCGGTGCTGGCCGGGCCCAGCCCTTTGACGCTGTCGAGTTCGGCCTCCGTGGCCTGGTTGACTTCGGTGGCCAGGCAGCAGCTAAGGCAGGCCGATGCCAGCCACAGACTGGTGCTGCGCAAACTCAGGGCCAAGGCGCTGCGCATGGGCTTACTGGGTTTGCGCCAGCCACTGCACGTAACGGGACACGCCGGTTTGCACATCGGCAAATGCGTGCCCACATCCGGCGCCGCGCAATGCGCCCAAGTCTGCTTCGGTAAAGCACTGGTATTTGCCGCGCAAAGCATCCGGGAAGGGGATGTATTGCAACGAGCCTTGCGCCACGATGTCCTGCAGCGACAAGGCCGCATGGCCCTCTTGCCCGCGCAAAGTGTTTACTACCGCACAGGCCACGTCATTAAAGGTCTGCGCGCGGCCTGAGCCAAGGTTAAAAACACCGTTTTTTTCGGGATGGTCAAAAAACCAGAGATTGACCGCCACCACGTCATCGACAAACACAAAGTCGCGCATTTGCGCACCTGCCGCATAGCCGCCGTAGTCCGCGAATAATTTGACGACGCCCTCTTTGCGGAACTGGTGAAACTGGTGGTAGGCCACGCTGGCCATGCGGCCCTTGTGTTGCTCATGCGGGCCATAGACATTGAAGTAGCGAAAGCCCGCCACTTGTACTCTGGCGTTTTGAAATTGCGCGCCCAGGCGCTGGCGCATCACTTGGTCAAACAGCAGCTTGGAATAGCCATAGACATTGAGCGGTGCCTCGCAGGAAGGCTCTTCACGGTAGCGCTCGGAGCCGCCATAGGTGGCCGCCGACGATGCGTATAAAAGGCGCGTACCTTGCGCTTGCGCAGCTTCAAACAATTGCAGCGACAAACTGTAGTTGTTGCGCATCATGTACTGCCCATTACTCTCCATGGTGTCGCTGCATGCGCCCTCGTGAAACACCGCTTCCACTTTTCCGTAGTGGCCTGCTGCAAAGTCGCGGTAAAAATCGGCTGCGTCCACGTAATCGGCAATGCGCCGCGTTGCCAGATTGCGGAACTTGTCGCCATCGCGCAAATCGTCCACGGCGATGATGTTGTCGATGCCGCGCGCATTGAGCCCGGCGATGATGTTGCTGCCGATAAAACCAGCCGCGCCTGTTACTACAAGACGTGTCATGCGATCAACTCCTCTAAGCGCACGGTAGCTGTGCCGAACTTACCCACCACCACGCCACCGGCGCGGTTGGCCCAGGGCAGGGCTTGTTGCAGCGTCATGCCCGCACCCAACAGAACGGCCATGGTGGCGATTACGGTATCGCCCGCGCCGGTAACGTCAAACACTTCGCGCGCCTGTGCGCTGACATGGCTGACGCCGCTGTCTTCAAACAAGCTCATCCCCTCTTCGCTGCGGGTGAGTAAGAGCGCAGTCAGGCCTAGTTGCTGGCGCAGACTTTGGGCTTTTGATAGCAGTTGTTTTTCGTTATGCCACGCGCCCACTACCTCTTGTAACTCTGCACGGTTAGGCGTAATAACGGTGGCACCCTGGTAACGCGAATAATCGCTGCCCTTGGGGTCGATCAAAACCGGTTTGCCCAGTGCGCGGGCCTTGGCGATCATGTCGCTGACATGCGCTAAACCGCCTTTGCCATAGTCTGAAAACAGCACGGCGTCATGGGTGGTTAGAAGCTCTGCAAAGCGCGCAGTTTGGCTAGCCAAAATTTCTTGGTCGGGGGTATTTTCGAAGTCCAGGCGAATCAATTGCTGTTGCCTGCCGATGATGCGCAGCTTGACCGTGGTTTTAAGCCCAGCATCGCGGCGCAACTCGGTTTTCACGCCGGTTTGCGCCAGCAGCTTTTCCAGTTTGTGGCTGGCTTCGTCCTCGCCCACCACCGTCAGCAAGGTGGCTTGTGCACCCAATGCGGCCACATTCAAAGCCACGTTGGCCGCGCCGCCACCGCGCTCTTCTTCGCGGGTCACGCGCACCACGGGCACCGGTGCTTCGGGCGAGATGCGGTCCACCGCACCATACCAGTAGCGGTCTAACATCACATCGCCTACGACCAACACGCGGGCGGCCTTGATACGGGCGGCGGACAGGGGGCTTAATGCATCAGTTTTCATAGTTCTTCTACGCGGCGCGGCGGGTAGCTGTCCCAGGCCTGGCAGCCTGGGCAGTGCCAAAAATGGTGTTGGGCTTCAAAGCCGCAAGCGGCGCAACGGTAGCGCTTGAGCGGCTTGACGGCTTGGTCCAGCGCCCGCTGCACTTGCGGATGGAATTGCTCATTTTCCAGCTTTTCACCGGCAATCCATTGGGCCGCTGCCACCAGCGAAGCTTGTTTTTCTAGGTGCTGCACATACCAGCTGCGGGCATCGTGCTGCGGCCCGTTTGCCGCATTTTCCAATTGCACGATAGCGTCGAGCACGTCCAGCGAAGGCGCGTCCGAATAGGCTTGTTGCAACAGAGCCGAAACGGCTGGCCCGCGCCCGCTAGCCAGGGCGCAGCGCGTCATCATGAGCGCTAATAGAGCGATGGACTCTGGCGCGGCCTGGGCTGCTTGCTCCAGCCAATCGAGCGCCTGGTCCGGTTCGCCCGCGTTTTCGCACAGGCGCGCCATGTCCATGCGGGCGCGAGGGCTCTGCGGCGCGCTGGCAATGGCTTCTTGGAGCAGGTCCTTGGCAGCGGCGATCTCGCCCTTAGCCAGCAGCGCAGCGGCTTGCTCGCACAGGTAATGGGCCAGCCGACCGGCAAAACTGCCTTGGCCCGCAGCTTCGAGCTTGGCGGCTACTTGCGCGGCACCCAACCAGTCGCGCGAGCGCTCGTAATTGGCCAGCAAGGCCAGTCGTGCCTGCGCTTCAAAGCGTGTGCCTTCCAAGGCCAGCAAGGCGGTTTCGGCGCGGTCGAGCAGACCAGCCTTGAGGTAGTCCAGCGCCAGGCCGTGCTGGGCGCGGTGGCGGTCGTCGACGCTGATATCGGCGCGGGAGAGTAAATGCTGGTGCACGCGCACCGCTCGCTCGTATTCGCCGCGACGGCGAAATAGGTTGCCCAGCGCGAAATGCAGCTCTGACGTGTCCGGGTCGTTTTGCACCGCTTCGATGAAGGCGTCGATGGCCTGGTCTTGCTGCTCGTTGAGCAAAAAGTTGAGGCCTTTGAAATACGCTTTGGGCGCCTGGCGGTTTTCCAGGCGCATCTGGCGCATGTCAAAGCGCGAGGCCAGCCAGCCCAGCGCAAAGGCGATGGGCAGGCCCATCAGCACCCAGTTCAGGTCAAAGTCCATGGGTCAGGGTGTCGTCGGCCGCAGGCGTAGCCTGAGCGATGGGGGTTTGGGCTAACTTCGCGTTGCGCTTGGCTTCGCGCCGCTGCTGCCACCAGCGCGGCACCATACCCAAAATACCGAGCAGCAGCCCACCGGCAAAGCTGATCAGCACTACCATAACCAGCGGGCTGGTCCATTGGTAGCCAAAGAAAAAATGCACCGTCACGTCGGCCTGGTTGTTCAAGGCAAACGCAAACAAGGTGAAAAAAATCGCTGCTTTGAACAGCGTTTTCACCAGCGAAAAGAATGAGTTCATGCAATTCCTTGGTCGGCGGCGATTCTATCGGGCCGAGAGGAAATCAGGGTTTGTCGGGGGAGCCGGCAGGCTTGGCGACACCGGCATCGACGGCTTCGCGCAGGGCTTTGCCCGGCTTGAAGTGCGGCACCCGACGCTGCGGTATGGCGACGCTCTCGCCATTGCGAGGGTTACGGCCCATGCGCGGCGCATGGTGGCTGACCGAGAAACTGCCAAAGCCGCGGATTTCGATACGCTGACCGCGCACCAGGGCGTCGTTCATCGCGTCCAGGATAGCCTTGACGGCAAATTCCGCGTCTTGCTGGGTCAGCTGGCTGAACCGGCTGGCCAATACTTCGACGATGTCAGAGCGGGTCATAAAAAGCTTTGAAAACAATGCAAGCGACCGGCACACGCCGGTCGCTTGGGGACTACGTAAGAGGCAGGTGCCGCTTAATTGTTATCCAGCTTGGCACGCAACAAAGCGCCCAGGCTGGTGGTGCCGGCGTTTT
>CAIPZV010000058.1 GCA_903869595.1 uncultured beta proteobacterium | reverse complement strand
TGCCTTGCGCTACTCGCGCCGCCCGGGGTCGGGCGCAAACTCGCTACGCTCAAACAAGCGCCCGCCCTGATCCGGTCACCGCTGCGTTGCTCAGCACGGCCAATGGCCCAGGAAGCCCGAATACCGCGTGTGCTCGTTCGCTGCGCTCACCTTGCACACGCTTGTGGGCGCGCTGCGCGCGCCGTCGCGGCAGTTGCCGCGCCCGCTGGTGCTCGCTGTCCCGCTCGCGCATCCGCGCCAACCATTTAGCCCTTGACTACGACTGCGACGTTCACCAATCGGGCTAAACCAACCCGCACCGCAACCTACCGCACCAAACCCCGCATCCGGCCCAAAGAAACCAAATTGGGTATTCAAGCTCCCCTTCACCCCAGCGGGGGTGAAGGGGCGGGGGGGAAGCGGGGGACAAAAATAGCGGACGACAAACCATCAATTCCGGAAACTACTATCCATCCGATCCAATTTACGCAACATCGCCGGCCAAGCAAACGCCCCGCCGATGCCATTGCTTTGGGTGCGCATAGCGTGCCCCACGCCATCAATAATGCGCGGATCGACCTGTGTCAACTCTCCACCAGCCTGTGCGCTGATCTGGATCTGGCAGGTGGATTCAAAGTTGTACATCAGCAAGAAGGCTTCCGGGATGGAGGTGGCCACGGTCAGCAGGCCGTGGTTGCGCAGCATCAGGTGGTTGGCGCTACCCAGGTCGGCTTGCAGGCGCGGTTTTTCTTCGTCGCGCAGGGCTACGCCTTCGTAGCTGTGGTAGCCCAAAGAGGCCAGCACAAAGGTCGATTGCTGGCTGATGGGCAGCACGCCGCAAGCCTGGGCGCTGACCGCGACACCCGCGCGGGTGTGGGTGTGCAGCACGCAACCGGCGTCTTCACGTACCGCATGGATGGCGCTGTGGATCACAAAGCCAGCCGGGTTAACCGGAAAGGGCGATTCCATTAATTTGTTGCACTGCTGGTCCACTTTGATCAAGCTGCTGGCGGTGATTTCTTCAAACAGCAAGCCATAGGGGTTGATCAAAAAATGGTGCTCGTCGCCGGGCAGGCGGGCGCTGATGTGGGTGAAGATGAGGTCGCTCCAGCCGTAGGCGGCGACTAATCGGTAGCAGGCGGCCAGGTCCACGCGCAGTTGCCATTCTTGCTCGCTAACCTTGTCTTTAACCGAGGGGATATGCATACGAAAACTCCTGTGGGTATGCGCTTCACTCTAACCCAAAGGTGTGGCCCCCGTACCTAGGGAAATGACTAAGCCATCACGTGTGCGACAGCGCCGCCTAAAATGCAGTCCCCCCTTGATTTGGACTGCGCGCCATGCTGTATCCCCAACACTTTGATGTGATCGTTGTCGGCGGCGGCCATGCCGGCACCGAGGCGGCGCTGGCGGCTGCGCGCATGGGCTGCAGCACGCTTTTGCTGACGCACAACATCGAGACCTTGGGGCAGATGAGTTGCAATCCCTCCATCGGCGGTATCGGCAAAGGCCATTTGGTTAAAGAAGTCGATGCCCTGGGCGGGGCGATGGCGCTGGCTACCGACGAGAGCGGCATCCAGTTTCGTATCCTTAATTCCAGCAAAGGCCCTGCGGTGCGCGCCACCCGCGCCCAGGCCGATCGGGTGCTCTACAAGGCGGCGATACGCCGTATGCTGGAGAACCAACCTAATTTGTCTTTGTTCCAGCAGGCAGTCGATGACTTGCTGGTGGAAGGCGACCGCGTAGTGGGGGCGGTTACGCAAATAGGAATTATTTTTAAAGCCACCACGGTCGTGCTGACAGCGGGCACGTTTCTGGATGGCAAGATTCATGTCGGCATGAACAACTATGGGGCAGGCCGTGCTGGCGACCCGCCAGCGGCGCGCCTGAGTGCCCGGCTCAAGGAACTGAAGCTGGCGCAAGGTCGCCTGAAGACGGGCACGCCGCCGCGCCTGGATGGGCGCAGCATCGATTTTTCGCGCTGCCTGGGGCAACCGGGTGACGGCATGCCCGGCGGCATGGGCGCGCAGTTGCCGGTATTTAGCTTCATGGGCAGGGCAGAGCAGCACCCGCAGCAAGTGCCGTGCTGGATTACGCATACCAATGCGCGCACGCACGAGATCATCCGCAGCGGCTTTGACCGCAGCCCTATGTTTACCGGCACCATCGAGGGCGTGGGCCCACGCTATTGCCCCAGCGTGGAAGACAAGGTGAACCGCTTTGCCGACAAAGAAAGCCACCAGATTTTTCTGGAGCCCGAGGGCCTGAGTACCCACGAGTACTACCCCAACGGCATCTCCACCAGTCTGCCTTTTGATGTGCAGTACGACTTGGTGCGCAGCATGGCGGGGCTGGAGAAGGCGCATATTTTGCGGCCCGGCTATGCCATCGA
This sequence comes from uncultured beta proteobacterium, assembly GCA_903869595.1. Classification (GTDB taxonomy): domain Bacteria; phylum Pseudomonadota; class Gammaproteobacteria; order Burkholderiales; family Burkholderiaceae_C; genus Allorhodoferax. The sequence goes on along the minus strand of CAIPZV010000058.1, from coordinate 25,510 downwards.
GTACGACTTCTTTGACCCGCGCGAGCTCAAAAGCAGCTTCGAGACCCGGGCAATCCGGGGCCTGTTTTTTGCCGGGCAAATAAACGGCACCACCGGCTACGAAGAGGCGGCGGCTCAAGGTTTGTTCGCCGGTATCAACGCCGCTTTGCAAGCCGGTGCCCGCACCAGCTATAGCGGCGACAACTGGCTGCCCGCGCGCGACCAGGCTTATATCGGCGTGCTGGTGGATGATCTGATTACCAAGGGCGTGACCGAACCTTACCGCATGTTCACCAGCCGCGCCGAGTTCCGTTTGCAGTTGCGCGAAGACAATGCCGACGCCCGCCTGACCACGGTAGGCCGCGCGTTAGGCCTGGTGGACGACGCCCGCTGGGAGGCGTTCAGCCGCAAACAAGAAGCTGTTTCACGTGAAACCGAGCGCCTGCGCAGCCTGTGGGTCAGCCCTAAAAACCTGGCCGCACCCGAGGCCGAGCGCGTGCTGGGCAAGGCTTTGGAACATGAATACAGCCTGGCCGATCTCTTGCGCCGCCCCGAAGTGGGCTACGCGGATTTGATGGCGATGGCAGGTGGCCGGTTTGCAAATCCAGATTTGCCGGTGGCGTCAGGGCAGGGCGAGGTGTCTGCTGAAGTGGTGCTTGCCCCGGCGCAGGATGTGTTTGTGCAAAGCGTCATCGAGCAGGTGGAGATTGCGATCAAGTACGCCGGCTACATCGACCGGCAAAAAGAGGACGTGGGGCGCGCTGCACATTACGAAAACCTGCGCTTGCCTGAGACCTTGGACTATATGCAGGTGTCCGCGCTCAGTATTGAGGCGCGCCAGCGCCTGAACAAGCAGCGTCCCGAAACCCTGGGTCAGGCCTCGCGCATGTCCGGCATCACACCGGCGACGATTTCGCTTTTGCTCATTCACCTCAAAAAAGGCAACTTCCGCGAGTTTGCGGCCAAGCCACCGCAGCCTGCGACCGAGGCCGCGCAGTGAGCATCAGCCTGGCGGCGGGCTTGGACGCAGGGCTGGAAGCGCTGGCTTTAGACCTGAGCCCGGCGCAACGCCAGGCTTTGCTGGACTACCTGGCCCTCCTGCAAAAATGGAACCAGGTCTATAACCTGACGGCGGTGCGCGACCCGCAAGCCATGCTCAGCCACCATCTTTTGGATTGCCTTGCCGTGGTCGCGCCGCTGCGCGTGCAACTGGCAAACCTGGCCGTGACGGTCCCAATACGCTTGCTCGATGTCGGCTCAGGCGCTGGTTTGCCCGGTTTGGTGTTGGCAATCTGCCTGCCGGAGTTGCAGGTGGATTGCGTGGACACGGTGGCCAAGAAAGCCAGCTTTATCCAGCAAGCCGCCCTTAGCCTGGGGCTGGCGAACCTGCGCGGCCTGCATGCGCGGGTGGAAAGTTTGACCGCCGCCTACCATGTGGGCAGCGCCCGTGCCTTTTCTTCCTTGCCCGATTTGGTGGCTGGCTCGGACAAGGCTTTGCTGCCCGGCGGACTCTGGATGGCGATGAAGGGCAAAACCCCGGACGAAGAAATCCAGGCGCTGCCCCAGCAAGCGCAGGTGTTCCACGTGGAACCTTTGCAAGTGCCGGGCCTGGACGCCCAGCGCTGCATCGTCTGGATGCGCCGCGCAAGCAACTGAAAGCTTGCGCCACTGGCTTGCGCTAAGGGCAGTAACGGGGTGGCGGTTTGGACTGCCGCGTCGCTGCGCTCCTCGCAGTAACGGCGCTGCGGCCACCCCGATAGCAGGCCTTGTGTAGGCAGCCTCGCCGCAACGGCCCTTGCGGCCAAAATACCAAGGCACTAAGCGGCCAAGCCTTGTTCCACGTGAAACGTTTGATCACGTAAACTCGCCCCTTGTTTCCTGAGGGTTTGCGATGCTGGGCGTCACCGATTACGGCACTTTTGTGGCTGCCGTGCTGATATTTCTTCTGATTCCCGGGCCGGGCAATTTGGCGCTGGTGCTCTCCACCAGCAAAGGCGGCATACGCGGCGGCTTGGCGGCGACCTTGGGCGTGATCCTTGGCGACCAAGTCTTGATGTGGATGGCCGTGGCCGGAGTAGCCGCTTTGCTCAGTCACTACCCGACGGCGTTTCACTTGGTGCAATGGGCGGGCGCGGCCTACTTAGCCTGGCTGGGTGCTTATATGTTGTTTTCCAAGCCCGGTGCGCCTTCGCCCATCGAGATTCGGCCCAGCCAGTTTTTACGCCAAGCCTTTTTTATTACCCTGCTTAATCCCAAAGCCATCTTGTTTTACATGGCCTTTTTCCCGCTGTTTGTGGACCCGTTGCAGCAGCAGGGCGCGCTCACTTATGGTTTTATGGCGGCGACGATTGCCGCGCTCACTTTTTTATACGGCCTGGCTGCTACGCTGCTGAGCTTCTACTTTGCCGAGCGCGTGCGCGCCAGCCCGAAGATCAGCCAGGCGCTGGAAAAGCTGGCCGGTGTGGTCTTGATCGGTTTTGGCGTCAAGCTGGTGGTGTCGCAATAGCTGCCCGGGCAGTTGCCTCACCACGGATCCCCGCCTTGTCTCTGAACCCGCCCCTTGTTGAACGATTTTGATTGAGACCGCCCATGGCCCAGATATTTTGTGTTGCCAACCAAAAAGGTGGCGTCGGTAAAACCACCACCACCGTCAATCTGGCGGCCGGTCTGGCGCTGCAAGGCCAGCGCGTGCTGATGGTGGACCTGGACCCGCAAGGCAACGCCACCATGGGCTCGGGCGTGGACAAGCGCACCTTAAAGCTCTCGGTGTATGACGTGCTGCTCGAATCAGCCACCATGGCCCAGGCCATCACTCGCAGCGATAAGCTGATCGCCGCCAAATGCAGCTACGACATTTTGGGCGCCAACCGCGAGCTCGCCGGTGCCGAGGTGGAAATGGTGGAGCTAGAGCGCCGCGAGCGCCGGCTCAAAGCCGCTTTGGCCGAGGTGAACGGCCAGTATGACTTTGTGCTGATCGACTGCCCGCCTTCGCTGTCCATGCTCACCCTCAATGGCCTGTGCTGCGCGCATGGTGTGATCGTGCCCATGCAATGCGAGTATTTCGCCCTCGAAGGCCTCACCGATCTGGTCAACACCATCAAGCAGGTGAAAGCCAATTTGAATGACGATTTAAAAATCATTGGCTTATTGCGGGTGATGTTTGATCCGCGTATTACCTTGCAACAGCAGGTCAGCGACCAGCTCAAAGCGCACTTTGGTGACAAGGTATTTGACACCGTGATTCCGCGCAATGTGCGCCTGGCCGAAGCGCCCAGCTATGGCTTGCCCGGCGTGGCTTTTGACCCGGCGTCCAAAGGCGCGCAGGCTTTTGTGGCCTTTGCGCAAGAGATGATTCGGCGCATTCCCACCATGCAATAAGCGCTGATGCACGAACAAGTATTGCTCTTGCCCGGGTGGCAAAACTCCGGGCCCGACCACTGGCAAAGCCGCTGGGAAGCGCGCTATGGCTACACGCGGGTGCAGCAACACGATTGGATGCGGCCCTTGCGCGGCGACTGGATGGCGCAGCTTGAAGAGGCCCTACTCAGCCATAGCCAGCCTTGTGTGCTGGTGGCGCATAGCCTGGGTTGTTTGCTGGTCGCGAGCTGGGCCGCGCATTCGCGCAACACGGCCAAAGTGCGTGGGGTCTTGCTGGTAGCGCCGGGCGACGCGGAGCGCGACGATTTGCGCCCAATGCTCGCCAGTTGGGCGCCGGTGACCATGCAGACCTTGCCGTTTAGCAGTGTGCTTTTTGCCAGCCGCAACGACCCTTATTGCAGCTTTGAACGCGCCAGCGCCATGGCTACTGCCTGGGGCGCACGCTGCATCGATTACGGCATGGCCGGACACATTAACGCGGACTCGGGCCTGGGCGACTGGCCCGACGGGCACGCACACCTTAGGCAATGGTTAGAAACAAAGGACGACGCGCATGGCGACTAAAAAACTCAAAGGCTTGGGCATGGGCCTAGAAGCCTTGCTCGGCCCCAAAGTGCAAGACAGCGCGCCCGGCGCGGCAGATGAAAACGCCTTGCCGGTAAGCCTGGCTTTGGATGATTTGGTAGCCGGTCAATACCAGCCGCGCACCCGCATGGACGAAGGCGCTTTGTACGAGTTGGCCGAAAGCATCAAGGCCCAGGGCATCATGCAGCCGCTGCTGGTGCGCCAACTCAGCAGCGAACAAGCGCAAGCCGTGCAACCGGCACGCGGCGCCAAGCCGCTGTATGAAATCATCGCTGGCGAGCGCCGTTTCCGCGCGGCCCGCCTTGCTGGTTTGGACGCAGTGCCGGTGTTGGTGCGCAACGTGCCAGACCAAGCCGCTGCCGCCATGGCGCTGATTGAAAACATGCAGCGCGAGGACCTGAACCCGCTGGAAGAAGCGCAAGGCCTGCAACGCTTGATTAAAGAATTTGGCCTCACACATGAAGCCGCTGCCCAATCGGTAGGGCGCTCGCGCAGCGCGGCCAGCAACCTGATGCGCCTCTTGCAACTGGCCGAGCCGGTGCAAGCCATGCTCATGGCGGGTGATCTGGACATGGGCCATGCACGCGCTTTGTTAGCCCTGGACAAGGCCACGCAAATAAGCGCCGCCAACCAGATCGTGGGCAAAAAAATGTCGGTGCGTGAAGCGGAGAGTTTGGTCAAAAAACTCGGCGCCGAATTCACACTGACATCGGCCAAACCGAAAAAAGAAAAGTCGCGTGATTTGAAGCGCTTAGAAGAAGAACTGTCTGACACGCTCGCAGCAGATGTAGAAATCCGCATCAAAAAACGCATCAAGCGCAATGGCCGCATGGACGACATGGGCGAGATCGTGATCCAGTTTGGCTCGCTCGATGCGCTTAATGGTTTGGTGGAACGGCTGGCTCCGCAAACCGAGCGTTAATACGTGTTCAAGCTGCCCGAACCCACGGCTACCAGTGGCTGGCGCAAAGCGCCGCCTTGGCCAGCGCCTGCACTTTTGTCCTGGGGCGCAAGCTGGGTTTTGTTTCGGTTTTTAAACACCCAGGGCTGGCCGCCGGTGGCAGCTTTGGTGATGGCGGCGGGGGTGGGCGTACTGCTCAGCGTGTGGGGCAATAGCTGGTGGCGCAAGCTGTTTATTGCGGGGGGTTTTCCGGTGTCGTTTGCGCTGAGTTTGCAAGTGCTGGGGCCGGGCGATTTGCCTAGCTGGATGTGGCTGTTGCCACTGGCCATCATGCTCTTGGTTTATCCAGTGAATGCCTGGTCCGACGCGCCCTTGTTTCCCACGCCAGCCAAGGCTTTGTTGGAGCTGCCCACGCATGCGCCGCTGCCGGTGGGCGCAAAGATAGTGGACGCCGGTTGCGGCATGGGCCATGGTTTGCGTGCTTTGCGCCTGGCCTATCCGCAAGCGCAGTTTTATGGTTTGGAGTGGAGCGTGGTGTTGCGCTGGTGGTGCGCGCTGCGTCTGCCCTGGGCGCGTATACGCCGCGCAGATATTTGGGAGGCCGACTGGTCGGGCTACGACATGGTCTATGCCTTTCAGCGCCCCGAAAGCATGCCGCGTGCGGTAGCCAAAGCCGCCAAGCAATTGCGCCCCGGCGCGTACTTGGTGAGCCTGGATTTTCAGGCGCACGACTTGGTAGAAAAAGCGCGCTACCAAGCGCCCAATGGCAAAATGGTCTGGATCTACCAAAGCCCTTTTGTCTATGCCCATGACTGAACCATCCAAACCCGAAGGACAGTCCGCCGCCAAGGCGCAGGCCACCGACGTGTTGTTGCTGGCGATGGCCACTTTGCTAGAACAGCGCGACACGCAAACCCACCAGCATTTGCTGCGCGTGCATGCCTATGTGGGTGTGCTGACGCAAGCGCTGCAATCGCACCCGCGCTGGCTGGCATTGCTCACGCCTGATTACATCCGCCATGTGCTGGCTAGCGTCTGGGTGTATGACATGGGTACGCTGTCTGTGCCCGAGCGCGTCTTGCTCAAGCCCGGCGTTTATACGCCCGAAGAGCGGCGCGCCATGCAAGCGCACACGGTACGCGGATTTGCAGCTTTGCAGCAAGCCGAAAAAACCATGCTCTATAGCGGCGATGCCGTGCGCGTAGCCAAAGAGGTCACGCTATCGCACCACGAACAGTGGGACGGCCAAGGCTACCCGCAGGGCTTGCAAGGCACAGCCATTCCCGCGTCAGCGCGCATCATCGCGGTGGCCGATGCTTACGACGCGATGGTGAGCAACAAAGTCTATAAAACCACCATGACGCATGAGCAAGCCTTGACGCAGCTCTGGCAAGAACGCGGCGTGCAGTTTGACCCGGACGTGGTCGATGCCTTTATCAACCAAGGCCACGCCATGCGCCTGATCGCGCAACGCCTGGCCGATACTGAGCAAGACCTGCAACGCAAAATGGAATTTTTGGATGACGCACTGGCTGAGCCGCCAGTCACCTAAACGCGCGTTAAGCGAATCACCGCGCACACCGCACCACCTTTTGCAGCCCGCCTGCAAGCAACCTACCGAAAGCACACCCCATGGGACAACGTTTGACACAAATAGCCACCCGCACCGGCGACAACGGCACCACCGGATTGGGCGATAACTCGCGCGTATCCAAAAACAGCTTGCGCGTACACGCCATGGGCGAAGTCGATGAACTCAATAGCCACATCGGCGTGCTCTTGTGCGAAGCAATGCCCGACAGTGTGCGCAGCGTCTTGGTGGAAGTGCAACACCAGTTATTTAACCTGGGCGGCGAATTGTCCATCCCCGGGTTTGAGCTGCTCAAGCCCGAGGCGGTGATTGCGTTAGACCAAGCTTTGGCGCAGCACAACGAAAACCTGCCTAAGCTGCAAGAGTTCATCCTGCCCGCAGGCAACCGCGCCGCTTCGCTAGCGCATGTATGCCGCACCGTAGCCCGCCGCGCCGAACGCGCGGTGGTGGCGCTGGGTAATGAAGAGGCTTTGAAAGAAGCCCCACGCCAATACCTGAACCGCTTGTCTGACCTGATGTTTGTACTGGCCCGTGTGCTGAATCGCTACCGCACCGATGGTACGGTGGGGGATGATGTGTATTGGAAGAGTGAGAGGCTGGCGCGGGGGGAGTAGGTTCAATAAATAGGCATTAGCCCGCAGGCGCCAATATCGCCATCGTAATCCGCGAGATGCAAGTCATATTCCCCGCCTCATCGCGCAACTCAATTTGCCACACATGGGTTGTGCGCCCGCGATGTACGGAGCGCGCGGTGCCGGTAACCCAGCCTGAGGACACGCCGCGTAAATGGTTGGCGTTGATGTCCAGGCCCACGGCGCGATAGCCCGGCGGGCAGGAAAAAGCCGCGCCGCAGGAGCCCAATGTTTCGGCCAGCACCACCGATACGCCGCCGTGCAACAGGCCATAGGGCTGGCGCGTGCGTTCATCCACCGGCACGCGGCCCACGATGTAATCGTCGCCTACTTCTACAAACTCGATACCTAGGTGTTCATCCGCTGTTTTGCGTGTGCCCGCAGTGAGCAGCTCTACGCTAATAGGTTTTTGCCAGATACGCATGCGGCGCTCGCTTTAAGAAAATGTGCGTGACAACTCGGCAATATGCGCGGGCGAAATGCCGCAGCAGCCGCCCACCATGGTGGCGCCCTGGTCCACCCAGCGTTGCGCCCAGCCGGTGTAAGACAGCGGGTCCAGGTCGGCGCGGATGTCCAGAATGACCGCATTGGCAGTGGCTTTTTTGGGCTGCGGCGGAAAGGCATTGGCATAGACGCCGATGTCTATGCCCGTGTCGCCAATCACTTGGCGCGCTGCGATCACCGCAGCTTCCATCACCTCGGGTTGGCTGCAATTAAACAGCACGGCTTTGGCGCCCAAAGCCAGTGCTTCGCGTACCGCCACATCGACGGCTTCGCCCGATCGCAGCGTTACCGCATCGCCTTCAGGCTCATCGTCTAGCGTGAAAGAAATCCACAAGGGTTTGGTGTTGGCGCCCAGCGCTTCGTGCGCGGCGCGGATTTCGGCAATCGAGCTTTGCGTCTCGGCCAGCCACACATCAACTTGCGCATCCATGCCTTCAATAAGTTTGCGATGTATCGCTACCGAGTCTGCGTGGACAAATAAATCGGGCCGGTAGGAGCCCAGCGCAGGCGGCAGCGAACCGGCTACTAGCACTTTGTGCCCAGCCGCGTCAGCACTGGCGCGGGCTAGTTCGGCGGACAAGCGGGCCAGGGCTACGCCTTGCGCGTCAAAGCGCTCTTGGCCGATATGGAATGGCACCACTGCGTAGCTATTGGTCGTCAGCACTTGCGCGCCGCTGTGCGCAAAGGCATCGTGCGCTTGGCGCACAAACTGCGGCCCTTGCATCAGCGCCAGCGCAGACCATTCGGGTTGTTGAAAAGGGGCGCCCATGCGCTTGAGCTCACGGCCCATGCCGCCATCGAGAATTGTGACCATTTGACCCATCTGTTAAAGCTCGTCTTGCATCCAGTACCACTTGTACAGAAAGTGCTGGCCCAAACGCCGAAACGGCGCAAGGGCTTCGGAGCGGAACAGCTTGAAGAAATTCGGATATTCCAGGGGCGAACTGTATATGGGAAGTTGGAACACCGCCTGCCCTTGGTCTTTGCCCGCCACGCGCTGCGCAATGCGCTTGCCCGCCCAGGTGGAAAACGACACGCCGTTGCCGCCATAGCCCAGCGCGTGCCACACGGTTTGTGTCGGGTCCGGGCGCGTCAGGCGCGGCATCATGTCATGGCTCACGTCTACCCAGCCCCACCAGGAATAGTCGATTTGGATACCTGCCAGGGGTGGAAACTTGCGAGCAATCGCGTCGGTCAGCAGTTTCATGTGCACCGGGCGCTCGGCATCGGCGCCGCTAATGGCGCTGCGGCTGCCCAGTTGCAGCCGGTTGTCGGGCAGCAAGCGGTAGTAAAAACGCAGGGTGCGGGTGTCGGTCAAAAAGGTTTGCGACTTGAAATTCGTGGCCTTGAGTTCGGCATCCGTCAACGGCCGTGTGACCACCGAGTTGGACAGGATGGGTAGCAACTTGTTTTTCAGAATCGGCGTCATGCGTTGGCCGGTGTAGCCACCGGTACAAACCACCACGCGCTTGGCGCGCACCACGCCGCCGGGGGTTTGTAAATGGTGCACGCCATTGATGGTTTCCCAGCCTTGTACGGGGCTGGCGGTATGGACTTTGGCGCCCAAGGCGCGGGCTTTTTGCATCAGACCAAAGGTAAATTTCAAGGGGTGTACGCCCACGCCTTCGGGTTCCCACATAGCGGCGTGCGCGTCGCGCTCGTCGCAATAGTTTTCGTGCAACTCCTCGGTGCTCATCATGCGTGTGCCATAGCCAAAGATGTCGCGGCGCACGCGGGTTTGTTCTTGCAAATACGCCACTTTGGATGCGCGGTGCGCCACATACAAATGCCCGCCGTCAAAGGCATTGCAATCGATCTCTTGCGTCAGCGCCCGAAAGTTTTCAAAGCCGGTGCGGATTTCGGTGTCCAGCTTTTTGGCCGTATCCAGGCCCCAGCGCTCAATCCATTGCGAGCGCGTGAGGCGCCCGCTGGCGTTTTGGCCCTGGCCGCCGCTGCGGCTGGAGCAGCCCCAGGCGGTTTGGTTGGCTTCTAGCACCACCGCGCCAATGCCATGGTCTTGCGCCAAATACAGCGCGGTCGACATGCCGGTAGAGCCGCCACCGATGACCACCACATCCACATCCATATCGCGCAGCACCGGGCCATCGTCGGGCGGCGGCGTACCGGCGCTGGCTACCCAGTAGGTGGGCGCATAGTCACGCCCTGCCCCCGGCGTGGGCATGACCAGCGGGTCGTACTGCGGGTCGTAACGCGTATCGGAGGGACGGCTGGGAGGCAGGGCCGTTTGGCCCTGGAAATGCTGCGCGGTGCTCATGGCGGGGTGCTCGGTGGGTCAGGCGAAGGGGGGCAAATTGGGGCGGGCTTTGCGGAATACGTTTTTTACGGCGATCTTGCCATCCTTGAACGTGAAAACATCCACGCCATCGGTCTCGACGCGGCTGCCGTCGGCAGCGGTGCCGGTGTACGTCCATTGCGACACGCCAAAGTCGCCATGCACAAAATGCACGCCATTGCGCCACTGCGCGTCTGGCAGCGTGGCCCAGCCCAGTGCAAAGGCCTTGCGTACTGCTTCGGGGCCCACATGGCGGGCGCCGCAGGCATCGGGGCCACCGGCGGTCATGAACACGCAGTCATCGCTCATGAAGCTCATGAGGCTATCGAGGTCATGGCGGTTCCAGGCTTCGCTAAAGGCTTCCAGGGTGGCGGTGGTAACAGGCGGGTGGCTCACAGACGTTCTCCAGAGATTCAGTTGGCACAAGTTTGAGCCAAGGATAGGGTTCCTGCCCGCCTGGCGCTAGAGCCAGATGCGCTTATCGGGCAAGCCAGCCAGGCGCTGGAACGGACCGCGCTTCAGGCGCAAACCCTTAGGCAGCCATTGCAAGCGGTGTGATGTCCTTGGAAATGATTTTGGCGCTCAATTTTTCAGCTACCCGCAGGTCATAAGCCGCTTGCAGATTGAGCCACCCTTGCGCCTCGCTGCCAAAGTAGCGCTCCAAGCGCAGTGCGGTATCTGCGGACACGCCCCGGTTGCCGTCCACAATTTCGCGCAATCGGGAGTAGGGCACGTGCAAGGCCAAGGACAGGGCGCGCACACTGATGCCCAGGGGTTTGATGTAGTCCTCCAGCAGAATTTCTCCGGGGTGGACGGGACGCATACCATTTTTAAACATCATTTACTCCTCTGTTTTGCATTCCAATGAAGCCTAATGTGGATCCTCGATCCGCACATCAAATGGGCCGCTATCTCCCCATTTGAAAGTCAGCCGCCACTGTCCGTTGATGCGAACATGCCAGGAACCGCCATAGGCTTTGAGGTCGTTTCCAGGAGGCGTCTTCATGAAGCTCAATGAGGGCGCCGCATCGAGCTGCACCAGCTTGCGCTCCGCGACCCGTTTGATATTGGCAAAGCGCGCACACTTGCCGGTTTCGAAAAATGCCTGTGTGTCAGCGCATGAAAAACCTTGAATCGCCATCCAATAATTCTAGCCATTAACTGGAGAACGGCTAATTATTTATGAATCGCCACAGGGCGTTCCCCGAGCACTGCGCCAAGCCACAGCCGGACAGGCCCTGAGCGATCTGGCACTCACTGGCCCCTTCTTTATACTGGCTGGCACTATGACCCAGCGCCATCGCACCAAAGACGCCCAGTGGGAAAGCCTGTTTGCGCTGCCCGATAAACCAGCCCTGCCACTTCAGCAGCGCTTGCGCTTGTCGGTGGTGCAATCAATTTTGGATGGCCGTTTGCCCGCTGGTGCCTTGCTGCCGTCTTCGCGCGAACTGGCCCAGGTGCTGGGCCTAAGCCGCAATACCGTAACCGCCGCCTATGCGCATTTGATGGACGATGGCTTTATCGAATCGCGCCCGCGCAGCGGCGTGTTTGTGACCGACAACGCGCAAGCTGCCGCCAGCAAACCGCTGGCCATGGGCGCAGGGCGCAACAACGAGCCAGATGCCAAAGCCCAAGCCCAAGCCGGCGGCGCACAGCCCGACTGGAGCAGCCGCGTGCTGCGCTCTTTGTCCGACCAGCGCACCCTGGCCAAACCCGACCAATGGCGCCGCTATGCCTACCCGTTTGTCTATGGCACTTACGATCCGCAGTTGTTCCCGTCCGAGGCGTTTCGCGAATGCTGCGTGCACAGCCTGGCGCGTGCGCACCTACCGCACTGGACGCCTGACTTTGAACTCAGCGACGTGCCCGAGCTGGTCGAGCAAATTCGCTTGCGGCTACTGCCCAAGCGCGGCGTGTTTGCGCTGCCTGAAGAAATCCTGATTACGGTGGGTGCGCAGCATGCCTACTACCTGCTGGCGGAGGCCTTGTTTGATGAAAATCAGCGCGTGGGATTGGAAGAACCCGGCCACCCGCATGCGCGCAATAGCTTTGCACCACGCCATCCGCAATGCCTGCCGCTGGCCGTCGATGCCCAAGGTCTAAAGGTAGACCGCTTGCCACCCTTGGACTACGTGTTTGTCACGCCCTCGCACCAAAGCCCGACCACCGGCACGCTGAGCATGGAGCGGCGGCGCCTGCTTTTGCAAAAAGCGCAGGACAAAGATTTTGTGGTGATTGAAGACGATTACGAAGCCGAAAATTTGTACGAGGGCGAGCCCATGCCCGCGCTTAAAAGTTTGGACAAAGTAGGTCGCGTGATTTACGTGGGCTCAGTATCCAAAAGCCTGTCGCCTTCATTGCGCTTGGGCTATATCGTGGCGCCCCGTGCTTTGATTGCTGAACTGCGCGGCCTGCGCCACGCCATGGTGCGCCACCCCAGCGCTTTTTTGCAGCACACCTTTGCGCTGTTTTTATCCCTGGGCCACCACGACGCCCATGCCCGCCGCGTCAACCAGGCCATGCAAGAGCGCATGGCCATGGTGTCACGCGCGCTGCAACAGTATTTGCCGGACTTTCAATTCACGCTGCCATCGGGCGGCGCATCGGTGTGGGTGCGCGCCCCGGCCTGGGTGGACTCGTCCGAACTAGCGCTGATCGCGCGCAAGCACGGCGTGCTGATTGAGGCGGGCGATGTGTTCTTTATGCACCCGCCCTACCCTTGCCCCTACTTTCGCTTGCGCCTGTCGTCCATCGCCGCCGAGCAAATCGCCCCCGGCATCAAAGCCCTGGGCGCCGCGGTGGATGAACTGGCGATTGCGCGCGGCGCGCCCAAACGCGTGGTGTTGCGGGTGGCATAAATGCCTGGTGGCTCTGGCGACATGGTGTTGGCGCGTTTCGGCGCGCAAGGCCAGGTGTTGGAATATTTTCGTATTCCTAGCCCTTAACTGCCACGTTTATGCGCGGCCTCAAATTGAAAACGCGTGGGCTTATGCGTATCGAAAGGGACACATGCATTCCGTAAAAATCTCTGTGGCCACCAAGGCCGATGTGGCAGCGATTGCACATTTGTTTAACGCCTATCGGCAGTTCTATCAATACCCGCCGGACCTCGCGCTGGCTAGCAGCTACATCGCAGAACGCATCGAAAAAGCTGAGTCAGTCATATTGCTGGCGCAAGACGCAAGCGGGGAAGCGCTTGGTTTTTGCCAGCTCTACCCCACGTTTTGTTCGCTAGAAGCCAAGCCAATTTATGCTTTGTATGACCTCTATGTGGCCCCGGCAGCCAGAGGCGCAGGCATTGGCAACCTGCTGTTGTTAGCCGCCGAAGATAGCGCCCGCGCGCACGGCAAGTGCCGCCTGGATTTGACGACCGCCAAAACCAATCTACCTGCCCAAGCGGCGTATGAAGCTTTAGGCTGGGCGCGCGACGAGCTGTATTTCAGCTACAGCAAAGTCATTGAGCCGTAGGGCGCTTAGCTACCGGGCTTGGACTTTGTGCGTTTGCACGGGCTTCATGCGTTCGTCGCATCAAGCGCTTGGATAGCGGAACACAAACTCCCAATCGTCCACCGACTGGCCGCGCAGTGTGTCATTTTCTGTGAGCAACTGGTGGTATTCAAAGCCCAGCTTGAGCAACAAATTTTTTGACGCCAAATTGCCGACAGTCACTGTGGCAAACACGGTGTGTGCGCCGTGGTCTACGAGGTGTTTCATCACCGTGCTACACGCCTCGAAGGCATAGCCTTTGCGCCAGTGCGGTGTAAAAATGTAGTAGCCCAAATTGGTCGCAACACCATCCGTATTGGCGCTCGCATCCACCATGCCTATGACTTGCCCGCTGGCTGTGCACTGCAACTGCCAGCACAACCAGGCCTCCTTGCCATCGGGTGACAAAGGCGTTTCCATACGCTGCCAATCGGCGCGTAAGGACTCTATGCTGCGCGGACGGTTCAGGCTGATCCATTCGTACAACGCGGGATCTTCGTACAGCGCAAAACTGCGCGCTGCAAATGCGCCGCACACTGGAGCGATCAGCAGGCGTTCACTATGCAGCGTCTGGCGCAGCCGCTGGGACAAGGCCTTGGTGGCTGCCAACACATGGTCCGTATTTGCAGCACTCACAGTTTTTGTTTGAACTGCAGGACATTGCCTTCTGGGTCGCAGCCGTCCAGCACTTTGTGGCCGCGAATCGTCCAGGCCATTTCCTCGGGCTTGAGCCAACCACCGGTCGCCACTACAGCGAGCCGAAGTGCCGCTAAATCCGGCACTACAAAACTTGGTTTCATGGCGCTATCCTCGCGGAGCACGGGCGGCTTGGTAATCTGAATCTCTCGTGCATATTTCGCCGGTATGGCATGCACCACCACTTCATAGCCATTGCCACGCAGCAACTGGTGGCTGCGCGCACTTTCTAGCACTTCCAGGCCCAGGGTGCGTATGTAAAACGCGCTGAGCTTTTTCACACTCTTGGCAAACACGACCAAGCCTGCCTGCCCTGCCTGCGGTACGGAATTAGCCATCGCGCACCCCGCTCCCTTTAAGCGCCGTCACCTCAATCTCAATCTTCATGCGCGGGTCTATCAGGCCCGCGATGACCATGGTCGCTGCCGGACGGGCGCGGCCTAGGTACTGGCGCAGTACCGGCCAGCAGGCTTCAAAGTCGGCGGCTTGGGGCAGTATGTAATTGACGCGCACTACTTCGTCTAAAGTGGCGCCCGCTTGTGCCAGGGCGGTAGCGATGTTCTTAAAGCACTGCGTCGTCTGCTCGGCCACGTCGTCGGAAATGTTCATGCTGGCATAGTCAAAACCGGTAGTGCCGGATACAAAAATCCAGTCGCCTGCCACTACCGCGCGAGAGTAGCCGATCTCGGTTTCAAAGCGCGAGCCGGAGCTAATGTATTGTCTTTGCATAGTCTAAAAAAAGAAACGCCACTGGCACCGTGCGCAGTGGCGTTTCAATGTAGCCTTGTGGGCCTAGCGCGTCAAGCTTTGCGCTCCCGCACACTCTGCGCCAGCACACACAAAATTTCAAACATCATGGTCGCGCCCACCAGCGCGGTATTGCCGCTGGGGTCAAACGGTGGTGACACTTCCACCACATCACCGCCCACTAAATTCAGGCCGCGCAGCCCACGTACCAGATGCTGCGCTTGCAGGGTGGTCATGCCGCCGATCTCGGGGGTGCCGGTGCCGGGGGCATAGACTGGGTCTAGCGCGTCCACGTCAAAGCTGACGTAGGTGGCGCCCGTGCCGACCACGCGGCGCGCTTCGGCGATGGTGGCTTCTACGCCTAGGGCATTGAACTCGTCGATGTCGATGACGCGGATGCCTTGTTCCTGGCCCCAGGTGTCTTCGGCATCGCTGTAAAGCGCGCCACGGATGCCGATTTGCACCGTACGTTTGGGGTCGAGCAGACCTTCTTCCACAGCGCGTCGAAACGGCGTACCGTGCGTGTACTTAAAGCCGCCGAAGTAGCCGTCCCAGGTATCGGTGTGCGCGTCAAAGTGCACCATGCCCAGCGGGCCGGTTTGCTTAACAATCGCGCGCATGACGGGCAGGGACACCAAATGGTCACCGCCAATAGACAAGGGCGCAATGCCCGCGCTGCACACCCCGTTAAAAAAGTTTTCGATACGCGCCAGCGAATCCATCAGGTCTACCGGATTGACCGGCGTGTCGCCCAAGTCTGCGCAGTTGCACAGGCTAAAAGGCGCAATGCCGCTGGCGCGGTTGACGTTGCGGATCATGGTGGAAATATCGCGCACCTGGCGCGGGCCGTGGCGGGCACCGGGGCGGTTGGTGGTGCCGCCGTCCCAGGGGATGCCGACCAGGCCGATTTCTACATCGGCAAACTCGGGATCGGTTTTTTGCACATAGGGCAGGCGCATGAGCGTGGCCAACCCGGCAAAGCGCGGCATCACCGAGCCGGTGATGGGTTTGAAAAATTCGCGTGGCGTGCTCACATCTTGCCCCTCCAAGGTACAACCTTATCTTCCACCCAGCGCATCAGCAGGTCAAAGGCAAAAGCCACCGAGCCGATGACGATGATGCCCATGACCACAATATCGGTGCGCAGAAAATTCGATGCATTTAAAACCATTTGGCCCAGGCCCACATTGGCCGCCACCATTTCAGCAGCCACCAGTGTGCTCCAGCCAAAGCCGATGGAAATGCGCATGCCGACCAAAATTTCAGGCATGGCGGCGGGTAGCACCACATGCCAAATTACTTGGCGATAACTGGCGCCCATGGAGTAAGCGGCATTCATTTGCTCTTGCGAAGCACTGCGCATGCCTGAGCGCGCAGCCATGGCCAGCGGCGCAAAGCAGCTGAGGTAAATCAGCAAAACCTTAGGAAACTCATCGATGCCAAACCAGATGATGATGAGCGGCAAATACGCCAGCGGCGGCAGCGGGCGCAAGAGCTCGATGGGCGGGTCAAAAATACCGCGCCAAAAGCGCGACATGCCCATGGCGATACCGACCGGGATGGCGGTTAAACAACCCAGAAAAAACGCGGCAAAAACGCGCAACATGCTCGCCCAGAAGTGCGACCACAGCGGTTTGTCATTGGCAATGCCGGTAAGGTATTCGTAAAACTGCTGGTAAGTCGCTTGCGGCGAAGGCAGAAAAATAGGCTTGATCCAGCCCATATTAGTGATGATGAACCAGCCTGCCAACAGGACCACTATCGTGACGGTGGTGATAACGGCGCTAGAGCCTTCGCCGGGAATTTTGAAGGCGCTGGTTTTCAGTGCGGGGGTGCTTGGGTTAGACATGGACAGCCTCGCGTTGGTGGATGATGGACAGCACTTCTTCGCGCATGCGGATGAATTCGGGCTCGGACTTGACCTTGCGCGCGTCGCCGTGTTCCAGAAACTGGCGCGAGAAAGGCACGTCGTCGTAGGTGTGGGTAATGCGGCCTGGGCTGGGGCTCATCACGATCAGCCGGGTGGCTAAAAACAAGGCCTCTTCTACCGAGTGGGTGATAAAGAAAACCATTTTGTTGGACTTGACCCAGGCGTGCAGCAAAATTTCTTGCACCGTCTCGCGGGTAAATGCATCGAGCGCGCCCATGGGTTCGTCCATGAGCAACACTTCCGGGTCGCTCGCTAAGGCGCGGGCAATGCCCACGCGCTGCTGCATACCGCCGGACAATTCATACACGGCACGGTCGGCGTATTTTTCCAGGCCCACCAGGGCTAGTTTTTCTTCGCCGATGCGACGTCGCTCGGCACTACCCATGCCGCGCATGCGCAGGCCCAGGCAGACGTTATCCATTACCGACAGCCAGGGCATGAGCGCGTGCTTTTGGAACACTACGCCACGGTCTGCGCCGGGGCCTTCGACGTGTTCGCCATTGAGCAGCACTTCGCCACTGGAGGGTGGCAAAAAGCCAGCGATGCAGTTGAGCAGCGTGGTCTTGCCGCAACCCGAGGCGCCTAGCGCGACGACAAAATCGCCACCCTTCATTTCCAGGTTAACGGGGGCCAGTGCTTGCAGCATCCCGCCTTTGACCGCGTAATTCACCGTCAGGTCTTTGATTTGCAATGTAGGCATAACAGCTCGTAAAAATCAAACACAGAAGAAAAAAGGGGCGAACTTGGTGCAAGTTGCCCCTCCGTTGGCAAACAGCCAAAGGCAGGGGCTTGCGCCCTCGCCCAGGCTGGTGCAGATTACTTCATCGCATCGCGCAGGTAGCTGGTATCGATAAAGACGCTGTAGTCTGCCTTGACATCGGTGATACGGCCGATTTCTTTCCAGAGCTTGGCGCTGTTTTCCAGCGTTTTGGCTGCGCCACCGGCGGTACCGCCGCCCAACCATGCGTTGGACATTTGGGCAGCCGGATCAGGCAGAGCAAACGCCGCCATGGCATCCGGCACGTCTTTTTCGTCAGCCTTGGTCCACTTGGCAATCGCTTTCACCTGGGGTGAGCCTACCGTCCACTTGGCCGCATTGGCGCGGTAGTCGGCGTCCGCTTTGCTGATGGCTTTGATCGCAGCAACCACAAAGTCGCGGTTTTGGGCCGCCCATTTCGCGTCGACGACCAGGCCGTCAAACGTGGGGTAGCCTTTTTTGCCCATGTCGCCGGAGTCGGCAATCTTCTTGCCGTTGCGCTTGATCTTGGACAAAACGGGATCCCAGATAAAGGACGCATCGATATCACCACGCTCCCAGGCCGCTGCGATGGCGGGTGGTGGTAGGTTCATCACGTTGACGCTCTTGGCATCGACGCCTTCCAGGCGCAGGCCAACCATCAGGGAGTAGTGGGCGGTGGACGCAAAAGGCGTACCGACTTTCTTGCCGACCAGGTCTTTCCAGCCGTTGATGCCCGCGCCATTGCGCGAAATCAATTGGTCAGACGCTGCAATATCGTCCAGGATGTAAACCAAGCGCAGGTCTTGGCCTTGGCTGGTGGCAGTGGCTAAGGGGCTGGAGCCCACTTCGCCGATTTGCACGTCGCCCGAGCTCATGGCTTTGATCACTTCGCCGCCGCCGCCGAACATGCGCCAGTTGATTTTGTAACCGGTTGCTTTTTCGAGCTCAGCGTCCATCAATATGCGGTAGGGCAGTTGCATGTCTTGGTGCGCAAAGGTCACCTCTTTTTTGGCTTGCGCAAACGCGGTGGACAGGCCCACAGCGACCATAAGGCCCATAAGGGATTTGGCGATAACCGGAACTAGTGTCTTTTTCATCGATCAACCTTTCAAGTGAATAAACGTGGGAAACGAGGCCCATGCTACGCCCCTGCAACTAAGCCAAGTGCATGAGCTTATGAGTTTGGCCGCTGCACCGCCCCCATACTAGAGCCAGATGCATGCCTTTATAGTGCCAGTTAAAACCCAAGTTTTGCACCAGGCTGGTGCTGCAACTTGGAGCAAAATGGTGCGCTTTTCGCTGGAGAACCGTCTTTAGCGAGCAAATTTCTGGCCCTGCCCCATGGCGCCAATCGCGCGCCGCAAGCTGGCGGGGCACGGGTTTATCCCTAGGCGGTTTTCTGCTACTTTCGGGCCTCCTGGCCGCCTTGCGCGAGCCTACAGTGAAGGTTATTTATGAGTTCTGGTTTGCAGCGCTGGCTGCCCTTTTTGCAATGGTGGCCGCGCGTGGCCCGCGCCAGCTTGCGCGCTGATTTGATTGCCGGCTTAACCGGCAGCTTGATTTTGGTGCCCCAAGGTGTGGCCTTTGCCACGATTGCCGGCATGCCGCCGGAGTACGGTTTGTACGCGGCCATGCTGCCCGCTATCGTCGCCGCCTTGTGGGGCTCTTCCTGGCATTTGGTGTCCGGGCCGACCACGGCGATCTCTATAGTGGTCTTTGCCACCATGAGCCCGCTGGCCGAAGCGGGTAGCGCGCACTATGTGCAACTGGTTTTGACGCTGACATTTCTGGTCGGCATTTTTCAGTTGCTGCTGGGCGGTTTGCGTCTGGGCACACTGGTCAATTTTGTATCGCATACCGTGGTGGTCGGCTTTACCGCGGGTGCGGCGGTATTGATTGCGATCAGCCAGGTCAAAAACTTTTTTGGCATTGCGCTGCCGCGCGGCGCATCCGTGGCCGCGGTGCTGCAAGGCCTGGCGCAGCAGGCGCAGGACATCAATCCCTTCGTCACTTCGGTCAGCTTGTTTACCGTGGTGTGTTGTGTGGCGGCGCGCCGTTGGTGGCCGCGTGTGCCGCACATGATTGTGGGCATGGTCAGCGGCAGCCTGCTGGCCTATGCCATGAACCAGACCTGGGGCCTGGAGTACACCGGCGTGGGTAGCATCGGCGCGCTGCGCATCGGCTTTCCGCCGTTGTCCAGCCCGGACTTTGACTGGCAAACCATCCAAACCCTGGCGCCGATTGCCATGGCGGTAGCGCTTTTGGCTTTGACCGAAGCGGTGTCCATCGCGCGCTCCATGGCTTTGAACACCGGCCAACGTATCGATGGCAACCAAGAATTTATTGGCCAGGGTTTGTCCAATATCGTGGGTGCTTTTTTCTCGGGCTATGCCTCCAGCGGCTCCTTCAACCGCAGTGGCCTTAATGTGCAGGCGGGCGCGCAAACGCCTTTGGCGGCGATTTTTTCTGCCGTGTTTTTGCTACTCATCATGCTGTTTCTCGCGCCCTTGGCGCAGTACCTGCCGGTGGCTGCCATGGCAGGCATTTTGTTTGTGGTGGCCTGGGGCTTGATTGACTTTCACCACATCGGCGAAATTTTGCGCGTCAGCCGTTCTGAGTCCGCCGTGCTGGCCGCGACCTGGCTGGCTACGCTCACGGTGCAACTGGAATTTGCGATTTACATCGGCGTGGCCTTGTCGCTGTTGCTCTACCTCAAACGCACTTCGCAGCCTGGCTTGGACGATGTCAAACCCGTGCCCGGCCAAGTGCCCCCGGCATTTAGCGCAGCCACTGGTTTGCCCGACTGTCCGCAACTCAAAATCGTGCGCATCAATGGCTCTATTTTTTTTGGCGCGGTGAACCATTTGCAAGAAGCGATGCAAGCCATCGACGCGCAAAACCCCGCACATGTGCATGTGCTGCTGGTGGCCTCGGGCATTAATTTTGTAGACCTGGGTGGCGCGCAATGGCTGGCCCAAGAAGCGCAACGCCGCCGCGCGCTAGGCGGTGGCCTGTACATCTTTCACATGAAGGACGAGCCCCTGGCCATGCTGCGCAAAAGCGGCGCTTACGATGCGATTGGCAACGAGAATTTCTTCACCTTAGGCGATGACTTGATGCCCGCTATCAAAGCGCGCCTCAACCCCCAGCGTTGCGCGCAATGCAGCGTGCGGGTGTTCGCGCCATGTAAATTAAGTAAATCGGAGAGCGACTAGCGCCGCGCGATGTACAAACCCGTGTCACTGCGAGGCGCGAAGCGCCGTGGCAGTCCATGCAGGCCGCTGTCACATAAGGGCCTGGCCATCACCTCGGCGATAGCGAACAAAGGACTATGCCGCGAGGCGCTGCTCCAACTGCGCTTTGGTGCTTTCAAGTTGCGCCGGCAAGTGGTAGGCCAACTGCTTAAACAACTCGGTATGCAAAGCGATTTCGGTTTTCCAATCGGCCTTGTCCAAACTGGTAACGGTGGCGAACTGCGCCTTGGTGAACTCCAGCCCCGTCCAGGTGATTTCGTCAAAAGCCGGGCTGATACCAAAGCCGTTATCCACGCCCATGGTTTTGCCTTCGATGCGCTCAATCATCCACTTGAGCACGCGCATGTTTTCGCCATAGCCGGGCCACACAAATTTGCCGTCGGCGTCTTTGCGGAACCAGTTGACGCAGTAAATCGCCGGTAGCTTGGCGCCGGCCTGGCCCATTTTTTGGCCGATGTTGAGCCAGTGCTGAAAATAGTCACTCACGTTGTAGCCGGTAAACGGCAGCATGGCAAAGGGATCGCGCCGCACCACGCCTTGTTGACCCGCAGCGGCTGCCGTGGTTTCCGAGCCCATGGTGGCCGCCATGTACACGCCTTCTACCCAGTTGCGCGCTTCGGTGACCAGCGGCACGGTGGTGGAGCGGCGACCGCCAAAGATAAAGGCGTCGATGGGCACGCCGTTGGCATCGTCCCATGCGCTGTCTAGCGCAGGGTTGTTGGTGGCGGCCACGGTAAAGCGCGAGTTCGGGTGTGCGGCTTTGGCGCCGGTTTCTTTGGCGATGGCCGGTGTCCAGTCTTTGCCCTGCCAATCGATCAAATGCGCAGGTAATTTGCCGTCGTCTTTTTCCATGCCTTCCCACCACACATCGCCGTCGTCGGTCAGTGCCACATTGGTGAAGATGACGTCGTGGTTCAGGCTAGCCATGCAGTTGGGGTTGGTGTGGTAATTGGTGCCGGGCGCAACGCCGAAATAACCCGCCTCGGGGTTGATGGCGTACATGCGGCCATCGCTGTGCGGCTTGATCCAGGCGATGTCATCCCCAATCGTGCTGACTTTCCAGCCTTCAAAACCGGCGGGCGGTACCAGCATCGAAAAATTCGTTTTTCCGCAGGCGCTGGGAAAGGCCGCCGCCACATGGTATTTTTTTCCTTGCGGATTGGTCACGCCCAAAATCAGCATGTGCTCGGCCAGCCAGCCGGTGCTGCTGGCGCTGGCATCGGCACGGCCCATGGTGGAAGCGATGCGCAGTGCAAAACATTTTTTACCCAGCAAAGCATTGCCGCCGTAGCCCGAACCGTAAGACCAGATTTCACGCGTCTGTGGGTAATGCACGATGTACTTGGTTTTGTTGCACGGCCATTTCACATCGGCTTGGCCCTTATCCAAAGGCGCGCCTACGGTATGCATGCAAGGCACGAAGTCGCCGTCCGTGCCCAGTACCTCATAGACCGCGCGACCCATGCGCGTCATGATGCGCTGGTTGACGGCGACGTACGCGCTGTCGCTCAATTCAATCCCAATATGCGCGATGTGCGAACCCAGCGGACCCATAGAAAACGGCACCACATACATGGTGCGTCCGCGCATGCAACCATCAAACAAAGGATGCAAAGTGGCGCGCATCTCGGCGGGTGCCATCCAGTTATTGGTGGGGCCGGCGTCTTCTTTTTTCTCGCTACAAATAAAGGTGCGATCTTCCACGCGCGCCACATCGCTGGGGTCGGACAAAGCTAAAAAACTGTTCGGGCGCTTAGCCGGATTGAGCTTGGTAAACGTGCCGGCATCGACCAGGCGCTGGCACAGCATTTGGTATTCCTCTTGCGAGCCGTCGCACCAGTGGATGGCGGAGGGTTTGCACAAAGTCGCCATATCGCTTACCCAGGCGATCAGGCGTGGGTTTTTCACATAGGCAGGGGCTTTGAGGTCCAGTCCTGGCGTGGAGATTGCATTCATGGGAAGGGCTCCTAAAGTTAAAAAGCTGATTTGCCACAACCCCCGCCGGGCGCGTGACCGGAGCTCTGGCAAACCGCCGCAGGTATGGCTGCGGGGAATAGATTCTAGGAAGGGGTACCCGAGTTACAAGGCGGTTACAGCCGATAGTTATGCATAAAACGCATAGTTATCTCGGCTGAGTAAGGGCGGTGAACGCATGCTTTGCGCCCACTCGGGCTAGGGTTTGCGCTATCCAATCCTAGATCGCTCAGCGCGCTTTCCCTGCGCCAGAGCGGTTTCAGGCTGCTAAGCGAGGGGTCGGGCCCTTGGGCCAGCTTGCGGCACAAGCTGCGGTGGGCACCTAGGGCTGGGTCAGGGCTTTTTGGATGTCTTTGACCAGGCCGCTGCTGTCGGGTTTGGTAACGCTGGAGTAACTATCGATGAGCTTGCCATCGCGCCCGACCAGGTATTTATAAAAATTCCACTTCGGGCTGCCGCCACCGGCCTTGGATAGCTCGGCAAACAGGGGGTTGGCGGCTTTGCCGCTGACCACGGTTTTTTCGAACATCGGGAACTTCACCCCATAGGTGTTGTAGCAAAAATCGGCAATGTCCTTGCTTTTGCCTGGTTCCTGCTCGCCAAAGTCGTTGGAGGGGAAACCCAGCACCACCAGGCCCTTGCTGCCGTACTGGGCATAGAGTTTTTCCAGCCCTTCGTACTGTGGCGTAAAGCCGCAATAGCTGGCGGTATTGACCACCAGCAGCACTTTGCCGGCGTATTGGCACAGGTTTTGGGGGGCGTCGTCTTGCAGCCGCTTAAAGCTTTTTTGCAAAAGCGGCGGACAGGCGGCGGGGGCGGTATCAGAAGCACTAGCCGGGCCGCTCCAGGCGCAGCTCAGGGCGGCGATCAAGGCCAGAGCGCGGCCCGAGGGGAAGGAAAAAAGGGTGGATAAGGCCATCAATAATGCAAAAGCTATTTATTTAATGCGCTGCGCCCCCGGGGAGGGGACCAGCAGAAAGGCCTACTTAGGCCATATTGACGGCGATAAAGGCCAGCAAAAACATGAGCACTGCCCCGGCGATGGGCAAAACGATAGGCATCATAGGGACGATGTCTTCGATGGCGTCGTGTTCGTGGTCTTCAGGGGCTTGGGGGGGAGCGCTGGACATACAAAGACTTTCAAGTAAGGGCCGACAGGGCCGGAAGCAAACCCGGATTTTAGTGCCAAGCCGCTCTGCGCGGGCGCAAAACCCGTCTCACGCCCCCCGGACGCAAAAATTTACACATGCGCTGTCAACCGCCCGCAGGGCTGGCGCGTGATAGGTGGGCGCCACTTTCCTTGTGGCGTTTGTGCCCTCAGGGGCTTCCAATTTTTGGCTCTTATGCAAAAAACCGCAATCCAAATGCCCGAAAAAGGCACTTACCAGTGGCAGTTGTTCAATTACTGGTCGGATGAATACCGCCAAACCCGGGCCGACCACTCGGCTTATATCGCCCTGAATTTCGCCGGCGCGCTTGATGTTTGCCGCACCAAAGTGCAGACGCTCTTGCAACACCACCACCAGCATGCCTCGGACGCAACCGAAGGCCCGCGCCACCACAAAGCCATCGCCCGCCTGCAAAACACCTTAAGCGGCGCCGCCCTGGCCTACGAAAGCAGCTTTCAGCGCCATTAAGTCCCGACGCCCGCTCGGGCGCGGTGCGCAGCCCTAACCCAAATCCTTAAAGTACCGAAGCTGCAAGCTCCCGCCCCAAATTCCAGTGCCAAGCGCCGCGTTCCATCCACGGCAAGGCGCGGTTTTCAAGGGATAGCGGGCTGACCAAGCCCACCAAACCCCGCATCGCGGGGTTTTTTTACGCCTGCGCCACTACGCGCAGGACCTCACTGGCATAGGCTTCCAGCTTTTTCACCCCCATGCCGCTGATGCCCTGCAAGTCGCGGATAGATGCGGGCGCCAGCTGGGCGATAGCCGCCAGCGTGGCGTCGTGGAAGATGACATAGGCGGGCAAATTGTGTTCCCGCGCCACCTCGGCACGCCAGGCCTTGAGCGCTGCGTAACGTGCCAAACCGGCAGCGTCCAGGTCCACCGGCGCCTTCAGGGCCGATGCGCCGCTGGCCGCCTTCACCTTGGCAACCTTGGGCGTGGACAGCGATTCGCGCAGCCGCACCGATTGCTCGCCCTTCAATATCGGGCGCGCCTGGGGCGTCAGCACTAGGGTATTGAATGCCTGCACATCGACCATGACGGCCCCTAGCGCCAACAATTGCCGCAGCACGCCGCGCAATTGCAGCTCGGTCAAAGTCTGCCCCACGCCGAAAGTGCTGAGGCTCTCGTGGCCGTGTTGCAGCACTTTTTCGCTGCGTTTGCCGCGCACAATGTCCATCAGGTGCCCGGCGCCAAAGCTGATGCCGCTGTGCTGCTGGATGCGGTAAATCGTGGAAAGCAGCATTTGCGCCGCTTGGCTTCCGTCCCACACGGCTGGAGGGTGCAGGCAGTTATCGCAATTGCCGCAAGCGCTACTGGCCTGTCCAAAATAAGCCAGCAAGCGCACGCGTCGGCAATCCGTGGCTTCGGCTAGGCCCAAGAGTGCTTCGAGCTTGCCGCGCATGACCTGCTTAAAGTCTTCTTCCGCCGGGCCTTCGTCAATCATGCGCCGCTGGTTCACCACGTCTTGCAGGCCGTAGCACATCCAGGCATTGGCGCTCAGGCCATCGCGCCCGGCGCGCCCGGTTTCCTGGTAATAGCCTTCGATGTTTTTGGGCATGTCCAGATGGGCCACAAAACGCACATCGGGTTTGTCAATGCCCATGCCAAACGCAATCGTAGCCACCATCACCATGCCTTCATCACGCAAAAAG
>CAIPZV010000057.1 GCA_903869595.1 uncultured beta proteobacterium | reverse complement strand
GGGCCTGCCTTGGATGGCCTATCTGGACGGCAGCAGCAATGCCGTGCCCGAAGAGGCCTACACCATCCCCTTTGGCCAGGCCAGGGTGATGCAAGAGGGCTCGGACCTGACCATCGTGAGCATCAGCCAGATGGTGCAAAAAGCCATGCTCGCTGCCCACGAGCTGCAGGGCCAAAGCATCCATGCCGAGGTGCTGGATTTGCGCACGCTGGTGCCGCTGGACACGCAGGCGATTTTGAAATCGGTGCGCAAAACCGGCCGCCTGCTGATCGCTGACGAGGACTACCTGGGCTTCGGCCTGAGCGGCGAAATCGCCGCGCTGATTGCCGAAAACCTGGACAGCATCGTGCTCAAGGCCCCGGTCATGCGCTTGGCCGTGCCCAATGTACCCATTCCCTACAGCCGCCCCTTGGAGCAGTTTGTGATTCCGCAGGTGCACAGCATCGTGCAAGCGGCGCAGGCGCTGACGGTGGGCAAGATGGCCCAGGCCCGCACATGATCGACATCACGCTACCGGCCATGGCTTGGGACGGCACCCAGGACGCCACCGAGGCCTTGAATAGTTAGCTACAATTTTTTAATTCACCTTCTGCAAAGAACACTGGCCCTGCCTAGTCCCGTTATGTGGAAATACCGATACTTTTCGCACTCATTTCGTACAACTTTTTTGCGCTCAGCAGTTTTAAGGATGCCCTCAAAAAGCAGTACGGTCAGCTCGAAAGCGGACCTACATATAAGGTGAAACTAGTATGGTTGTCGCTTTTCTGTCCCGCTGGACGTAAGACCGCCATCGCGACATCACTGCCACCCAAGGCAGCGAAAATGGCAATAAACGAAGTGCTGGACCGAGCCCCACGGCGTCATGTGCTCTTCACGGGCGTGTTCCAGTAGCTCAAATGCGGCACCAAGCTCACCATGTAGTTGATCGGGGTCGTATCGGACCACTGGCAAACCACTGCACTTCTCAGGACCATCAGGCGCAAAGGTCGCCACAATCACATGGCCGCCGGGCTTGACTGTCTTAATGACCTGGCGCACGTAAGCCATTCGATCCGCTGGCTCGGTTAGAAAGTGGAATACGGCGCGGTCGTGCCAGATGTCATAAGTATGCGCGGGAAGATCCACGGTTCGAATATCGCCCGTAATCCATGTCACGTTTTGATCGAGGGCCCCAAGGCGCTTGCGCGCCACTTCCAGCGCACTTGTGGAAAGATCCAGGACCGAGACATGCTTGAATCCTCCGGTCAGCAAATCGTCCACCAATGTAGATGCGCCTCCCCCTACATCAATGATCTGTGCGTTGGATGCTGCGCCAATTGACTGGATTATTTCCAAAGAACGGGTGGCATGTTCTTGAAACCAACTTACTGAATCCGGCTGCTTGGTTTTATATACCTTTTCCCAGTATTCCTGCTGCTTGTCCATCACGGGTCTCCATTGATTTTTTGAGTATCGTATCGACCAGGGTCTCTCAATGTCACCATGGTGTTTATGACCTTAAGTGATTGCCAAGGACAAGGACTTGGCTGCCTACGGCATCCTTTGGGATACCCCACGGGCACCTGGGTATTCCCATTTGCACCTGACCTTTGTACTATAAGGGTGTGCAGATTTATGCAACTCCGCCGCCTCGCAAGTAACGTGAATTTGACTCTCAACTTCTTGGCAAAGCCGGGCGCTTGCTGATCTGAGAGCTAAGGGCTAATCGCGTTGTCTATTTTCATAAAGATTGGCCGACCATCGGGCGTGCTCAAAGGTACGACCTGGTCCTGTGCACCTTCAACACCTGGAACCACGGCACACAAGGTGGGGCTATTGCGGACTTCCTCCCCCAGGTTTACCTCCAGCTCGGCAATGACCAAACGGATGTCGGTAAGTATTCTTAGGACTTTCATTTTGCGCTCTTGAATTTCATGTTTGCTTGATTAGCGTGAAGACTAGGCGGATCTAAAACCACCACGCAACTGCATAGGGGATCAACGCCGCACCCAATATTCCGTGTAATCCCATGCCTAGGCTGGCGTAGCCCCCGGCTTCGGGATGAACACTGAACGCCCTGGAGGTGCCAATGCCATGGGCCGCCACGCCCAAGGAAAATCCTCGCTGCCACCACTGCCTCACGCGCAGCGCATCCAAAACAAAACGCCCCAATACGGCACCTAGGATGCCAGTGCTCACTGCAAAGATAGCCGTCAAGGTAGGCGATGCTTGGACTCTTTCAGCGATACCCATGGCAATAGGCGCCGTTACAGACTTAGCAACCAAGCCCCGCACCAGTGCCTCATCGATGCCCAACCAGCGTGCCATAGCAACCGCTGAAAAAGCCGAAGTGATGCCGCCTGCGAATAGTGAAAGCACCAGTATGCCCACCCGACCTTTAAGTGAGGCGAATCCCTTGTAAATAGGAATTGCCAAAGACACGGTGGCGGTACCCAGTAAAAAGTGCACAAACTGCGCGCCTTCGAAATATTTCGTATAGGGCATGTCCAGCCATTGGATAGAGCAGGCGACCAGGATTACTGCAATCAAAACAGGATTGGCTAAGGGGTTTCGCTCGCTGCGTTCGTAAAGCGTCAGCCCCAGCAAATACGCGCCCAGGGTCAAGACCAGCGCAAGCAAGGGGCTGCCTGAGAGATAAACCCAAATCTCGGTTATCGGGGGCAAGTCGGTGCGCATCTCAGGGCTCTTTGGACAAAACTTTGAGCACACCAGCGGTAACCGCAATCGTTGCCACCACACTGACTATCAAGGTTGCTGCGATGGCCCAGGCGTGCGCTTGCAAGATGGGCAAATACAGCACGACCCCTACCGAGGCAGGAATGAACAATAAGCCCAAGTGTTGCAAGATGCTACTGCCTACCAAGTCAATAGAGGCGGGCAGGTGACCGCGCAGGCTCAGGTAGACCAGTAACAAAACCAAGCCCAGCACGGGCCCTGGAATAAAGGGCAATGCGAATTTAGACAGCAACTCCCCCAGCGCTTGGAATATGAACAGTTGCACCAGGCCATTAATCATGGTTGGCACTGTCCAGTACTTTGCACCGACGGGGTATTCAGGCTGTTGGTATCAGATTAAAGTAAGTTCAACATCAATGTTGCCACGCGTAGCATTGGAGTAAGGACATACTTGATGTGCGGTATCTATCAAGTCTTGTGCTACAGAGCGGTCCATGCCGGGCAGACTGATTGCCAGACGCGCAGAAATACCGAAGCCTGCGGGGATTGGTCCTATGTCAATGCTTGCATCGATAGATGCATCAGCGGGCACTGTTACCTTTTTTACTCCAGCAACGTGCTTTAGTGCGCCCATAAAACACGCAGAATATCCAGCAGCGAATAACTGCTCGGGATTGGTGGCGGTGCCAGCACCACCCATGGCCTTGGGGGGTGATAGCTTTACATCGAGCAGTCCATCATCGCTCACAGAGCGACCTTCGCGCCCGCCGGTAGTGTGCGCATGCGCCGTGTAAAGAACTTTATCAAGTTTGGTGGTCATAGTGGATTCTTTTCAATTAGATCGGTTGGAAAAATTGGCAATTGCAGTGTCAAGGGGTGTCTATATTGTTTCTTTGGAATTGATAAACAGCAATGATTTATTCGCAACCGCCTGGTGAGCGTCACAACATAGGTGGTAGCGACACTTTTACTTGGGCGCTTTAGTGGTACGCAAGTAAGGTAACTTGATGTCAATGGCACCGTATTTTTCACGTGCTTGATCATCGTTTAGCGTAAGCGCCACAATGACATCTTGGCCGGTAGTCCAGTTGGCAGGTGTTGCCAAGGGCACGTTAAAGGTCAGTTGTAAGGCGTCGAGTGCACGCAGAACTTCGGCAAAATTTCGGCCAACAGACATGGGATAGGTCATGGACAATTTGAGTTTTTTGTCTGGACCCACAATAAACACGGAGCGCACCGTAGCCGTATGGGCAGCGGTACGTCCGTCTGGAAGATAAGCCTCAGCAGGCAGCATGTCAAAAGCCTTAGATATGGCTAAGTCCTCGTCCGCAATGATGGGGAACGCTGCAGTCGTTGCGGCAAAACTTTCAATATCAGTCTTCCACTTTTTGTGCGCTTCTACACCGTCGACAGACACGCCAATGACTTTGGTTCCCCGTTTGGCCCATTCGTTGGCAAGTTGCGCAACTGCGCCGAACTCCGTAGTGCATACTGGCGTGAAGTCCTTGGGATGGGAAAAAAGGATGGCCCAACCCTCGCCAATCCAGTCATGAAAGTCAATCTTGCCTTGATCGGTCTCGGCAGTGAAATTGGGAACTTGGTCGTTGATTCGTAGTGCCATGGTGCTAGCCCCTTAAGGAGTGTTTGGGCGCCCAGTTTGCCAGAAGTCTGTAGTTTCTGAAAGGTGGTGCCACCATCCTTTTGATAGTCCCCGCCGCTTATGGCGGCGCGATTCAATGCGCGCTTGCAGGCCTCATACACATGCGTAATGGTGTATTTACTTCGGCTCCTAGTTCAGAAAATCAACAACAGCAACAGCAGCAGGGCGGTTTGGCAGCGGTATTGATTCCTGCCGTGATTAAGCAGGTTGTGGTCAGCACGTTTGAAGACGGCCACAGGTATGCCGGTATCGCCACGGACAGGCTTCTTGCTACGGGGGTACCCAATAACGGGCTACTTTATGGCCCACGCTCGCCTAATTACCGGAAAGATTGACCTGGAGGCTGTTTTTTTAGAGAGGCTAAGTCGAATAACGTCGAAATTGATCCGTGGGGGCTGATCAATTTAGGTCACGTCGCATCTGCCTTGGTATCAAGGGCTGGTTCAAAAGCCCCTCGGCGTGTGCGCATTGCCAGACCTATGCGGTCCAGTTCGGAATCGCTGAGCAGTCGCTGGGCCATCGGTAAAAGTTCAGCCTCTTCGCGTTCTATATGGCGCTCATATTGCCCGATAAAGTTTGGCACCTCGTGTTTTGACCAAGTTACCGGATTCCCGTTTGCGACACGCTCCAGCCGTAGGCGCAGGGCGCGCCAGCGGCCCTCCAGCTCAACGTGATCGCGGGTCAGTGAATCTGTCAGCTCGCGCAGGCACACCGGATCCGAGCCTGCCATGGACTCCAGCAACGCGGGAAAAAGATCAATCTCCTCGTCCTGGTGATGATGTTGGGCCGCACTATCAAAATAGCGCATCACCGATAGGGCGGTTTCCTGAGCGGGGAGATCCGAACCATGCTCGCCCATGTGAGCTACCAGTCGCAGAAGCGTTGCACATTGATCCTGGACACGCCCGTGGCATGCCGCCAGCATTTCGAGAGGGACCTCGAAACTGGCAGGGCGAGCGCGCTGGCCCGGTAGGGTGTGGGTTATGAGTGCCATCGTGGCTTAAGTGTTGCGCGACACAGCCTTAGATGGCCGTCGACCTCAGTTCAAAGCGTCTTTTAACGCCTTACCTGGGCGAAAACGTGGCGCCTTAGAGGCCTTGATCTTGATCGCAGCTCCCGTGCTTGGGTTGCGCCCGGTGCGGGCCTTGCGCTTGGTAACTCCAAAGGTGCCAAATCCGACCAGACTGACGGTCCCACCTTTTTTCAGTGTCTTGGTCACGGCCTCTATGGCACTGGCTAGGGCACGCCCAGCGGCGGCCTTGGAGATGTCAGATTTGAGGGCAATATGGTTAATCAGTTCGGACTTGTTCACGGTTGTCTCCAGCGTTAAATTTGTTAGGTTGGGGTGGTGGCGATTGTTAGGCCGAACCCATTCTAGGAGTCAAAAACCGGGCCGTCGGGATGTCATGGTTGATGGCTATCAAACTCTGGCACTGGGGATTGAAGGGTGAGGGTGGATTAACTTCAGCTTCTAATGAGATTGCTGATTCAGGCAGCAACCGAATGCGCAGACAGGCTGACCTGAAGTCTCTCGCGCACTGCCCGGAAAATGGCGGCCAGGTTATCCATGCTGGGGTTGCCCTTTGGAGAAAGCATCCGGTGCAGACTTTTGCTTGGCTTGGCCGTCAGTGCTGCAAGTTGCTCAAAGCCTAGGGTGGCGTTGACCAGGTCACGCAGGATCAGTCGAGCCGTTTCAGGTTCTCCATTCAGAAACAAGGTGGCCGCTTCATCCAGTAATGCCTGAGCAAACTTGGCATCGCTTTGAACTCGCTCAACGACAGTTTCTTTGAAATTTCTAGTCAAGGCCATTAAATTACCCCTTGTGCTTGCTGGTTGTCTTAGAAAACATTGCTTTTTTTCTGGCCTTTTACTCGGCCCATAATTCTTTGGCTTTATCGATGCCCCGTTGCTGCCCACGCTTGGTACCGCCGCCAAAAAGGATGATTAGCTTGTCACCGTCTTTTGCAAGGTAAATTCGGTAACCCGGTCCCCAATCGATAACGTACTCGCCTATGCCATCAAACCACTTGATGCTCGATGTGTTGCCAAGCTCCATACGCAGTTTGGCAACGGTCACCTTGGCGGCGGCCTGAGAGGACAGCCCGTCAAACCAATGTTTGTAGGGAATGGATGCATCCTCACGGATGTACTTCTCGACTTTGATCGGCATGCATTATGGTAACACATTCGTTACCATTGGTCTTGCTGGTGTGGGGAGTGGATCAGGCATCCCGGGGGCTAGGTCGGTTTTTTTGGGCACTTGCCGTCTTGTCCAAACCGGGTATTTACGCGTTTGAGCGGAGTTCAGTACCCCATTTGGATCGGTGCCAAGGGGCCCAGATTAGCTCATGTGGGCCTTGAAAGTTCGACTTAGGAATTTGGTTTGAGTTTAGGCCGGACTCACCCATGGGGCCATAGGTGCTTGATGCCGATTGAAGGGGCTGAAAGTTATGTCTCGGGCTTTATTCAGGCTTTATTTATGGGAATGGAGGGGAATGGTTAAACGAAAAACCTAACTAAATCAAGCACTTACATGCCCCTGCAAGCCCCTGTGTGCCATCTTGACTTAGGTTCGAGCCCCATCAGCCACCCCATATAAATCATCAGCTTAGCCTCGCTTTACAAGAGCGGGGCTTTTTTGTTGGTGATCCATCTGGCCCATTTGCATGGCAGACAATGCGGCCGTGATCAACTTACCCAGACGAAGGCTTCAGATGCAGCGAATAAACATCCGTTGGCTTGCGTTTGTTTTATTCCTCGGCATGGCCGCCTGCTGGGTGCCCTGCGCCTGGGCTGCACCAAAGAGCCGCCCCAATATCGTCATCTTGGTCGCTGACGACTGGGGCTTTAGCGATGTAGGCGCGTTTGGCGGCGAAATCGCCACGCCGCATCTCGACGCCTTGGCCGCCAGGGGCAGCCGTTTTTCCAACTTCCATGTGGCCGCCACCTGCTCGCCCACCCGCGCGATGCTGCTGACCGGGGTGGACCACCACCGCAACGGCGTGGGCAATATGCCCGAGACCACGCCGCCCGAGCAAGAGGGCAAGCCGGGCTATGCCGGTGTGCTGGCTCCCGATACCGTGACGCTTGCCACCATGCTGCGCGATGGCGGGTATCACACCTATATCGCGGGCAAATGGCATGTCGGCAAGGAGCCAGACAACCTGCCGGGCCGTCGTGGCTTTGAGCGCTCGTTCATCCAGGCCGATAGCGGCAGCGACAACTGGGAAAACCGGCCCTACATGATGCTCTACGACAAAACCCATTGGTTTGAGCAAGACCGGCCGGCGCAATTACCCAAGGACTTTTACTCCTCGCGCTTTTTTGTCGATAAGACCATTGGCTACATCCGCGAACAGGCCGCTGATGGCAAGCCCTTTATGGCCTATATCGGTTTTCAGGCCAACCATATTCCCATCCAGGCCCCGGTGGAGTTTGTTGCCAAATACCGTGGCCGCTACGACCAGGGATGGACTGCCTTGCGCCAAGCCCGCCACGACGGCGCGATACGCACAGGAATGCTGCCGGCGGGTATGCCCATGGCCACGCTGGCCAGCACCGTGGCCTGGGAAAGTTTGGCGCCCGACAAGCAGCGCCTGCAGGCGCGCCGGATGGAGGTCTATGCCGGTATGGCCGAGGCCATGGATGCCGAGGTGGGCCGCCTGGTGCAGCACCTCAAATCGAGCGGCCAGTATGACAACACCGTGTTCGTGTTTTTGTCCGACAACGGTTCTGACCCGGCCGATCCCTTCAACATCCCCAGCGCTAATGCCTGGGTTCGGATGAACTACCAGGTAGACGTGGAGCCGCTGGGCGGCAAGGGTACGTTTTCCGCCAACGGCCCAAGCTGGGCTAGCGCCACGGTGGGGCCATTGCAAGGCTATAAATATTTCGCCGGCGAGGGTGGACTGCGCGTGCCCCTCATCGTCTCGGGCTTACCCGGCGTGGCCTCCGGTGCGGTGGTTTCAGCACTGACGCATGTGAACGACATCGTGCCCACCTTGCTCGACGCTGCCGGTATCCGGCCGCACCAAGGGCAGTATGCGGGCCGCACCGTACAGGCTTTAAGCGGGCACAGCCTTCTGCCTTTGCTGCAGGGTAAAGCCGATTACGCCTATCGCCCTGACGAGCCACTGGGCTACGAATTAGCAGGCAGCGCAGCGCTGTTTTTGGGCGATTACAAACTGGTGAAAAATATTGCGCCCTTGGGCGATGGCCAGTGGCGTTTATTTAATCTGCGGCTGGACCCTGGCGAGACGCAAAATTTACAGACCACCGACCCGGAACGCTTTGCCGCTTTGCGCGCCGCCTACGACCAATACGCCCAAGACTATGGCGTGCTGCCAGTGCCCGAGGGCTTTGATCTGCAAAAAGCGGGTTTGTATTACGCAGTGCACCACTATCTGTTACCCAAGTTGCGTGCGGCCTGGCCTTGGTGGCTGGCGCTGGCCGGTGCGGTGTGGGGGCTGCTGGTCTGGCGCAGGCGGCGAAAGCTTATTTTTTGATGCGGTCGGCTAGCATTTTGTAGCCGTTGTCATTGGGGGTAATGCCATCTTCTTCGGTGCGGGTGATAGGCAGCACGATGTCTTCATTTTCTTCTGCGATGCGCCGGATAATTTTTTGCGTTTTGCTGATGTCCACCTGGTACTTCGGGTCATTACCGGCAGGCAACACCCAATACACCTTGTCCGCTTCGGTCAGCTTGCGCAGCACGCGCAATTCGGTTTCGGTAAACACATAAAAATGGTCATACGAGCCCAGGCTGATGATGACGCGCTTGGCGATCAGCGGCGTCTTCTTCATGAACTCCTTGTTCCATTTTTGCGAGCTCAGACCTTCTTTGCTATAGGTTTTGCATTCAGGCCGCAGCTCGGCCAGACCGGCTGCGATGCTGTCGCCAACGATTAAACACTCCAACATAGCTTTTCCTTATACGTAGCGCACTGGCGGCCTGCGCTGGCACCCGGCGCAATGTCGCCACTTTTACCAAAAAACCCGCTGCGCCGAACACGCAAGTATGGCGGGAAATGTAACCATCCAGGCCCAAAAAAAGCGATTCAGGCCGAAAAACCAGAAAACCAGGAAATGAAACAACAGCGCAATAGCGCAAAAAACCAAAGCCACCAGCGGATGCAGCAGCGCCAGGGGCGCAGCGCACTCCCAGCCGATAAAAGCCCAGGCGCCTAGGCGGGCCACCCAAGGCTTGCGCAACACGCTGTTGGGTGGCAGGGGGCCGTAAATCGCGGCATTCAGAAAAATAATCATCGCCTGGCCGCTGCGCCATTCGGGCTGCATCAGCTTGACCCAGCCAGACAAAAAGTACGAGGTAATCGATTGCAAACAGACGTACCACAGCCCCGCGCGCCAGGCCAAGTGCGCGTCGCCGCCTAGCGCCACCAGCGAGGCTAAAAGCAAGCCGGTCAGCGCCACCAGCGTCATGAAATCGCTGCCGCCGTTAAACGCGCCGCGCCAGCGGATCAACATCAGCACATGGCTGGCAAACAAAAACACCGACAGCGCCAGGCTGCTGCCCTGCCAAGCCAGCACCAGCAAAACCGGCAGGCGCAGCATCAAATGCCAATGCATCGCGCTATCGCTAAACAGTACATCCAGCACCTTTTGCACCGGGCCTGGGGGAATGTCGGCGCGCTGCACTGGCCAGGCCCACAAGCCATGCAACGTCAGGGCCTGGCGTATGCGCAGATATTCCAGGGTTTGCAGCAGCATGCTCAAGGCCAGTAAGACCTCTAGCGCCCGGGCCGCGCTGCTTACTGGCATGGAAACACCGGCGAGCGCATCATGGTGTCCTCGTGTAGCAAGCCGGTGGTTCCGTCCAGCACCATGCGCACCTCAAACTGCCCGTGCGTGCATTGCGGGTGCTGGGCTTGCAGGCTTTGGCAAACCAGGCGCGACACCAATTGGTAACTGACCAGCGCGCGCGCGTCCGCGTCAGGGGGCATATGGTTCAGGTCTGCGGCAAGATGCTCCACCAGGTTTTGCTGCACCAGGGCCAAATTGGTATCAGCGTTATGAAATACATGCAGCACCCGGCGCGGGCGGCGGGGAAAGATAGGTATCCATGGCGACCATTGCAGTGCATCTGCGGGGGCGGTATGGGCCAGCGCCCAGCGCGCATACAGGTGGGGCACATTGCCGGTGGCGTGAAAAAACTTCCAATTCGGAAAGAAAGCCCTTAGCAGGAACAGCCAAGGCCCTGTCACGATGCGACTTTTGAACACCAGGGTCGCCAGCAGCATCAAAAAATACAGCAAGAAAAGTGCTTCAAGCATGGTGCCCCACCTCACCCGGACGAGGGGGTGAAATGGCTCCCATGGCTGACAGTTCACTCGGCTCCATGGCACATTGCTCCAACAATCGCAGTGCAAAGATTGTAGTGAGCGCCTGCCCGGCGGCGCGGCGCACCCTGGTCCTGCGGCGCTGCTCGGTGCCTGGCGGCCCCGAACTGCAAAGGGACGCGTTTTTGCCCTAGGCCCATGCAGCGGTTAATATCCGACTCTTCGCTGAATCATCTTTTTGGAGTTTTGCTCATGAGCCAAATATTGCAATCCCTGCAAAAAACACTGCTGGCCGGTCTGGTCTTGCTCATCGCGATCGTCCTGACCGCAGGTGCTGTGTCAGGCAGCCCACTACAAATCACCCCCGTATGGTGGAGCTTTGTGTTCCGCTGGTTGCACGTTACCTGCGGCGTCATGTGGATTGGCCTGTTGTGGTATTTCAACTTTGTCCAAATCCCCAGCATGCCCAAAATCCCCGATGAGCAAAAGCCTGCTATCAGCAAGGTAATTGCACCGACCGCACTGTTTTGGTTCCGTTGGGCGGCCTTGGCTACGGTGGTTACAGGTCTGATCGTCGCCAGCCTGCAAGGCTATTTACACGCAGCGCTGCGCTTGCAAATCGGCTTTGCTGCCATTGGTATCGGCATGTGGCTGGCCCTGATCATGGCCTTTAATGTCTGGTTCATCATCTGGCCAAACCAGAAAAAAGCCCTGGGCATTGTGCAAGTGGAACCGGCCGAAAAAGCCGCCGCCGCCCGCATGGCCATGCTGTTCTCGCGCACCAATACGATGCTTTCCATCCCCATGCTGTTCATGATGTCCGCCCAATCCCACGGCGGGCTGTAAGTAGTAACCCGCAGAGTTCATCCAGGCGCACCCTTGATTTACCAGGTGCGGCGTCTCGGAATTGAAATATTGGCTGCCCCCGGGGCAGCGAAGCAGTAGAATTTGAGCCGCTGTCCAGCCTTCGGGCTTTAGGCAAATTTTTTTATTTATTGAATGGAGTTTGACTGTCATGAAACTAAAAACCCTCGCAGCCGCCGTGCTGGCACTGTCCACCGGATTGGCAATGGCACAAAGCGTTGTGACCATCGCCCACGTTGGCCCTATTACTGGCCCGATCGCACATTTGGGCAAAGACAATGAAAACGGCGCCATCATGGCCGTGGAAGAACTCAACGCAGCGGGTGTCACCATCGGCGGCAAAAAAGTCACCATCAAATTGATGACTGAAGATGATGGCATGGACCCCAAGCAAGGTACTGCCGTAGCCCAGAAGCTAGCCGATGCCAAAGTGGCTGGCGTGATTGGTCACCTGAACTCTGGTACCTCCATCCCCGCTTCCAAAATCTACAGCGATGCGGGCATCCCCCAAATCTCTCCTTCTGCTACCAACCCCAAGTACACCCGCCAAGGTTTCAAAACCACCTTCCGCGTGGTGGCTGATGACACTCAACTGGGTGGCACCCTCGGTAAATACGCAATTTCCACCCTGAAAGCCAAATCCATCGCCGTGATTGACGACCGTACGGCTTATGGTCAAGGCGTTGCGGAAGAGTTTGTAAAAGCGGCTAAAGCAGCTGGTGGAAATGTCGT
Source organism: uncultured beta proteobacterium (assembly GCA_903869595.1). GTDB lineage: Bacteria > Pseudomonadota > Gammaproteobacteria > Burkholderiales > Burkholderiaceae_C > Allorhodoferax. The sequence continues at coordinate 139,967 of CAIPZV010000057.1, read as the reverse complement.
TGCAAACGAGTACACGACCAATGTCGCAACCGATTTCAATGCGATCTTGACCAACATCAAGGGCAAGAAGCCTGATTTGATTTTCTTCGGCGGTATGGACTCTGTCGCTGGACCGATGATGCGGCAAATGAAGTCGCTTGGCATCAATGCCAAGTTCATGGGTGGCGACGGCATCTGCTCTACCGAATTGGTCAAACTTGCGGGCGATGCAATTGCGGATAACCAAGTGTATTGTGCTGAAGCAGGTGGCGTTGAAAAAGGTAGCAAGTACGAAACTGCCAAGAACGATTTCGATAAGAAGTTCAAGGCTAAGTTCAATGCTGATGTCCAAGTCTATGCCCCCTACGTGTATGACAGCGTGAAGCTGATGGTTGCCGCGATGGTGAAAGCTGGTTCTTCCGATCCTGAGAAGTACCTCCCCGCGCTGGCGGCGACTAAAGGCTTCGAGGGTGTTACTGGCGCAATTTCGTTTGACGCTAAAGGTGACATCTTGAATGGCGCGTTGACTTTGAAGACCGTGCGTGGTGGCAAACTAGACACCATCTCGGTTATCCGTTAATCACGGACTGCAATCATAAAAAACCGGCCCCTCTAGGCCGGTTTTTTTACGCCTGCCATTTCCCTATTTGCGCTGCAAAAAGCGGTAGGGCGGCAGGCCTTGCAGCATGCGCCGGCCATAGGCCTGTTCGCTTAAGCGCTTGTCGTAGCAAATGACTTGCGCGCGGTCTTCTTCGGTGCGGATGGCGCGGCCTGTCCATTGCAGCAGCTTGATGCCGGTGGCTGGGATGACGAGTTCATTAAACGGGTCGCGCCCCATGCGGCGCAGCCATTCAGCCCGCGCCTCGTCTACCGGTTCGGATGGCGGCGCAAATGGCAGCTTGGTAATGAACACGGTTTCGCACAAGTGGCCCGGCAAATCCAGGCCCTCGCCAAAGGATTGCAAGCCAAAAATAATGGACGGTAAACCCGCCTCCACCCGCGCCATATGCGCGGCAAGCAAGCGCGTGCGTGAGGTGCTGCCTTGCACCAACACGCTTTCCAAAAGGCGCGCGGGAATTGCGTCTGTCGCCGCGCGCATTTGCGCCCGCGAGGTGAATAAGACCAAAGCGCCATGCTGCACCTGCGCCAGGTCTTGCATCAGGTATTCCACCACTTCGCCGGTATAGGCCTGCACGTTTTTCGCGTCGGCCATGGTGTGCACCACGGTGAGCGTGCCTTGCGTCGCGTAATTAAAAGGGCTGGAGACTTCTAGTGCCTGCACATCCGGGTTGCCCGAGAGCCCGCACTCCTGCAAAAAATAGTCAAAGCTGCCGCAGCTGGTAAGCGAGGCCGAGGTAAGAATCGCCGCGCGGGCCTGGCTCCAGACAAACTGGCGCAGCAAGTCGCCCGGCACCATGGGGCAGGCATGGGCGCTGATCAGCAAAAAGCCGCCTTCGCTTTTGCATTGCAGCCATTTGGCCAGTGGCTGCTCGCCGTGCTCCAGCAAGAGGCTGGCGGTCGATGTGAGCGCGCCCAGGCGCGGTGCCAGCGGGCCCAGCTTGGCGTATTGCTGGCTGCATTGCAGCGCCTGCATCGGGTCGTCCTTGGCGATTTGTTTAATTTGCGCGCCCAGGGCGTCCAGCGCCTGCGCCAAACCGGTGGCCTGCGCCAGCACTTGCGCCATTGGCTCGACCAGGGCCTCGGGCAGCACGCCGTGGGCAAAGCGCAGGGAGCCGTCCTGCCCTTGCGTGCTGGCGTGCACCAAGTCCAGCACCATGCGCGCCAGTTGGGTGAGCGTGGTTTTGAGCTGGCTGCTCACGGTAGCCACGTCCGGGTCCACATCCAACATTAAGGCTTTGCTCACGTCTTGTAATACCTTGGGCAAGCGGTCCAGCCAGCGCAGGCTGGCCAGCTCCATGGCGCTGCTGAATTGGTCCAGGGCGACTGCGGGCAAGTGGTGCGCCTCATCAAACACGAGCAGGCAGTTGTTTAGCTCAGGCAAGGTTTTCATGCCTAGCGAAGCCAGCACCAGGTCGTGGTTGGCAACAATCACTTGCGCCTCGGCCAGGCGGTTACGCGCCTGGTAATAGCTGCAATCCTTAAATCGTGGGCAATGCCGCACGGTGCAGCTGTGCCGCTCAGCAGCCACAGTGGCCCAGTCCTGCGGATCGGGCGCTTCGTTCAGGCTGTCGCGGTCGCCGTCCCAGCGCCCCGTAGCCAGCGTGGCGGCCATGTGTTCGTACAGCCGAAAGCGCCGCTCCTCCAAGGCTTCTTGCGAAGCCGTGCCCAGCGCCACCGCTGGAAAGTCGTCTTCAAAAAAATCATCCTCCGCGCCGCCGCTGCCCACGAGGCGCTCCAGCTTGAGCTTGCAAACATAGCGCCCGCGCCCTTTGGCCAGCGCAAACGCAAAGGGTTGCTCCATGCTGGCGGCCAGGGCTGGCAAGTCTTTTTGCATGAGTTGCTCTTGCAGGGCTACCGTGGCGGTGGAAATCAGCACGCGGGTTTTGCGCTGCAATGCCATAGCAATCGCGGTGCTGGCATAGGCGGCAGATTTGCCGACGCCGGTGCCGGCCTGGATAACGGCGATCGCGCGCTGCGGCTCCTCGCAATCGCCCAGGTCGGCGCGGCTCAAGGTGTCGGCCACGCATTGCGCCATGGCAATCTGGCCTTGGCGCTGACGAAAGCCTGGCGTGGCTTGCAAGACATGGCTAAATGCGCCAAAAGCCTGCGCAGCCCAGGTGTGGGGGCTGCCGGGGATGACCTCAGGGGTCTGGGTTTCAGATGTCAAGGGAGCGGTACTCAGTGGGGTGGGGCTGGCAAGGCTGCTGCCTCAGGGGTCAAACAAGTAGGAGTACCGCCTTAGCAGGCCTGCAATATACCTGTTGCAGCGGCGATAATCCGCCCGCTGCCGACCATTCACAAGCGATTGCGAACAGGCTGGTAGTTTTCGCGCTATTCGGGGTATTTATTGCTACGCCGTACGCGCTTTTTACCTATATCCGGAGTTCCTTGTATGACCACCGTTTTCACTGGCGCGTCGCAGCCTGCGCGTCGCCAATTTCTTCGCGCTGCCGCGTCCTGCGCAGTTAGCAGCCTTCCCCTGTACAGCTTGGCGCAAAGCGACCAAACCCCTGAACGCCAGTTTGCCCCGCAGCCCGGCGCATGGCGCACCTTTGAAGTGACCACCCGCGTCGAAATTGCCGCCCCGCGCGGCCAGACGCGCGTCTGGGTGCCGGTGCCCAGCGTGAACACGGCCTGGCAAAAATCGTTGGAATCGGCCATGAACAGCAACGGCAGCGCCCGCATGCTGGCCGATGGCAGCGAGGGCGCGCGCATGGTGTATGCCGAGTTTGATGCCGCGCAGGCGCAGCCTTTTGTGGAAGTGACCAGCCGCATCCAAACCCAAAACCGCTTGCAAGACTGGAAGCAAAAATCGGCTCCGGCTGAATCCGCCGCTGCATTGGCGCAATGGACGCGCGCAACCGCGCTGATTCCGGTCGATGGCATTGTGCTGAGCACCGCCAGCGAGGCCACCAAAGGTGCGCGCAGTGACGTGGAAAAAGCGCAAAAAATATTCGACTGGATAGTGAGCAATACCTACCGCGAGCCCAAGGTGCGCGGCTGCGGCGAAGGCGACATTCAAACCATGCTGGAAACCGGCAACCTGGGTGGCAAATGCGCCGACCTCAATGCTTTGTTTGTAGGCCTGTGCCGCTCGGTAGGCCTACCCGCGCGCGATGTGTATGGTTTGCGCGTCGCGCCCAGCGCTTTTGGCTACAAAGAGCTGGGCGGCATATCCGCCAAGCTGCAAGGCGCGCAACACTGTCGCGCCGAGGTCTATTTGCAAGGCCATGGCTGGGTGGCCATGGACCCGGCGGACGTGGCCAAGGTGATGCGCCAGGAAACCGCCGATTGGATTAAAGACCCGCGCAACCCGGTGGTGGCGCCGGTCAACCGCGTTTTGTTTGGCGGCTGGGAAGGCAATTGGATGGCCTACAACACCGCGCATGATGTGGTGCTGCCAAACGCCCAAGGTCCGCGCCTGGGCTTTTTGATGTACCCCCATGCCGAGACTGGCGGCCAGCGCCTGGACCCGTATGCGCCCGACGATTTCCGCTACCGCATTAACGCCAAAGAAATCGCCGCCTAAACCGGCGGCAGGGGCAGCAAGCGCAATTGGCTTTCAAACGTCAAAGGCCGCCCGCTGACCGGGTCTTTAAACGCCAGGCTTTTGGCCAGTAATTGCAAGGGCTTGGTCTGGTCGCTGCTGCCCTCCGGCGTGAGTTGCGGATAAATGCCATCGTTCAGGATGGGCAGGCCCAGCGCCATCATGTGCACGCGCAACTGGTGTCGCTGACCGCTTAAAGGCCGCAGCTGATAACGCGCCCAGGGGCCGCAGACTTCCAGCATGTCGATGTCGGTGATGGCATTCACCGGTCCCGGCACTTCGGCCTGCTGCATAAAGTGCGCGCCCATCCGAATACGGCTTTCGCGCCGCACCGGCATTGCTAGCTTCGGGTTAAAGCCGGCGACCGCCTCGTAGCTTTTTCCCACCCGCCGTTCTCTGAACAAAGCGCTATAGGCGTCGCGACTGGCTGCTTGCAGCGAAAACAGCACCAAGCCCGCAGTGTCGCGGTCTATGCGGTGGATGGGCACCAGGTCGGGCAGCTCTAAGCTTTGTTTTAAGCGTAGCAACAAGGTGTGCTGCAAATACTTGCCCGAGGGGATGACGGGCAAAAAATGCGGTTTGTCCACCACCAATAAGTGCGCATCCCGGTACAGCACCTGGTGTTCAAAAGGGATGGGCGTTTCGCTTTCCACTGCCCGGTAGTAATACAGCCAACCGCCGTCCATAGCCGGCGTGTCCGCTTGCAACGGCTGCCCTTCGTCGCCTAGCACCAGACCGTGTGCCAAGCGGTCTTGCCAATCTTTTGCGCTAATGTGCGGGAAGCGGGCCAGCAAAAAATCTATGACGCGCGCCCACCGCCTTGGCGCTATGACCACCCGGCTGGCGCCTACGCCATCGCGCGTGGGCAAGTCGCGCAGCGCGCTGGCTAGTCGCATGGCTTAGCGGCGCAGGCAGACCACATCCCACACGCCGTGACCTAGCTTGAGCCCCCGGTTTTCAAACTTGGTCAAAGGCCGGTAGTCTGGTTTGGGCGCGTAGCCTTGTAAATCAGGCTGCGCGCTGCGCGCCTGGTTTTGCAGCAGGGGCTGGGCTTCCAGTACCTCCAAAATTTGTTCGGCATAGGGCTGCCAGTCGGTGGCGCAGTGCAAATAGCCGCCAGGCTTGAGGCGTTGCGCTAATTTTTCGACCAAAGGCGCTTGGATCAAGCGGCGCTTGTTGTGTTTGGTTTTATGCCAGGGGTCCGGGAAAAAAATATGGATGCCGTCCAGACTGGACAGGGGCAGCATCTGGTCTATCACTTCTACCGCGTCGTGCGCGCAAATGCGGATATTGCCCAAGCCCGCCTCGCCTATGCGCTTGAGCAAGGCGCCCAGGCCCGCCTGGTGCACTTCGCAACATAGAAAGTCCGTGCCGGCCAAGGTGGCAGCAATCTGGGCCGTGGCTTCGCCCATGCCAAAGCCGATCTCCAGCACCACGGGCCGCGTGCTGCCCGGCGCCTGGCTTTTGCCAAACGCTTCGGGCCAGGTGATGAGTGACGGGCGGTAGGGCAGCAAGAACTGCGGCCCCAGGGTCTCCACCGCTTTGGCTTGGCCGTGCGTGACCCGGCCTGCACGCAAGACATAGCTTTTGACGGTGCGCATAAACACCGGTGGTGCGTCAGGCTCGGGGGAATTATTGTTTTGCATGAGTGGGTGTAACGCAGGGCGCACAGAGGGCCGGTGATTGGCCTAAAGCGCGCAATTTTAGGTGGCGCGGGTTTGGCGTTCGGGTCGCACCCCAGTAGATGCCCAAGCCGCTGTCCAGGCGCTCAGCGCGTGCTCCACGCTGCCCGATTGCGCAGGCAACCCGAGGGTGGCGGCAGCCTGGTTCAAAGCGCGCAGCGGCTCTGTGGTGTCGATGGCTTGCGCGCCGTTTTGCTTGGACAATTTTTCACCATTCGCACCCAGTACCAGCGCGGTATGCAGGTAATGCGGCGTGCGCAGTTGCAGGCTTTGTTGCAGCCGGATTTGGCGCGCAGTGTTGTCCAGCAGGTCCGCGCCGCGCACCACATGGCTGATACCTTGGTCGGCGTCATCCACCACCACGGCCAATTGGTAGGCAAAGCAGCCGTCGGCGCGCAGCAGCACGAAGTCGCCCACCGCGTCTTGCACATCTTGCGCTTGTGGCCCGGCGGCGCGGTCTTGCCAGTGGATAGCGGCGCCCTCGGTGCGCAAGCGCCAGGCCCGCGCCGCTTTGCCGTGCAGGCCGGTGCGGCAGGTACCGGGGTAGCGCAGTTCCGCGTGGCGCGGGCGGGGCACGTCGGCGGCTATGGCGTTTTCAATGTCCTTGCGCGAACAGCCGCAGGGGTAGGCGAGAGCGCCCGCCACGAGCTTGTCCAGCGCCGCGCGGTACAGCGCGGTGCGGGTGCTTTGCCATACGGGTGGCGCGTCCGCATGCAGGCCGCAGGCGGCCAGTTGAGAAAGTATCACGCGGTCGGCGCCGGGCACGGTGCGTGGGCTATCGACGTCTTCGATGCGCACCAGCCACTGGCCGCGATGCGCGCGGGCGTCTAGCCAACTGGCCAGCGCAGCCACCAGCGAGCCCGCATGCAAGGGGCCGGTGGGCGAGGGCGCAAAGCGGCCCCGGTAGTGCGAAAACTTGTCAGGCGACTGCAAGCGCCAGTTCCAAGCCCGATACGAATGCGTTTTCCACCCGGTGGCCCAGGCACCAGTCGCCGCACAAGCCGATGCCGGATTTGGCATCCCACACATGGCTGCGGCCCAAGGGCTTGTCGGTTTTAGCGTACAGCCAGCGGTGCGCTTCCACATAAGCCGGTTGGGCGCGTATGCCAGTGACTTCGGCAAAGGCTTTGAGCAATTTGCCCTGCGCGCGCGCTACATCGTCGTGGATATGTTCTTGCGACCACTCCGCGCTGGCCTGTACCGTCCAGCGCTCCACAATGCCGCGCCCTGGTTTGCTCGATTCGCGCGCCAGCCAGGCGATGCGGTGGTGGGTGCTGCGTGCTGCGTTCCATTGCGGGCCCAGCGTGGTCAGGCCCGGCTGCACCGCTTGCGGAAAGGCCAGCATCAGCGTCCAGCAGGGCTGCACGCTCACGGCATCGAGCGCTTGCAACACGGCTGCGCTGCCGCTGGTTTTTGGCGGCAGGGTGCGCAGCAGGGCCGCGGCCTGCGGATGCGGGATGGCCAGCAGCACATGGTCAAAGCCGCCGTGCACACCGCTGCTGTCGTCGCTGCCACGGGTGCGCAATTGCCATTGGCCTTTGTGCAGCGCGTCGGTCTCGATCGCCATGACGCAGGTTTCCAGGTGGATATGCTCAGAAATCGGTGCGGCCCAGGCGACGGCCAGGTCGCGCATGCCCGGCCCCGGCACCCAATGCGGCTCGCGTGCGGGCAAACCGGCGGCTGCGACGCGGCCATGCTGGTCTAGCACCTGCACCATGGTCACGCTCCAGGGGCGGCACACGCCGGGGGCGGTTTCCAAAGCCTGGGCAAAGCGCGGGTCGCGCACAGTGAAGTACTGGGCGCCATGGTCAAAAGTGCCAAAAGGGCTGCGCCGCGTCGACATGCGTCCGCCGATGCCTTTGCTCTTTTCAAACAGGGTGACGCGGTGCCCGGCTTGTACCAGTGTGCGGGCGCAGCTAATGGCGGCCAGTCCGGCGCCGACGATGGCAATATTTTTGGGCCTGTGCATGCGTGGTTCTCCTTGGCGTTTTTATGTGTCGCCGCTTGCGGCATGCGGCCTACTGTACACCCGCTGCCGCATCAAGACGCCAGCAAAGCCTTGCGCGTGGCTTCGCTCTCCAATTGGTCTAGCCACCATTGCAAGGCGCGCCCCGGCGGCGCCGCTTTGGTTCCACGCCAGGCGTAGTGGATATGCGCCTGGCGCACCGGCTGCTCGGTGCGTTTGGCGACCAGTCGCCCGCTAGCAATGTGCGGTGCAGCCATGGGCAGGGGCAGGTTGCCACTGCCCAGGCCGCGCAACTGGGCATCGAGCTTGGCGCGCATGCTGCCCACGGTAAATACATCTTGGCCTTGGAAAAGACCAAAGCTCATGCCACTGCCCCGTTGCACCGAATCAGCAACGGCTACCGCGCGGTGCCGCTGCATCAGCGCATTGCTGAGGGGCTCTGGCGCCGCAGCCAGGGGATGGCCTGGCGCAACCGCAAATACAAAGGGCACCGTGCCCAAGGCTTTGATGTGAATGCCGGTTTGCCCCTGCACATCGGGCCCCACGCCGATGGCCAGATCGGCCTGGCCCGCGATGAGGCAGCCCATGGTGCCGGACAAAGCTTCGTCGCGCAGGCGCAAGCGGGTGGGCGGCGACAGGCTAAAGAAGTGTTCGCACAAGTCCATCACCGTGTCACGCACGATGACGGTGTCCAGCGCAATCGTCAGTTGCGACTCCCAGCCCGTAGCCACGCGTTTGACGCGGTTGGCCACCGCGTCGATGTCCTCCAGCAAGCGCGCGCCCTCGCGCAGCAACTCGGCGCCCGCCGGCGTTAGCTTGGCCTGGCGCGAATTGCGGTCATACAAAAGCACGTCCAGCGCTTCTTCGATCTGGCGTACGCGGTAGCTGAGCGTGCTGGGCACTAAATGCAAAGCCCGCGCCGCAGCGGCAAAGCTGCCCTGCTCGGAGATGGTTTGCAGCATAGCCAGGGTGTCCGGCGTCAGATAATCGCGTGCCGATTGCATGTGGGATGCCTTTAAGTTCGAAATATTTGCATGATGCCATCAATTTACTTGGCCCTATAAGCCTTTTCATTAACCTAACATTCGCCCATGATGTTTCTACGCAAATCCAGTGACCGCGGCTACGCCGACCATGGCTGGCTCAAATCCTTTCATAGTTTTTCCTTTGCGGGTTATTACGACCCGGCTTTCATGGGCTGGGGCAATTTGCGGGTGGTTAACGAAGACCGCATCGCGCCGGGCACTGGGTTTGGGACGCACGGCCACCGGGACATGGAAATCATCAGCTACGTGCTGTCGGGCAATTTGGCGCACAAAGACAATATGGGCAATGTCAAAGGCATACCGCCAGGCGATGTACAACGCATGAGCGCGGGCACCGGCGTGCAGCACAGCGAGTTCAACCACGCGCCCAACGCCACCACCCATTTTCTGCAAATTTGGATCGAGCCCGATGTGCGCGGCATTGCGCCGTCTTACGAGCAAAAAACATTTTCTTCTGCCGAAAAAGAGGGCGTGTTGCGCTTGGTCGCCGCGCCCGGTGGTGCGCAAGGCGCAGTGCAAATCCATGCCGATGCGCGCATGTATGCCGGGTGCTTGGACGGCGTCCAAAGCGCTTCGTTGGAATTAGACCCGGCGCGCAAAGCCTATGTGCAAGTGCTGCGCGGCGCTTTATCGGCGAACGGTCAGGCGTTGAGCCAAGGCGATGCCTTACTCATGCAGGGCGAAAACCGCTTGGTTTTAGGCCAGGCCCAAGCTGCTGAAGTGCTGGTTTTTGATCTGTCGGCTTGAGTGAGATGTGTGCGAGCGGAGCTTAACGCTCCCTGATTTTTGTTAGTGCAGCGCGCCAGGCGTATGTGCTGACAGTTTCACTTTAAAGATCCTGGCATTTTTATTTTTTGGAAACCTTTTCTATGACATCGACAGTAGTGATTTACCACTCCGGCTACGGCCATACTCAACGCCTGGCCCAGCAAGTGGCCGAGGGCGCAGACGCTCAACTCATTGCCATCGACGCCGAAGGCAATATCAGCGAAGCCGAGTGGGCCGCACTCGACGCAGCAGACGCCATCATCATGGGTTCGCCCACCTACATGGGCTCGGTGTCCTGGCAGTTCAAAAAATTTGCCGATGCCTCGTCCAAGCGCTGGTTCAGCGGCGCCTGGAAAGACAAGGTGGCCGGCGGCTTTACCTGCTCGGGCTACCCCAGCGGCGACAAGCTCTCCACCTTGCAAAGCATGCTAACGCTGGCGATGCAGCACGGCATGGTATGGGCTGGCCTCAACATCATGGGCAACGAAACCATCAACCGCCTCGGTTCAAGCATCGGCATGATGGCCCACGCTGGCAACACCACACCGGCCGATGCCATGCACCAGGGCGATTTGGACACGGCATTAGCTTACGGCGCGCGGGTGGCGCAGGTGGCGGCGAAACTGCGGGCTTAAACGGGCTTTAAAGGGCAATGCGGGTTCAGCGCCCGCCGCCAGCGGCGTGGGTGACAATCCCTGCTCACCCACGCCGTTTCTTATTTCCTGATGCACCCATTAAGCAAACTCCTGCGCTACGCCAGTGCCTATCGGCGCGATTTCAAATTGGCGGCGCTGTACTCGGTGTTGAATAAGTTTTTTGACATCCTGCCCGAGGTCTTGATCGGCGCGGCGGTGGATGTGGTGGTGAAGGGCGAAGAGAGTTTTCTGGCGCGTAATGTGCTGGGCGCGATCGGCATCACCAACACCTGGGAGCAATTGCTGGCGCTGGCATTATTTAATGTGTTGGTGTGGGGCGGCGAGTCTTTATTTCAGTATTTGTACGAAGTGAAGTGGCGCCAGTTGGCGCAAAACCTGCAACACGATATGCGCCTGGACACCTACCGCCATGTGCAGCGCCTGGATATGGCGTATTTTGAGAACCAGCGCACGGGTAATTTGATGGCCATCCTGAACGACGACATCAACCAGATGGAGCGCTTTTTGAATGGTGGCGCCAATCAAATCATTCAGGTGTTTTTCTCCTCGCTCATGGTCAGCGCCGTATTTTTTGCTTTGCAAAAAGAAATCGCGCTCATGGCCTTGTTGCCGGTGCCTTTGATTTTGCTGGGCGCCTTCTGGTTTCAAAACCGGCTGGCGCCGCGCTACACCAAAGTGCGCGAGGCAGCGGGCGATGTGGGCGCGCGGCTCAATAACAATTTGCTGGGCCTGGCCACCATCAAAGCCTTTGCCACCGAGGGCTTTGAGGCCAGTCATATCGAAGAGGCGAGCAACCGCTACCGCCAGACCAATGCCGCTGCCATCCGTATCAGCGCCGCCATCACGCCGGTCATCCGCATGGCCATTCTGGCGGGCTTTACCGCCACGCTTTTGTACGGTGGCTGGTTGACATTGCATGGGCAATTGGCAGTGGGTGCGTTTTCGGTGCTGGTGTTTTTGACGCAGCGCCTGCTCTGGCCGCTGACCGGCCTGGCCGAAGTGGCCGATATGTACCAGCGCTCCATGGCCGCCATCGAACGCGCCATGGGTTTGCTGGACACGCCGATCAGCATCGCTTATGAAGGCAAGCACTTTGCCAAAGAGAATGTCACTGGCGAAATCCGCTTTGAAAACCTTCAGTTTTCCTACGCGACAGCGGGCGAGGCGCCCACGCTGCACGACATTAGCCTGACCATACCGGCGGGCCAGACGGTGGCCTTTGTGGGTTCTACCGGCTCGGGTAAATCCACGCTGGTCAAACTGCTGCTGCGCTTTTACACGCCGCAGCAAGGGCGCATCTTGCTTGATGGCGAACCGATCGATGCGCTGAATTTGCAAGACCTGCGCCGCGCCATCGGTTATGTGGCGCAAGACGCGTTTCTAAGCGACGCCAGCGTGGCCGACAACATTGCTTACGGCGAGCAAGACCGCGCTGCCGTCAGCGACGAGGCGATCGCCGCCGCAGCCCGTGCCGCCGAGGCCACGGAATTTATTGACAAACTGCCGCTTGGCTTTGCCACCCGCCTGGGCGAACGCGGGCAAAAACTCTCGGGCGGGCAGCGCCAGCGCCTGGCTTTGGCCCGCGCGATTTTGAAAGACCCGCCGATTTTGGTGCTGGACGAAGCCACCAGTGCGGTGGACAACGAAACCGAGGCCGCCATCCAACGCTCGCTAGAAGTGGTCAGCCAGGGCCGCACCACCATCGTCATCGCCCACCGCCTGTCCACCGTGCGCCAAGCCCATTGCATCCATTTGATGGACGCCGGGCGTATTGTGGAAAGCGGCACCCATGATCAACTGCTTGCGCAAGGCGGCGCCTATGCGGCGCTGTGGCGATTGCAGACGGGCGAGCGCTGAGCCTGCGAAACTTTGTAAACCCTTTCGCCACCAAGTGCTTAGTGGCGAAGTGGCAGCCCCGTACCCAAGGGTAAGCGGCAAACTCTGCCCAATTGCTTCGCTCTCGACTTGGCTAGCCAATTGCTGCGACCAATGGACACGGCTACTTGACAGTAGGCGTTAAAGCGACAAATATGCGCACGTTGGGAATCCGACCCGTGCCATGGTGCCAGGCCCAAGCGCTTGGGCAGCCCAGGTTCGGATAAAGAAATGAATGCAGCTGCCCTCCGGCCTGCCCCGCCCTAAATAAGGAATGAGCCATGAGCAAAATGGAAGAGTTGCTGCGCCAACAAGAGCAGATTGCTTTGGCTATTGAAGCCGAAGTAATACGTTCAAGGGACGAGGCGGCTAGGGGCGCTGCCCAGGGGCAATACGAGATGGCGGTGCTCATGCACTTTGCGCGGGGTGTTCCCAAAAACTACCCCGAGGCCATGAAGCTCTACAAACTAGCCGCCGCCCAGGGGCATACCGGCGCGCAGCTCAACTTGGGGCTCATGTTTGAAAACGCACAGGGTGCTTCCGAAGATTTTGTGCAGGCCCTGAACTGGTACAAGCAAGCGGCCACGCACGGGAATGGGGAGGCGCAGTGGCGCTTGGGCATGCTGTGCGAAGAAGGCAAGGGCGCCAAGCAGGACTTTCAGGCCGCGATGCAGTGCTACAAAATGGCCGCTGCCCATGGCTTGGCCGAGGCCCAAGTTGCCATAGGCCTTATGTATGAAAACCACCGCGGCGTGGAGCGCGACTATGCCAAAGCAGCCGATTGGTACAAGCAGGCCGCAGCCCAAGGCCATTTGGAAGCCCAAACCCGGCTGGGCCAGATTTATGAGCGGGGCGTGGACATCAAGCAAGATTTTGCGCAAGCCATGCATTGGTTTCGCAGCGCCGCCGACGCCGGTTACACCACGGCGCAACTGCATGTGGGCTTGCTCTACGAACACGGGCAGGGTGTGAAAGAAGATGTGCACGAGGCGCTGCGCTGGTTCGAACTGGCTGCAGCCAAAGGCAATGCCGATGCGCAGACCAAGATGGGCTTTATGTACAGCAATGGCCGGGGTGTGAAACAAGACTACCACCAGGCCATGGACTGGTACCGGCTTGCCGCCGAAAAAGACCACGCGGGCGCTTTGTCCAACCTGGGCTTTATGTACGAGCATGGCCAGGGCGTGGAGGAAGACGAGTCCCGTGCCCTGAGCTACTACGCCCGTGCAGCGAAAAAAGGTGATGCCTATGCCATTAAAAACCGTGACGTGCTGATGGCGCACCGCGCCGAGCACGAAGCGCATGAGGCAGCCCTAGAGGCGCACAAAGCCGCGTTAGAGGCGCATAAGCCCACCAAGTAGCAAGCGCTTTTTGGGGCCGCTGCGCAATAGGCCAGAATGCAGCCCACGCATAGATGCGGCTACTTTGACATGCTGCGGGAGGCTGCTATGGACACCCAGGCCAAGACCAATCAATTTGCGCTGCTGAGGCAGCGCCGCTTTGCCCCGTTCTTCTGGACGCAGTTCAGCGGCGCGGGCAATGACAATGTATTTAAATTTGCTTTCACCGTCATGGTCACTTACCAGCTGCAGGTGGCATGGCTACCGCCAGCGCTGGCCGGTTTGGTCATAGGCGCTTTGTTTATCTTGCCCTACGTGCTGTTTTCCGCGACCAGCGGACAGATTGCCGACCGCTGGGACAAAGCGCGCTTGATGCGCCTGGTCAAAAACCTAGAAATCGCCATCATGCTGCTGGCCGCTTATGGCTTTATGGCGCAGCAGGCCGGGGTGTTGCTGGCCTGTACGTTTTTGATGGGTTGCCATTCCACCTTGTTCGGCCCGGCCAAGTTTGCGTATTTGCCGGAGGTGCTGCAAGAGCGCGAACTGGTGGGCGGCAATGGCATGGTGGAGATGGGCACTTTTGTGGCCATTTTGCTGGGCAATATGGTCGGCGGACTGTTGGTGGCCATTCCCGATATTGGACAGACCGCAGCGGCTGCGGCTTGTTTGCTGTTCGCGGTCCTGGGGCGTATCGCGGCGGGCTTTATTCCGCCCACGCCCGCGCGCCTGCAAGGCCAGTCTATGAACTGGAACCCGTTTACCGAGACGGCTGCCAACCTGCGGCTGGCGGCGGTGGACCCGGTGGTGTTTCGCTCCATGCTGGGTATCAGTTGGATGTGGTTTTTCGGCGCGGTGTTTTTGAGCCAGTTCCCTTCATTTGCCAAAACCGTGCTGCATGGCGATGAGCAAGTGGCGTCCTTGCTCTTGATTGTTTTTTCGGTGGGTGTGGGCATCGGTGCGCTGCTGTGCGAAAGCCTCAGCCGCAAAGGCGCTGGCCTGGGGCTGGGCCTGGTGCCGCTGGGTGCTGCGGGAATGAGCGTGTTTGCGGTGGACTTGTATTTCGCGTCCCACACTTTGGCACCTTCGGCTTTGATGGGCGCCAGCGCTTTCGTAGCCCAAAGCGCACACTGGCGCGTCATGGCCGATCTGTTTTTTATGAGCTTATTCACCGGCCTGTTTAGCGTGCCCATGTATGCGCTCATCCAGCAGCGCAGCCAGGTCACGCACCGGGCGCGCATCATTGCGGCTAACAATATTCTCAATGCCTTGTTCATGGTGGTCAGTTCGCTGCTGGCCGGGGCCTTGTTGGGCGCGGGCCTGACGGTGCCCGATGTGTTTTTGCTCACCGGCCTTGTAAATGCCCTGGTCGCGACCTATGTATGTGTCAAGGTGCCCGCATATATGCACGACTTGCGCACCATGCTGGGCCGGGCCTCCTAGGCCTTCAATTAAACGGATAGGTAAATATGCGCTGGTTGCTTCGTGTTTTTTTGCTGCTACTCGGCCTAGGCTTTATGCTGGCCTTGCTGTGCATGGCCGCGCTGATGTTTGCCTTCTCGCTGCTGCGCTGGCTGTTTACCGGGCGCAAACCGCAGTTGGTTGTGGTGATGGACAGCTACAAAAAATGGCAGCAAAACCCGCCCTGGGCTGCGCGTCCAGCGGCGGGTGACGACATCATCGACGTGCCTAGTCGCGATATTGAGCCCCATCAAACGCGCTTGCCGCCGGCGGACAAAAAGGATTGAGAAGGGGCGATTGTCCTAAGCAAACATGGACTGCCACGTCGCTGACGCTCCTCGCAGTGACGCAATTACTGCCACGTGACGCGCTTTGAAGAAAGTAGCGTCATTGCGAGGCCGCAGGCCGTGGCAATCCATGCGGCGACTACCAGACACATCAAAACATCGAAACGCGAGAAGGGGGTTAGAACCCGTCGCCCTGCAAGGGCATAGGCTGTAAATCCGGCCCCACCACGCGGCGCTCGTCAAACACAAAGCAGCCGCCGCTGTAGTGTTTGCCATCGGTTTCCTCAAAATATTTAAGGATGCCGCCTTCGAGCTGATAGACATGCTCCAGCCCTTCCTCGCGCATCAAGATGGCGGCTTTTTCGCAGCGAATGCCACCGGTGCAAAAACTCACCACCGTTTTGTCTTGCAGCGCTTCTTTGTGCGCCCGAAAGGCCTCGGGGAATTCGGTGAACTTGTGGATGCGCCAATCCAGCGCGCCGCTGAAAGTGCCTTCGTCCACTTCAAAGGCATTGCGCGTGTCCAGAGTGACCACCGGGCGACCCGCATCGTCCACCCCAGCCTCCAGCCAGCGCCGCACCGTGGCGGCGCTAACCGCAGGCGCGCGGCCCGCCGCCGGTTGAATGGCAGGGTGGTTCATGCGGATGATTTCATTTTTCACCTTGACCAACATCTTCTTGAAAGGCTGCTCTTCAGACCAACTCTCTTTGGGCGCCAGCGGCGCAAAGCGTTCGTCGCTTTGCAGCTGCGCCACAAAGCTGCGCACCTGCTCGGCCTGCCCGGCCAAAAACATATTGATGCCCTCATGGGCCAGCAATACCGTGCCCTTGAGCTGCAAGCCCTGCGCGCGGCTATGCAATATGTCCCGCAGCACCGCAGCATCGGGCAGCGGCGTGAACAAGTAGGCGGAGATATTGAGGATGCTGGGCATGGGGATAGGGCCAGTGTGCAGGCTTATCGATAGGGGGACTTGGCCTGCATTTTCGGTTATTTGCCGAAAGCCGACGCGGCCGGGTGGTGCATTGAAGCTACCCCGTGGGCTGACGAATGTAAAAATAATTGATGCCAAAAAGGTAACATTTAACGATGTTGAGGCTATAGTGCCGATAACGCAAGCACTCCCGCAACTGATCTGGCGGGCTGGGACTACAAGAAAGGGGCATCGGGTTTCATGGCAAATTTATACCTGCATCAAACTACCGCATATGAATCTGTAAGCCAAGGCGCAAGCGGCTTGCAGCCAATTTATCTGAAAGATGTATCGACTGTGCCCGGATGTATCAACCGGGTTTTGCTGTCTACATCACGTTAGCCCTCAAAGTAGCCAATGGACGCCCTTATTGCCCTTTTGAAATCAGACGCCAACGCCGCCAACGCCCTCGGCGCCCTGGCGAGTGCGGCTGCCTCAATCCTTGCGCTATTTGTCTCTTGTATATCGGTTTGGATTTCTGTTTCGTCCGCTCGTAGCCAACGGCGGCACAACGAGTTGTCGGTACGGCCACTCGCGGAAGTCACCGTGGCAGACTATGAAGACAGCTTGCGGGTCAAGCTCCGAAATAATGGTTCCGGCCCGATGATCGTTCTTGCTGTAACCGTTTCCGATGGTGCAAAAGCGCACGAGAGCTTGATTGATTGCATGCCTGCACTTCCTATGGGGCGACCGTGGAACACTTTTACCCACGCGCTGCGTCACCGTACACTCCAAGCTGGCGCGGAGATTGTCCTTTTAGAACTTACTCAGCATGAAAATGAGGCCAACTTCGCGGTGTTTAGAGACCGAGTCCGCGCAGCACTGGCGCGACTTACGGTCAATGTTGAATACACGGACATTTACGACACCGTAATGCGGCCTTGTCAAAAACCACTCTCATGGTTTGGTAGAAATAAATGAGGCCGAACCCATCATTCCACCGGACGCTGCACGATGAAGCGGCGCACCGCCGGTGAATTAAAACGTTAGGCGTCCGAATCAATGCTACCGCTTACTCTCCACAGGACCCAAATGAATAAAAAAACAACTTTTTTTCACCAATATGTTGCTGGCATATTGCTCGTAGCAGCTGCAACCACACACGCACAATCAATTGACTCATTGCGCCAGAAGCAGGCCACGCTAGAAGCTGAGCTGGACCAGTTAAAGTCAAAAATATTCGAATTAGAGTCAAAAGGTGGAGCTCGAGCAGATGCAGAAAAGAAACCGAGCTGGTTCATTTCGCAATTTGGAATATCTGAAGTCAATTCCGCAGGAGGTGTGGAACCGTACTTAGTATTTTTCAATCCAAATACGATCACGCCGATAAAGTATATAAATGTGCGCGCCCTACTTTTCAATGCTGTTGGCGATGTTGTTTCATCTGATATTGGAGGCCAAACATTTGCCGGCATGAACTTTACGGGTCCACTGTCCAATTCTGATGGCGCGAAGCGCGCAGACTGGGGCCCAGTTTGGTACAACACAACTGGGGAATGCATAAAGTTGGCTTCGGTCGTTGTAACTTTTGTCAATGGAAAATCGATGAAATTTGACGGAAAGAACCTCGCTTCAGCTTTGGCGCCAGAACTCACCAACGATTGCAAGATGCGCAAGCGTTAATCGGCGCAGGTGACAGACACCAATCTGCGGCTCCCGAGAGATGCGCGGGCGGTGGCGCGCCACTGAGTTGGCACGTTGAGGCTGCAAAAATTTTTTCAAGGATTCCCAGATGGATTACCCAAAAAATCAACGCGTCAAAACAGCGTATTCGCAACGATCTCGCGCAGGGAAATGGGGCAAGTACCCTCGAAGTTATTCGGATTCTGCGAATCGTTTGGTTTTTTTACAGCCTCGTTAGCCCACTTTTCAAAAAGGAGTTCTACATGACATATGAAACAACAAACGCGGATTCCACCCCGTTCGCTGTTCCGCACGACTGGTTCCTCCAGTCATTGGTAGGCATGGCAAACGACGGAATTGAAGTCGGAGGTGTTACGTTGCAGGTCAGCGGACTCCTTGTCTCTGGTGTCCTCGCTGGTGGAAAAGCTTACTTTCAAGGTTTTGCGGAAGACTTCGCCAGCGGCCTTAACGATCCAGAGGTAGCCGAATATGTGAGGGATTCCTTTGCAAAGCACGGTGAGATCTACAAAAAGGAAGGTGACGATGCTCCCCCTTTCCCGCAATACATACATCTTAGGAATGCTCGCTTCTTCAATACTTCAGGCAACCCAATCCCCGGAAACAAAGGGGTTTGGTGGCGAGGACGCATTTCAGAAGTCGCAGGTTTCACGCTGGGCAGTCTCGGTCAAGCAAAGGGCTAACCAATCCATCAAGCGGGACGCGCTAAAGCGCGCCCCTTATGTCAAACGTTGAGGCTGTAAAAAAAACGTTTTTCAAGGATTCCCAGATGGATTACCCAAAAAATCAACGCGTCAAAACAGCGTGTGCGCCACGATCTCGCGCAGGGAAAGGGGGCAAGTACCCTCGAAGTTATTGGGATTCTGCGAATCGTTTCGCAGCCTCGTTAGGCGTCACAAACTAGCCCGCAGCGGTCCGCGTATCGCATACTCCCCGCATGACGGCCAACCCAATCACCACCCAAATCGCGTCCGCTTGCCCGACCGTAGTCGAGTACGCAGACAAGGTGCTGAACTCCAACTTCACGGTATCACTCGTCGGCGCCTTGGCGGGAGCATTTGCAGGCGCGATCGCGGCTCAAAGAATCGCTGAACGTTCGAAGTCTCGCGAAGAGGCACTGCGTGAGCTGCGGAACGTCAACGCCGCAATCATGGCCGCCTTCACTATCTGCAATACGACCCTTGGTCTCAAGAAACAGTTGGTCGCACCCATGTATTCCCGATTCGAGGCTGCGAAGAAGGAGTTCCTCTCCATCGTTGAGCAACGCCGTACCGGTCAAATACAAGGGAACACCCCGCACAGATTCGAGGTGGACTTTCAATCTTTCATGATTCCTGCCTTGCCAGTTGAGTCCCTCAAGATCTTGATCTTTGACCGGGTTAACGCCCAGGGACGTGTCCTAGCCCTCATCTCATTGATAGACAACGCGGCTACAGGCCTTCGCCATGCATCTGGAAAGAGAGACTCTCTTATCGAGATGTTCAATACCAACCCACCGCCGCCTGACGTACTTCCGTTGCTCTACTTTGGCGCGAAGTTGCCGTCAGGTCACACACACCGCGAGTACGCAGACATTGTGGAAGTCGTACATAGCTACACGGACGACCTGATCTACTTCAGTGCCGATCTGTGTACGGAGCTTGTGAATTACGGGCAGTCCTTGAGGGCCGAGTTCCTCAAGAAGCACAAGAAGGGAGCGCCAACAATCACGGCGCCAGACTTCGATGGCCCCCGGAAAACAGGCCTGTTCCCGAAAGAGGAGAACTACTCCTCCTGGCGTGCTTGGATCATTGAAAAACCCACTGCTACACAGGGCACGCAGTGACGCCTAACCCCTCGGTTAACCGGACCCGCTACGGCAGCGGGCGTAAGGCTGGCGCGCAGCGGCTTCGCCACTGTCGCGCGCCAGCCTTACGCCGCCTACCCCCGCGAGCCGGTTACCTCGGACGTTGAGACTGTAAAAAAAGCCCAACCCAAGGGTAAATTCTGCCGACGTTTGTGGCGCCAGAAAGGTTTGCGTTGTATCGCGATTGTTTGGCTCACAACATGCCCCGCTACAAACCCCGCAACATGACAAAGAAATCTGTTCAGGCGCTACTCGAAGACATCCGTCTTGTGAGCGAACAAAATTACGAGATCGTCGAGGCCGTTCGCACCTTGGTAAAAAAGACTATTGAAACAACGTCGGAAGAAGTCAAGTACGGCGGTATCCTGTTTACCACAGGCGTTAAGTTTGGTGGGGTCTTCGCCCACAAGGCGCACGTAACCGTCGAATTCGGGAACGGCGCAAAAATCAATGACCCTTTCGGGTTTCTCGAAGGTACGGGGAAGGGGCGTCGGCACATCAAATTAACGACTACCACTCAGATCAAGGATAAGAAATTGGCTCAATATCTATCGCTTGCTTTGCAAGTGTCCAAACACGATGACGCATGAAACTCGGCTACACAATCATCTACGTTCCCAATGTCGCTGAATCGTTGTCGTTCTTTGAAAGTGCGTTCGGTATGTCCAAACGCTTTCTGCATGCGTCGGGTGACTATGGCGAACTTGAAACCGGAGAAACAACGCTCGCCTTTGCCTCGCATGAACTTGGGAAAACAAACTTTCCTGCGGGTTTTGTCGCTGCAAGTGATTCCAGCAAGCCACTTGGGATTGAAATAGCGTTGCTTACGCCGTCTGTTGTCGAAGCGCACGCCAAAGCCCTAGCAGCTGGTGCCACCGAGTTGAAAGAACCTGAGACAAAGCCATGGGGGCAAGATGTCTCTTATGTCCGTTGTCCTGATGGAACTTTGGTCGAAATTTGCTCGCCGGTAGGTGGATAAATTGCGGCATTACAAGTCACCCAAAGTCGTTTTCGTCGAAAACGAGTTCAACCACCGAGTACGGCGGACCATTCCAGTTGCGCGGATCGCCCTCCAGCTTGATCGCGCAGATGGTGCGCATGTCAACGTCGGTGCAGCGCCAGCACCCGGTTTCTGTCCAAAATTCCCGGCCTATGGTGAAGTCAGCGTGTGCGAGCAAGATCGTGCCGGGGTGAATGAGGGGAACTTCGCGGGGCATAGGGTTATTCCTTCAGTGGTGATCGATATTCTCAGCCCGGCGGGCTCAACCTGGAAACAACTTGGGTTTGAGACCAAGGCGGCAGGCTTCCTCACCCCACGCGGCTCGGTTTTTGCGCCATATTGCAGACTTGTCGTACAGAATACACCCTTGGGTGGTTGACCTTTATATGTTAAATTTATTTCATATAATTCAATAGCTTAAGTAAATTATTGCCGAATGGTCATTGACCCAAAAATGTTTTCATGAATATCACCAACCGCATCAGACGCTCCATTCGGAGCCGCTCCGAACTCGTGTTTCGGCCAACCGACTTTCAGCCCTTTGGCAGCGAAGCATCGGTAAAGCGCGCGCTAAAGGAGCTCACGGACATTGGGCTGTTGGTACGGCTAGGCGTGGGTATCTATGCCAAGGCCAAACCCAGCGTGATTTCTGGAAAACCCATTCCGACCCAACCCCTTGAGGTACTCGGCCCGCAGGCCTTAACCAAACTCGGTGTTCGCCTAAAGGAATCGTTCCAAACCGCTGAGTACAACGCCGGCAGAAGCACTCAGGTACCCACGGGTATTGTTGTCAATATTGGTAAACAACGAATCAGCCGAAAAATTGGCTTCAACGGCAAGTTCATCACCTATGAGCACGCATGAGAACGTTATCCGCTGAGCGCCGAGAACTTGGGGTTTACTGAATTTTGTGTAAGCGGCCAAATGGCGGCAGGCGCAGTTACGGAAAACGGTTAGTGAGCGGCAATAGGCAGACTATTCTCAGGCGTCCGGTTCAGCCTTGGAGTCCGAGCGGCGCAGTAAGTCCAGCGGGTTGACATTAGAAACCAGCAAGCAAGCCAGCACAATCAATCCACCGCCTGCCGCCATGGCCAGGCTGGTGGCTTCGCCTAGGAGAAGCACCGACCAGAGTACGCCAAAGCCGGTGCTCATAAAGTTGGCCGTCATCGACGCCATGGGCGGCACGTGTTGCATGATGCGCATAAACATCCAATAGGCCAGGCCCGAGGTGGCGATACCTAGCACGCTGACAGCAGCTAGCGCACTCGGGGTGAAATGCGCATTCGGAAAATCATGTACCGCGCCGGGCAGCAGCATGAGCACCGAGGCCGCATGCATGCCGGCGGTGATGGATAGTGGCTCCATGCGCGTGGTGGCGCGTTTGAGGTAGGGCGTGGCGATGCCGGATAGGGCTGCCGCGCCCACACAGGTAAGCGCCGAGAGCATGAGTTGCGCGCTGGGGTGTACCGGGCCTAGGCGTACCACCAACGCGGCCCCGGCCAGGCCGAGCAGGCAACCGGCCAGTTTGCCGCGCGTAAGCACTTCTTCGCCCAGCCAGGCCGAGGCGAAAGCCCCGAATAACACCGAGGTAACCGATAGCAGCGCGCCATAACCACCAGGCAAAAACAAGGCCGCTTGCGAATACAGCGCATGCGGCCCGGCCACGGCTAGAAAGCCGATGAACATCAATTCCTTCCAATGCTCTGTGGGCCAGCGGTGCTTGAGCGCGCGCATGATGCCCGCCAGCATCAAAGTGCCCAAAACCATGCGCAGCCAGGGCGAAAAATTCGGCCCCAGTTGCGGCGCCGAAATACGCGTCAGGATGAAAGAGGCGCCCCAGAGCGCCGAGAGGCAAGCCAGTTGTAAGAGGTATTTGGCTTGCATGGCGCTTGTTCAGGCCGGGCTCATCGCCAATTAGTTAGCCTGCGCACGCAAACTTTCCAGGGCTTCGCCCAGCGCTTGTGCATCAGTCACGCTGGCGATAAATGCCTGGCAGGCAGGCAATGCGCTAGCGCCGCCAGCCTTGAGCTGGCCCATCACTTGCGCTGCTTCTTTGGGGTTGGCAAAGCCCGTGCTTTGCAGCAGCAGTGCGCCTTTGGCATCGAGCAGCTTGAAGTAAAACTGACCATCACTCTCCCGGTATTGCTTGAAGGCCGCACTAGCGGTTTTGGCCGCTTTAGCAGGTCCGCCAGTGCTTTGCGCGGCCAAGCTGCGCAAGCCCACGGCCTGGCGCAGCCGCGCCATAAAGGGCGTGGCCACCGCACGCGCTTTAATGGCGCCTTGCAGCAGCAGGGCTTCCACTTCTTGCGGATGCTCCATCAGGTGTTGGTAGCGGGCGCGCATGGGCGCAATCTCTTGGTCTATGCGCGCATGCAGCCTTTCTTTGGCAGCGGCCCAGCTAATGCCTTGGGCAAATTCTTGCGCAAAGGCAGCAGTCTCTTGCGGGCTGGCAAAGGCCTGGTAAATCTGAAACAGGGCCGAGCCTTCGGTGTCTTTGGGTTCGCCCGGTGCGCGCGAATCGGTCTTGATGTTGGCGATCAGTTTTTGCAACTGCGCGCTGCTGGCAAACAGCGGGATGGTGTTGTCGTAGCTCTTGCTCATCTTGCGGCCATCCAAGCCCGGTAAGGTGGCTACGCTTTCTTCAATGGCCGCTTGCGGCGCCACAAAATGTTCGCCATAGCGGTGGTTAAAACTATGGGCCATGTCGCGCGCCATTTCGATGTGCTGCACCTGGTCGCGCCCCACCGGCACATGGTGGGCGTTGAACATCAAAATGTCCGCGCCCATCAGCACCGGGTACATAAACAGGCCAGCGCTCACGTCCGTGTCCGGGTCCGTGCCAGCGGCGGTGTTTTTGTCCACTGAGGCTTTGTAGGCATGGGCGCGGTTGAGAATGCCTTTGCCGGTCACGCAGGTTAGGAACCAAGTGAGTTCGGGGATTTCCGGTATGTCGGACTGGCGGTAAAACACCACGCGCTCGGGGTCCAGACCCGCCGCTAGCCAACTGGCGGCGATCTCCAAGGTAGAGCGTTGTATGCGCGCCGGCTCGTCAATTTTGATGAGCGCGTGGTAGTCGGCTAAAAAATAGTAGCTCTCTACGCCAGGCCGCAAGCTGGCTTGCACGGCGGGGCGGATGGAGCCCACGTAGTTGCCCAAGTGCGGTGTGCCCGAGGTGGTGATGCCGGTTAAAAAACGAACAGTACTCATGGTGCTTTAGTTAACAAGGCCAAACAAATTAAACCGGCGCTGCGCCGCTGAGCAGCAGCGCGCGCAAGGGACTGAGCAGTAAGTCCAGGGCTTCAAAGCTCAGGCCCATCAATGGCAGCATCCAAAAGGTGTTGATCACCTTGGTGAGCACCAGCGCCATCACAATAAAAAAGCCCCAGGGCTCCACGCGCGACAACCAATACGCCTGGCGCATAGGCAAGAGGCCCACCAAAATGCGTCCGCCATCGAGCGGCGGCAGCGGGAACAGATTAAACACACACATCACCACATTGACCAGCACGCCTCCCTGGCACATTTTCAGCAAAAAAGGCTCGCTGACGCCAGCGCCTTGCAATACGAATAGGCCCGCGCCCCAAAGCACGGCTTGCGCGAAATTAATCGCCGGGCCGGCCAAGGCCACCCACACCATATCGCGCTTGGGGTGGCGCAGGCGCCCAAAATTCACCGGCACCGGCTTGGCATAGCCAAACAAAAACGCGCCCGAGGTGCTGAAGTACAGCAGCAGCGGTAGCAAGATGGTGCCCACCGGGTCGATGTGCTTCATGGGATTGAGCGAGACGCGGCCCAGCATCCACGCGGTGTGGTCGCCAAAGTAGCGCGCCGCATAGCCGTGCGCCGCCTCATGCAGGGTGATGGAAAAAATCACCGGTATCGCGTAGAGGCTGACGGTTTGAATCAGGTTTGCAATGTCCACGTGCGGGCTTTCAATGATTAAGGCTTGAAGGCATTCGGGCGATCACGCATTACAGACCGAGCCGGGAAGGGTCGCCCCGACCCTGGCGGACCACTTCGGCTTCGCCGCCGCTCAGGTCTATCACGGTGGTGGGCTCTAGCGCACAGGCGCCGGCGTCGATCACGCCGTCTATTTGGTGCTCGTAGCGTTCGCGGATGTCGGCGGCATCGTTCAGGGCCTGGCTCTCGCCCGGTGGTATCAAAGTGGTGGCCAGCAAAGGCGCGCCGTGCAGCTCTAGCAGGGCTTGCAGGCAAGCATGTTCGGGCAGGCGCAGGCCAATGGTTTTGCGCGAGGGGTGGCTCAGGCGGCGCGGCACTTCTTTGCTGGCTTCTAGGATGAAGGTAAACGGGCCGGGCGTGGCGGACTTGAGCAGCCGAAACTGCCGGTTGTCCACGCGAGCGTAATTGGCCAGCTCGCTCAGGTCGCGGCACAAAAGCGTCAGGTGGTGCTTGTCGTCCACGCCACGAAGCTGGCGCAGCCGGTCGGCGGCGGCTTTGTCGTCTAAGTGGCAGACCAGCGCGTAGCTCGAATCGGTGGGCACCGCCAGCACGCCGCCTTTTTGCAGCAAAGCTACGGCTTGCTTGAGCAGGCGTTGTTGCGGGTTGTCCGGGTGGACTTCAAAAAACTGTGCCACGGCGCCGCTTATTGGATGCGCGTGGCCAGCAATTCCCACACTGGCGTCAAACCGCCGGGCAGGTAGGGCAGGGTGCCCAGCTCGGTGTGGCTTTCTAGGGGGCTGTGAAAATCGCTGCCGCGCGAGGCGGCCAACCCAAACTCTTGGGCCGTGGCGGCGTAAGTGACATATTCCGCCGCCGAATGGCTGCCGGTCACCACCTCCACGCCGCGCCCGCCGTGGCCTTTGAACTCGGTAAACAGGGCAAATTCTTCATTGGGCGTAAATTTGTAGCGCGCCGGATGCGCCACCACCGCCATGCCACCGGCGCCGGTAATCCAGCCCACCGCGTCTTTGAGCGTGGCCCAGCGGTGCTCCACATAGCCGGGCTTGCCCTCGGTCAGGTATTTGCGAAACACCTCGTTGGTTTCTTTGCAGACGCCGGTTTCGACCAAGTGCCGGGCGAAATGGGTGCGGGAAATCAGGTCTGGGTTGCCTACGTATTGCAGCGCGCCTTCAAACGCGCCCTTGATGCCCACTTTGGCCAAGCCGTCGGCCATGTCCTGCGCCCGAAGCCTGCGTCCGCCCCGGGTCTGCTCCAGGCCCTCGCGCAAATCCGCGTTGTCGGTATCGATACCCAGGCCGACGATGTGAACTGTTTTACCCAGAAAAGTGACCGAAATTTCCACGCCGGTGACGTAGCGCATGCCCACGGCCTTGGCTGCGGCTGCGGCGCGGGCCTGGCCGCCAATCTCGTCATGGTCGGTCAGCGCCCACAGCTCCACACCGTTGGAGGCGGCACGTTCGGCCAGGGCTTCAGGGGTCAGGGTGCCGTCCGAAACCACAGAGTGGCAATGCAGGTCGGCGTTGAGGATGGAGGTCACCGAAGCATTTTAGGCGCTGGGGCTTGCCTTGCGGTTTGGCGGCTAAGGCTTGGTGGGTTGGCTGGGTTGGGTAGGGAATTTGCTGGGTATTTGGTGGGGATTGGCCAGGCCATGGATTTTTTAGCGCAAGGTCCTGTCTGGTCGGTGGACAGACGATTTCGGAAGGCAATTGGTCGGCCGCTGCGCTATGCTCCCGCGGATGCAGTCCCGCTTCGATAACCCAACCACGCGCGCCGCAGGCTGGATGGCCGGCTGGCTGATGCTGATGGTGGTAATCGCCGTCGCCGGGCGCGAGGCGGCGCGCGAACTGTCGGTGTTCCAGATCATGCTGCTTCGCTCTATTTTGGGAATGTTCATGCTATGGCCGCTTATACGCGCAGCAGGCGGTCTTAGCGCGGTACGGACCGAACGGCTGCCTCAACACGCGCTGCGTAATGCGGTTCACTATGCCGGGCAGTATGGTTGGTTTGTAGCCTTGACAATGATCCCGCTCGCAGAGTTGGTTTCCATTGAATTCACCATGCCGATATGGTCGGCGGCCCTGGCCGTAGTCTTTCTCGGTGAGCGAATGGGTGCGCGTAAGTGGTTCGCGGTGCTGCTAGGGCTAGTGGGTGTGGCAGTGATCGTGCGCCCCGGCGCGGGCGCGATAGACAGCGGGCAGATCATTGCGCTGGCCTCAGCCCTAGGGTTCGCAATCTCCGTGGTGCTGGTCAAGTCCCTTACCCGCATAGATGCCGCGGTGGCGATAAGTTTCTGGATGCTGGTGGTACAAAGCGCGATCGGGCTGGTGCCGGCGCTTATCGTCTGGCAATGGCCTTCTGTCCACACCTGGGCTTGGGTAGTTGTGGTGGCGTTTTGCGGAACCTACTCGCATTACTGCTTCGCCAGGGCAATGCAGCTTGCAGATGCCACCGTTGTCGTACCGATGGACTTCCTGCGTGTGCCCTTGACCGCGCTGGTTGGCTGGTTGGCTTACTCTGAAAGATTGGATCTATTTACCTTGTTAGGCATTGGTTTGATTCTGACGGGTAACCTGTTGAACCTGACTCGCCTGCCAACGGATGATGAGCCGGTCCAGCCCAAGGAGTGAGGTGCCGTCTATGTCGGACGAGGCTGTGCGCACCGGTTTGCGATTTGTGCTTTTACGCTTGTTGGCCACCCAGTATCAAGAGTCGAACATGGCAGGCGACTTGTCGCGCACTTTATTCAAGACCTCAACATCCTTGTTAGTGAGCCCGATTTCCCGGCCCAGCGCCGCGAGGGCATCCCCCAAGCGAACATGCGCCGCTGGTTTGACCGCGACTGCCAGAATTTCGCGGATTTCGGCCTCGGTGCTGCGCCCATGCAGGGCCGCCTGCACCCTTAAAGCGCGGTGCGCATCATCGGGCAGATTGCGTAATGCCAGCATGGCCATTTCGATACCTCTCGGGATTTGGTGATTTGCATTCATTTTGGGAATAGGAATGCATTTTTGCAAGGTACATGGAACTGCAAGGACGTATACGAGCCAATGCATAGCCCGCTGAGGGCGTAAAGCGCGGCGGGTACTCAAAACTCCGCCGGGCACTCCCAGTGCATGGGCGCGCCAGTCTGCGGATGCACCAGCGATAGCGCGCAGGCGTGCAAAAGCAGGCGCGGGGCCATGGCCTGTACCTGCGTTGGGACGTACAAAGCATCGCCCAAAATGGCATGCCCCATAGCCTGCATGTGCAAGCGCAATTGGTGGCTGCGGCCGGTCAGAGGTTCAAGTTCCACCCGGCTGCTCTGGTTTTGCGCATCCTGCGCGACGCAACGCCAGCGGGTTTGGCTGGCTTTGCCATCGGCCTGGATAACGCGCAAAGGGCGGCGTGGCCAATCGACGGCGATTGCTAAGTCGATGGTCCGCCAGATTCCGTCAGGGTCCAAGAGGCCTGCCACTTGCGCTACGTAGCGCTTGCCCACCATACCGTTGGCGAAGGCGTGGTTGATAGTGCGCTGGGCGTCGGCACCGCGCGCCATTAGCAAGAGGCCCGAGGTCGCCATGTCCAAGCGGTGTACCACTAGCGCGTCCGCAAAGTGCGCTTGTACGCGGGCGCTCAAGCAGTCTTGCTTGTCCGCACCGCGCCCCGGCACTGACAGCAGCCCAGCCGGTTTGTTTAGCACCAACAGCGAAGCGTCTTGGTATAGCAGTGTGATATCTGAAAGGGCTGGTTTATCGGTGGTGCACATTGCCGTGTTGATGGGTGCGCATATCTGCGCGTTCTTGGCCGAGTTCATCGGCGCTGCTGCGGGTCGCGCACGGCTTGCACTTGCAATTCGCTAATCGGCAGCGCCTGGTTGCCCCAGGCGCTGCGGGTATAGCTCAGTACCTGGGCGATTTGCGCGTTGCTCAGTTCCAGCATAAAAGGCGGCATGCCAAATGGCCGGGTGTGGCCCTGCGCGGAAGGCGCAAAGCCACCGTAGAGTACGCTGAGCACCGCGTTATTGGGTTTGTCCATCAGCAGCGCGCGGTTGCCTGCCATGGCGGGGTAGATGCCTGCGCGGCCTTGGCCTTGGTCGCCATGGCAGTCGGCGCAATTATTTTTATAAATATCTGCGCCTTGTGTTTGGGCCAAATTTTCTTTGCGGGGCTTATCGCATACCGCGTTCTCGCAACCTGTCGGAGACGACGATCCCGATGCAGCTGATTGCATGGGCAAACTGGATTGCTTCGCTACGCTCGCAATGACGGCATCTGGTTTCTCAGCCAAGCCTTGGGCTTGCGCTTGCGCTTGCGCATACTTAGGGCCTTGGGCCGGGCTCTGACCTTGCACCAGCGACTGCAAATAAACAGCCGTCGCCTGCGCATCCTGGTCATTCAGGTATTGCGTGCCGTGCAGAATCACCTCGGCCATAGGTCCAGCGGCAAAGCGGCCAGCGCCTACACCGGTTTGTAAAAAGCTTTGCAAGGCCTGCGCATCCGTCGTTCCGGCTTGGGCTGGATCGCGCAAGGAAGGTGCATACCAAGGCAGCCCGGGCAAGACGCCGCCGCTGCCGCGTGTGGCATCGCGCAAACCGCCCAGTGCGTCGCGCGGGCTATGGCATTCCTGGCAATGGCCCAGGCCTTCGACCAAATAGCGCCCGCGCGTCCAGGCCACCGGGTCTGCGCCTGCGGGCGCTGCATCCTCATTGGCGGTTTGGAAGGGCCGGAAATACATCGCGCGCCACAAGCCCAGCGCGGTTTGTGTGCCGAAGGGCCACACCATGTTTGCTTCGGTTTTGGGCCGGGGCACGGCGGGCACCGATTGCAAAAATGCCCATAGCGCATCCGCATCGGCGCGTGTCAAACGGTTGTAGCTGGTGTAGGGAAACGCGGGCGATAGGCGCTGCCCCTGTGGCCCCAGCCCTAAGTGCAGGGCTTGCCAAAAATCGTCTTGCGTCCAGCGGCCTAAGCCATGCGCCGGGTCCGGCGTCAGGTTGCTGGTGTGCACCGTGCCAAATGGGGTTTGTATCGCGCGCCCACCGGCCAGCAGGGCGCCTGCAGGCGCGGTATGGCAAAACACGCAATTGCCCACGCGCGCTAGGTACTGGCCGCGCGCTACCTGCGCTTTAGAGGGTGCTTGCGCATCGGCGCTCGTCTTGCTTGCACTGCCTTCGATTGCAGAAGTGTTTTCGGACGCGCTGGTTTGCACCAAGGGGTTGACGCTGGCTGGCCGGTAATAGGCATCAAAGCCCCACAAGGCCCACAGCAGGGCGGCTGCCAGCAAGGTGCACAGCGTCAGCGCCAAGGTGCGCAAAGTGCTTCGCTTCACCACGGCGCGCTCCCGCACCGTATCTCTTTGGCGCCGGGCGCCAGCGGGGGTTTTTGCGCGGCGGCGCGGGATACCAGCGGCACGCTTTGGCTGGACAGCCAAGTGCTTAGGGCATGCACATCGGCGTCACTCAGGCGCTTGGCGATATCGGCCATGCAGTCGGGCGCTTGGGCTTGGCGCTGGCCGCTTTGCCAGCCGCCTAACTGGGCATTGAGGTAGTCGCGCGGCAGGCCTAATAAGCCGGGTACCGAGGGCTGCGTGCCGGTCAGCGCGCTGCCGTGGCATTGCACGCAGGCCGGTACTTGCAAGGCCGGGTCGCCTTGGCGCACGAGTTGCTGTCCGCGCGCCAACAAGGCCTTGTCGGTGGGCTGCGGCGCGGGCGGCGGATAGGGAATTTCAAGCCCCGCAAAGTAATCGGCCATGGTGCGCAGATAGGCATCGTCTAAAGGCGCGAGCAAGTTTTGCATCAGCGGGTAATTGCGCCGCCCTTGCTGCAAGTTGACCAACTGGTTGTACAAATAGCCTGCGGGCTTGCCGGCCAGGCGCGGGTAGTAGCCGTCGGGGCCGGAGCGGCCCTGGGGGCCATGGCAGCCGGTGCAGGCCAAGGTGCGCTGGGCCATGGTGTCTTCAAAGGGGGCGGCCTCTGCCACAAGGGCAGTGCCTAGCAGCCAGCAACACAGCGCCAGACGCCATAGTGGGTTCATCATAGTTTTTGTTATATCCCGGCACATGGGGCAAAGCTTAACGCCTCGCGGCGGGCAGGGCGCCCGAAGCCCTTTTCAATCCTGCGACAATCGAGAGGCCTTTTATCTCGTTTTTTTGTGATTGCAGTTCCCATGTCAAGCTCCTCTGTTTTTCCGGTACGCGCCACCGTGGTGCGCGATGCCAAAGCGATTAGTGATTTGTATGCGCAGGTAGCGCTTGAAACCTACCAGTCCTTATTGGGCACCGACCAGCTGCCGCCCTTGGGCCAGGACAAGCGCCAGGCCTATTGGCGCGAGGCGATTGAGTTTGCCGAGCCCCAGGTGATGGCAGCCATGCACGGCGATCGCATCGTTGGCTTTGTCGGCTTTGACCGCAGCCGCGACGATGGCAGCCGCCAAACCACCGGCGAGATTACCGACATCTACGTGCACCCGGATTTTCAGGGTCTGGGCGTGGGCCTGTCTTTGTGGCATTCGGCGCGCCAGGGTTTGCACGACGAAGGCTGTATCGACGTCACCTTGTGGATGCAAGCGCGTAACAAAACGGCTTTACGCTTTTTTGAACTGGCCGGTTTCAAGCGCGAACCGGGTGCCGAGCGCGAAGTGCAAGTGCTCGGCCATGCCATCGCCGAGCTGCGTTTGCACCGCAACCTCATCTAATTCCCGTGCCGGTAGTGCGCGGCGACCCCGGTCCGGCGCGCATGCCAGCGGCTTCAGGTCTTGCGCACAATCACGCTGCCAATCGAGTAACCCGCGCCAAAGGAGCAAATAACGCCGGTTTCGCCGCTTTGGATGTCGGCCTTGTTGCGGTGAAAAGCAATGATGGAACCCGCCGAGGCGGTGTTGGCAAATTCGTCCAAGATGACCGGCGCTTCGTCGGCGCTGGCATCGCGCCCGAGCAGGCGGCGGATGATGAACTGGTTCATGGACAAATTGGCTTGGTGTAGCCAAAAGCGACGCACCAGTGCGGGCGTCAAGTCCAGGCTTTGCAAATGGCTTTCGATGTGCTCTGCCGCCATGGGGCAAACTTCTTTAAACACTTTGCGGCCTTCCTGGCGAAAGAGCTGGTCCCGGTCGTCCGGGTCGCGGTCTTCGGCGCGGGACATAAAGCCTTGGTTGTTGCGGATGTTGTTGGAAAAGGTGCTGAGTAAGCGCGTGCCCAAAATCTCAAAAGCGCCTGCGGGCGCTAAGTCCAGACGCTCGACCAGGATGGCGGTGCAGACGTCCCCAAAGATGAAATGGCAATCACGGTCTTTCCAAGCCAAATGAGCCGAGGTAATTTCCGGGTTGACCACCAGCACTGCGCGCGACTGGCCGGTGCGCACGGCGTTATAGGCCAGCTCTAAAGCAAAGGTGGCCGACGAGCAAGCCACGTTCATGTCAAAAGCGTAGCCGT
Organism: uncultured beta proteobacterium; assembly: GCA_903869595.1. Lineage (GTDB taxonomy): Bacteria > Pseudomonadota > Gammaproteobacteria > Burkholderiales > Burkholderiaceae_C > Allorhodoferax. The sequence continues at coordinate 107,957 of CAIPZV010000057.1, read as the reverse complement.
GGATGCCTAGCGCTGTCTGTATTTCTACGCCCATGGCGGGGTAGGGGCGCTGCATATTCGCGGCGGCGCATATCAGTCCATCCACATCGGCAGCGGTTTTGCCGGCGGTGCGTAATGCTTCCTGGCAGGCCAGCACACCGATTTCAGCCATCATCGAAATTTCGCTGTCCGGGCGCGGCGCAAAGCGCGGACGCATACGCTGGGGGTCCAACACGCCTTGCTTTTCCATCACGTACCGGCTTTTGATGCCCGAGGCTTTTTCGATGAACTCCACGCTCGAATCGGTCAGGGCGCTGTGCGTGCCTGCGGCAATCGCCTCGGCATGGCGGGTGTTTTCCAGCGCGGCGTAGTCGTTATAGGCCTGCACCAACTCTTCATTGCTGATGGTGTGCGGCGGGGTAAATAGGCCGGTGCTGCTGATGGCAACGCGATGCATAGGGTTTCCTCAATCTTTGGCGCTTGCCGCGCCTGAGTGGCTTTAGGCCAGGGCGTGGCGCACAAAGTCCAGCCGGTCTTGCCCGAAAAATAGGTGGTCGCCCACAAACATGCTTGGGGCGCCAAACACGCCGCGCGCCACCGCTTCGTCGGTGTTGCTGATGAGCTGGGCCTTCACTTGCGGGTCGGCGATCAAATCCATAAATTCCTGCGCTTCAAACCCGGCCGCGCCCAGCACTTGCGCCAGCACCTGCGGGTCGCCCATATTGCAGGGCTTGACCCACATGGCTTCAAACACCGCATTGATATAGCGCCCCAGCGCGTCCGGGTGGCGCATTTGCACACCGCAGGCGCCGCGCATCAAGGGCAGGGTGTTGATGGGGAAATGCGGGTTAAAGGCAAAGGGCACGCCATAGCGCTCGGCCCAGCGTTGCATGTCCGCGCCCATCCAGCGGCCTTTGGCCGGTACGGTGACCGGGCTGGCGTTGCCGGTGGCTTTGAATACGCCACCCAGCAACATGGGGCGGTACACCAGGTGGGCGCCGCATTCCTGCGCCAAGCGGGGTAACTGGGTGTTGGCCAGGTAGGTGGTGGGGCTGCCGAAATCAAAAAAGAATTCAATGGTTTTGGACATGGGACCTGTCTTTACATTGGATGGTTTGCCTAGGGAAGGCCTTCACAAGTTCGTCATCGCGAGGAGCGAAGCGACGCGGCGATCCATAAGTGCAAGATTCGCAAGCCAAAATGGATTGCTTCGCTGCGTTCGCAATGACGGATTTGCACTTGTGCCGAGCTTCCTTAGGTTTGGATGCCAAAGCATTTTCAGCCGTGGCGCTGGCGGGCCAGCTTGGCACCCTGGGCCAGGGCGTAGAGCTTGCGCGTGGCAATGCTGCGGTCCATGGGCGCCATGCCGCAGTTGGTGCAGGCGGTGAGCTTCATTTTGGGCACAAACTGCAAGGCGCGGCCAATGGTGTCGGCCACTTCCTCTGGTGTTTCCACCACATCCGAGGCCACATCAATCACACCCACCATGACCTCCTTGCCTTCGAGCAAGGCCATCAAATCCATGGGCACGTGCGAATGCGCGCATTCCAAGCTCACTTGGTGGATGCTGCTCTTGGCAAGCGCGGGAAATACTTTTTCATATTGGCGCCATTCGTGGCCCAGGGTGGTTTTCCAATCGGTGTTGGCTTTGATGCCGTAGCCGTAGCAAATATGCACAGCGGTTTTGCAGGTCAGGCCTTGGGTAGCGCGCTCCAAGGCTTGCACCCCCCAGTCGGCGGCCTCGTCCATATAGACATTGAAAGCCGGTTCGTCAAACTGCACGATGTCCACACCGTCGGCCTGCAGCGCCAGCGCCTCGGCATTGAGCAGCTCGGCAAAAGCAAAGGCCATTTTGATGCGGCCTTCGCGCCCGCCGCCGTAATATTGGTCGGCAACGGTATCGACAATCGTCATGGGGCCGGGCAGGGTGAACTTGAGGGTACGTTTAGTGTGCGCGCGGGCCAGTTGTGCTTCCATGGCGTGTACCCGGCCTTTAAGGCGCAGCGGGCCCACCACCTGGGGCACCATGGCGTCATAGCGGTTGTCGCGAATGCCCATGCGCACTTTGTTTTCAAAGTCGATACCTTCGACCTGCTCCACAAAACCATGCACAAAGTGCTGGCGGGCCTGCTCGCCGTCGCCGATCACGTCCAGGCCTGCGTCCTCCTGGGTCTTGATCCACAAGAGCGTGGCGTCAGCCTTGGTCTGCTCCAGGGCTTCGCCGCTGGCGCGCCATTGGGGCCAGAGCTTTTGCGGCTCGGCCAGCCAGTCGGGTTTGGGCAAGCTGCCGGCGATGGCGGTGGGGAACATAGGCTTATCTCCTGTCATACGATTTTTTGGGTGTCCCGACGGCCACGCGCCAGGGCTGCGCCCTCGGGCTTTAGATTTTTCCGAGGTAGTCGCGTTTGCCGACTTCCACGCCATTGTGGCGCAAGATGCTATAGGCCATGGACACGTGGAAATACACATTGGGCAGGGCGTGGCCGAGCAAAAACTGCATGCCTTTGTAATGGGTTTCGGTATCGCCGCGCTTAGTGACAATGTCTTTGTCCTCGGTGCCGTCGATTTGGGCTGGGGTGAAGCTCTCGATGAAGGCGATGGTCTTGGCGATGCGCGCTTGCAAGTCCTCAAAGCTTTGCTCTGTGTCCTCGTAAGCGGGGATTTCTACACCGGCCAGACGCGCCATCACGCCTTTGCAGGTATCGCTGGCGATCTGGATTTGGCGTTTAAAGCTCAGCATATCGGGGTAGAGCCGGAAATCGATGATGGCAGCGGGGTCTATTTTTTTGGCTTGTACATGCGCCTGGGCTTTGCTCAGCAGGGCGGATAAATTGGTCAGGGCATTGGCCAGGCGCGGCGCGCTGGCGTGGTACATAGAAATCGTCATGGGAGGTATCTCGGGTAATAAATGGCTTGCGCCGGTTTGGCGCGGCGCTATCTTAGCGACCCTCGCGCCGCCGGGCGAGCCTGGCGTTATGCTTGGCACTCTTGGCTTTACGTACCCCAGATTGGAAGGATTTCGGCTATGAACGCACCTCTTGTCGCCGCTTCGCTCATGCCCTCGATTGCTCAGCGCGCTATTGCCCCCGCGTTTTTAGACCAGTTGCAAGCCCGCTTTGGCGCCCAGTGCTCCACTGCCATGGTGGTGCGCGAGCAGCATGGGCGCGACGAATCGGCCATGCAAGCCCCGCCCCCGGTGGCCGTGGTGTTTGCAGAGTCCACCGAAGACGTAGCCGCCGCGGTACAACTGGCCGCGCAATACCACGCGCCGGTCATTCCCTTTGGCGTGGGCTCCTCGCTGGAAGGGCATTTGCTGGCGGTGCAAGGCGGCATCAGCCTGGATGTGAGCCGGATGAACCAGGTGCTGTCGATTCATGCCGACGACTTGACCGTGACACTGCAACCCGGCGTCACCCGCAAACAACTCAATGAAGCGGTGAAATCGGCAGGCCTGTTTTTCCCGATTGACCCCGGCGCAGACGCCAGCCTGGGGGGCATGTGCGCCACCCGCGCCAGCGGGACGAACGCAGTGCGCTACGGCACCATGCGCGAAAACGTGCTGGCCTTGCAAGTCGTCACCGCCAGCGGCGAAGTCATTCGCACCGGCACCGGCGCGAAAAAATCCTCGGCGGGTTACGACCTGACGCGTTTGATGGTAGGTAGCGAAGGCACGCTAGGCGTGATCACCGAAATCACCCTCAAGCTGTACCCCTTGCCCGAGGCGGTGATGGCTGCGACCTGTGCTTTTTCTTCGCTGGCCGATGCCGTCAACACTACGATCCAAATTATTCAACTGGGGGTGCCGATTGCGCGCTGCGAATTGCTCGATGGCAATACCGTGCGCATGGTGAACCAGCATTCCAAGTTGGACTTGGCCGAAGGGCCGATGATGCTGATGGAATTCCACGGCTCGCCTGCCGGTGTGCAAGAGCAGATCGCCACGGTGCAAGAGATTGTCAACGACAACCACGGCCATGGTTTTCAATGGGCCGACACGCCGGAGGAGCGTACCCGCTTGTGGACGGCGCGGCACAACGCTTACTTTGCGGGGATCCAATCGCGGCCCGGTTGCCGGTGCGTAACCACCGATACCTGCGTGCCTATTTCCAAACTGGCTGATGCATTGCTTGATTCGGTGGACGAAGCCAATGCCGCGGGTATCCCCTATTTCATGGTCGGCCACGTCGGCGATGGTAACTTTCACATGGGCTATCTGATAGACCCGGACAACGCCCAAGAGCGTGAAACCGCTGAACAACTCAATGCGCAACTGGTAGCGCGCGCATTGCGCCTGGGCGGCACCTGCACCGGCGAGCATGGCGTGGGCCTGCACAAAATGGATTTTTTGGTGAATGAAACTGGCGCTGGTGCAGTGGCCATGATGCGTGCCATCAAGCAGGCACTAGACCCACACAATATCCTGAACCCAGGAAAAATTTTTGCGCTGTAAAAACCGTTTCGTCTGCGCCGAGTCCTTGTACGCGCCTGGTGTAAAGCCTTTGTGGCAAAGTTAGCCCCATGAGCACGTACCGCACACTTGAAAATGTCATCGGAAATACGCCTCTGGTGGCCTTGCAGCGTATTGGCGCTGCCAGCCACCAAGAGCGCAACAACATTATTTTGGGCAAATTAGAGGGCAACAACCCGGCCGGTTCGGTGAAAGACCGCGCCGCCGTGTCCATGATCCGCCGCGCGCAGGAACGCGGCGACATCCGCCCCGGCGACACCTTGATCGAGGCTACTTCGGGCAATACCGGTATTGCCCTGGCCATGGCCGCCGCCATCATGGGCTACCGCATGGTGCTCATCATGCCCGAGGACTTGTCCATAGAGCGCGCGCAAACGATGAAAGCCTTTGGCGCTGAACTCCTACTCACGCCCAAGACCGGTGGCATGGAACATGCCCGCGACCTGGCCGACCGCATGCAAGCCGAAGGCAAAGGCCGGGTGCTGGACCAGTTTGCCAATGGCGATAACCCGCGCATCCATTTTGAAACGACAGGCCCTGAAATTTGGCGCGACACGGCGGGCGGCATCACCCACTTTGTCAGCGCCATGGGCACGACCGGCACCATCACGGGCGTCGGTCGTTACCTGAAAGAGCAAAACCCAGCCATCCGCATCGTCGGCGCGCAGCCATCCGAGGGCTCGCGCATCCCCGGTATTCGCAAATGGTCGCCCGAGTATTTGCCCAAAATTTATGACGCCAGATTTGTCGATGAAATCCGCCTGGTCAGCCAGCTAGACGCCGAAGACATGGCCCGGCGTATGGCGCGCGAGGAAGGCATTTTTGCGGGCATCTCCGCCGCCGGGGCTTGCTGGATCGCGCAGCAAATCGCCAGCGAAGTGCGGGATGCGACGATTGTCTTTATCGTCTGCGACCGGGGCGATCGTTACTTGTCCACCGGTGTTTTTCCCGCTTGAAATGATTGGCAGCGCATGACCCAGGCCTTTAAGTTTTGCCCGCAATGTGCCACCGAGTTGGCTTGGGTCACGCAAGCCGAAGACGGTGGCGACAAATCGCGCCTGCGCTGCACGGCCTGCGACTTTACGCATTGGAACAACCCCACGCCCGTACTGGCGGCGGTGATTGAAATCGAGGGCCGCATCCTGCTGGCGCGCAATGCCGCCTGGCCGGGCAAGATGTATGCGCTGATTACCGGATTCATGGAAGCAGGTGAAACGCCGCAAGAAGGCATTGCCCGCGAAATCGCCGAAGAAACCGCACTGACCACCGACGCGCTGAATTTGATCGGCGTGTATGACTTTCAGCGCATGAACCAGATCATCATCGCCTACCACGCGGTCTGCCACGGCGAAGTGCGCTTGTCGCCCGAATTGGTGGACTACCGCATGTACGCGCCGCAAGACCTGAAATGCTGGCCCGCAGGCACCGGCTATGCGCTGGCCGATTGGCTGCGCTCGCGCGGGCACACGCCACAATTTATTGAATGGGCTAAGCGTGATGAAAGCTAATTTTCTAAGGCCACCATGAATACCGAATACACCATCGCCAAAGAAGTGGACAGCCGGGGCCTGAACTGCCCCCTGCCCATACTCAAAGCCAAACGCGCGCTGGCCGATATGCAAAGCGGCGACGTACTCAAAGTGATAGCTACCGACCCCGGCTCGGTGCGCGACTTCCAGGCCTTTGCCAAGCAAACCGGCAACACCTTGCTGGACCAGCAAACCGTGGATAAGGAATTTATCCATCTCATGCGCAGGCGCTAAGGCCGGGCGCCATCAATATGAACCCCTTGCCCGAAATTGCTATGTCTACCTCACAGTCCGCCAACTTCTCGATGTGTGTCTATTGCGGCTCGCGCCCGGGTGCCGATCCGCGCTTTGCACAGTCTGCGCGTGATACCGGCGCTTTGATCGGCAGCCAGGGCTGGGAATTGGTGTACGGGGGTGGCAAAGTGGGGCTGATGGGCATGGTGGCCGATGCCACGCTGGCCGCAGGCGGTACGGTGTATGGCGTGATTCCGCAAACCCTGATAGACAAAGAAGTGGGCCACACCGGTCTGACCGAGTTGCATGTGGTGGACAACATGCACACGCGCAAAACCATGATGTTTGAGCGTGCCGATGCGTTTGTGGCTCTGCCCGGCGGCATAGGTACTTTTGAAGAACTGTTCGAAATCTGGACCTGGTACCAGCTAGGCATGCACCGCAAGCCCTTTGGCCTGCTCAATGTGGCGGGCTACTACGACCCGCTGATCGCCATGCTGGACGGCATGGTGGCGCAAGGCTTTCTTAATCCTGCGGTGCGCGCGTTACTGCATGTTGGGGCGGATGCGGGGGAGTTGTTGCAGCGCCTCAAGGGTTTGGTGGGTAGGGATAAGTGAGTGCTCGGTCGCGGGCTTCGCGCTAGCGAAAGCGCAGGCGCACAGTCAAGCTCTTAACCACAAGTCCAGCGGCATACCCCCCGTACCAATCACCAGCGGCTGCGCTTCGCTAAATTGCTGCACAAACGCTTGCAGGCCCGACACATTGCCTAGGCTGTGTCCGCTTTTCACTTCTAGCGCTTGCAGGGTGGAGTCCTTGCGCAGCACGTAGTCCACTTCTTTTTGGCCGTTGTTCCAGTAGTGGATCAGCGGATGGCGGCTGCTGTGGGTCAGGTGCCGGGCCAGCAGTTCGCTGCCTACGGTGCTTTCGGCCAAACGGCCCCACACATCGGGGCGCGCTTGCGCTGCTTGCAGGCCCACACCTTGCGCCACCCAGTGGCAGCCCATCAGAGCGTTGTTGAACACTTGCAGCTTGGGGCTGGATGCGCGTTGGCGCACCACTTGGCCCATGTATTTGGGCAGGCCGCAGGCCATGCCGGCGCCTTCCAATAGGTCCAGGTAGTGGGCCAGCGTGGTGGTGTTACCTGCGTCGTCGAGTTGGCCCAGCATTTTTTGGTAGCTGAGGATTTGGCCGCTGTACACGCAGGCCAGGTCAAACACGCGGCGTAGCAGCGCGGGTTTTTGTACTGGCGCCATCAGCAACACGTCTTTGCTGATGGTGGTTTCGATCAGCGCGTCGCTGACATAGGCGGCCCAACGGCTTTCGTCATGCACCAAGGGGGCAGCGCCGGGGTAGCCTCCATAAAAGATGAATTGCTCCAGGCTAAAACCAAAGGCGTCGCGCATTTCGGCATAGCGCCAGTGGCCCAAGCGGGTAATCTCAAAGCGCCCGGCCATGCTCTCGCTCAAGCCACGGGCAATCAGCAGCGGGGCCGAACCGAGGATGACCACGCGCACATCGCGCCCGGCGGCGGTGTCTTCGTCCCACAAGCGTTTGACTTCTTCAGTCCATTGGGACACTTTCTGAATTTCGTCCAGCACCAGAACGCAACTGCCCGCCTGCGCGGCCAGGGCACGTGCCACCTGCCATTGGGTGCCCAGCCAGATTTGGCCTTGCAGGCCGGGGCCATCGGCGCTGGCGCTGTGCTGGGCCACTGGGGCAGCCGTGGGGCTGGTGGTGTCAGCTTGTGCGTCCCGCTGCAAGTGCTCTAGCGCCTGGCGCACCAGCGTCGTTTTGCCCACTTGGCGCGGACCGGCCAACACTTGTAAAAACCGTCGAGGCTCTTTGAGCCGAGCCACCAGAGGGGACAGTGCTTCGCGTTCTATGGGCATTTTGTATTTGCTCAGTACATTGAGTAATTTATCTCATTGTATTGAGTAAATTAATTTACGTCAAAAAATATCAATTAAATCAATGCTTTAGCGTACTGGATACGGGTTGATCCCCGACCATCGTTGGGGACTGCGGGGGCGTAGAACCTTTACGCCAAGCGCCCCAACTGCCCCCGCACCTTTTCCAAAGTACTTTCAAAATCCGTCATGCGTTGACGTTCCTGGGTGATCACAGTGGGCGGCGCTTTCGCCACAAAGGCTTCATTAGACAGCTTGCCCTGGGCTTTGATGATTTCCCCTTCCAGGCGCGCGATTTCTTTAGACAGCCGCACCTTCTCTGCCGCCACATCCACTTCGATGAACAAGCACATGCGGATGTCGCCCACCACGGCCACCGGCGCGGCTTGGGCTGCGTTTTGCCAAGCGGCCTCATCGTCAAACACTTTCACATCGCTGAGCTTGGCCAGCGCTTGCAATACCTTGGCATTGGCGCGCATAAAGTCTGCATTGCCCAGGGCGAACAGAGGCATTTTGGTAGCTGGTGACACATTCATCTCGCCGCGCAAATTGCGGCAGGCATCGACCAGGGCTTTGAGTTGGTTGACATTGGCAATCGCTTGCGGGTCCACCTTGCCCAGCTGCGCCTCGGGGTAGCGCGCAATACTGACCGACGCGCCAGCCATGCCGGCGACGGGCGCGACTTTCTGCCAAAGCTCTTCGGTGATAAACGGAATGACCGGATGCGCCAGGCGCAAGATGGCTTCCAGGGTGCGAATCAGGGTGCGGCGGGTGGCGCGCTGCTGCGCCGGGTCGCCGTTTTGGATTTGCACTTTGGCTATTTCCAGGTACCAGTCGCAGTATTCGTTCCACACAAATTCATAGATGGACGTGGCCACGTTGTCCAACCGGTATTCGGCAAAGCCTTTGGCTACTTGGTCCTCGGTTTGTTGCAGCACCGAGCTGATCCAGCGGTCGGCCTGGCTGAACTTCAGGTACTGGTAGAAAGGCCCGGCAGGGATCTCTTGCCCATCTGCGCCCACGCGCGGGGGCGTGCATTGTTCTTTGGTGTGTTCTTGCAAACCGCAGTCCTGGCCTTCGCAGTTCATCAGCACAAAGCGGGTGGCGTTCCACAGTTTGTTGCAAAAGTTGCGATAGCCTTCGCAGCGTTTGCTGTCAAAGTTGATGTTGCGGCCTAGGCTGGCCAAGGCGGCGAAGGTAAAACGTAATGCGTCTGCGCCGTAGGCCGGGATGCCATCGGGGAATTCTTTTTCCGTGTTTTTGCGCACTTGCGGCGCGGTCTCAGGTTTGCGCAAGCCTTGGCTGCGTTTGTCGAGCAAAGGCGCCAACGCAATGCCGTCGATCAGGTCCACCGGGTCGAGCACATTGCCTTCGGATTTGCTCATTTTTTTGCCTTGGGCATCGCGCACCAGGCCGTGGATGTACACGTCTTTGAAGGGCACGCGACCGGTGAAGTGCGTGGTCATCATGATCATGCGGGCGACCCAGAAGAAGATGATGTCGTAGCCGGTTACCAATACGCTGCTGGGGAGGTATAGGTCGTAGTCTCTTGCTTCGCCATCGCTTCGGAGTGCACCGGGCTCGGCCTCGCTCATACGCGCTTCGCGCGCCAAATCGCTGCGTCCAAGCCCGCTGCCCTCCTGCGGGTTCTTGGCGTCGCCGCTCGTGTCACCGCTGGTGATGGGGCCGGAGCCGGGCGCAGCGACATTGCGAGCAAAGCGAGTGGGAGCAAGACCGGTTCCGGCTCCATCGCCAGTCCCCGAAGCGCTGTCCGGCCACCCCATGGTGCTAAACGGCACCAATGCGCTGGAGTACCAAGTATCCAAAACATCCTCATCGCGCCGAAGGGAACCTTGGTAACCGGCTGCGCGCGCTTTGCTTCGTGCGTCTTCTTCGCTGGTCGCCACAACGAAATCAGCGCCATTGACCAAGGTGCCATCGGTGTACCAAGCCGGAATCTGATGGCCCCACCACAGTTGGCGACTTATGCACCAGTCTTGGATGTTGTTCATCCATTGGTTGTAAGTGTTCACCCAGTTCTCGGGCACAAATTTCACCTCGCCCGACTGCACTGCATCGATGGCTTTTTGCGCGATGCTTTTGCCCGTGGGGTCTTTATCGCTGACCTTGTTCATGGCCACAAACCACTGGTCGGTCAGCATGGGCTCCACCACTTGGCCCGTGCGGGCGCAAATGGGCAGCATCATTTTGTGCGGCTTGATCTCCAGCATCAAACCCTGCGCTTCCAGATCGCGGTTCACCGCTTTGCGCGCTTCGAACCGATCCAGGCCTTGGTAGGCGGCGGGGCCGTTGGTGTTGACTTTGGCGTCCAGGGTAAAGATGGTGATGAGCGGCAGATCGTGCCGTTGGGCGCAGGCGTAGTCGTTGAAATCGTGAGCGCCGGTGATCTTGACGCAGCCCGAGCCAAAGGCGCGGTCCACAAAGTCATCGGCGATGATGGGAATTTGCCGGTCGCACAAAGGCAAATCGACCAGTTTGCCGACTAGGTGTTGGTAGCGTTCATCTTCTGGATGAACTGCCAGCGCGCCATCGGCCATCATGGTTTCGGGGCGGGTGGTGGCAATCGTCATGCCTTGTTGCAGCACGCCGTCGATCAGCTGCGGGCCGTCGGCAAAGGGGTAGCAGACGTAGTGCATCTTGCCTTCGGACTCGGTGGCTTCTACTTCCAGGTCCGACACCGCACTCATCAGCACCGGGTCCCAGTTGACCAAGCGCTTACCCCGGTAAATCAGGCCTTGTTCGTATAGGCGCACAAAGGTTTCGGTCACGACGCCGGACAGCTTGGCGTCCATGGTGAAGTATTCGCGGCTCCAGTCCACGCTGTCGCCCATACGGCGCATTTGGCGGGTGATGGTGTTGCCCGATTCTTCTTTCCACTCCCAGACCTTGGCGATAAAGTTTCTGCGCGCCTCGGGGGGCGTGGCGCCCATGGCATGGCGGCTGATGCCTTTGTCTTGTAATTGGCGCTCCACCACGATTTGGGTGGCAATGCCCGCATGGTCGGTGCCCGGCACCCAAGCGGTGTTGTGGCCGCGCATGCGGTGGTAGCGCGTTAGGCTGTCCATGATGGTTTGGTTAAACGCATGGCCCATGTGCAGCGTACCGGTCACGTTGGGCGGGGGCAACTGAATCGCAAACGAGGGCTGGCTGGCGTCGGCCTGGCCGCTGCCGCGCACACCTGCCAGGCCATAGCCGCGCTTTTCCCACTCGGGGCCCCAGTGAGCCTCCAAGGCGGCGGGTTCAAAAGACTTGGAGAGGGACTGCAATCCGGGCTGGTCAGGAGGGGTAGTGGACATGGGGCTTTAAGTGGGTGGCAGCATCCGCAGTGCGGCGGCGCAGGGGAAAGAGCGGCAATTTTACCGAGGTGCCCGCCCGTGGATGCTTAGGCGCGCGCAGGCCTGGCGACTTCACGCGCGGCAGTTACCATCGCGCCCATGGAAAATTTGTCCCCACCAACCCCTGGCTTTCGCAAGCTGCCCGCCCGCTACGCGGCCATCGTCCTGCCGTTTTTCTTGTCCTGCATCATGACCTGCCTGATTTCAGGCATTAGCACCTTGCGCGGCGTGGGCTTGGCGCCTGGCGTGCTGCAACTTTGGCTGGGCTCTTGGGGCGTTTCCTGGCTCATCGCCTTTCCGACCCTGATGGCCGTGCTGCCCTTCGTGCGGCGCCTGACCAGCAAAGTGGTCGAGATGCCCTAATGCCCCTCGGCCAGTTCTAGCGGTTTTGACTTACGGATAATAGGTAATGCTGTTTGTTCTCTCGCCCGCCAAGTCCCTGGATTACGAAACACCGCTTACGGTGCAGGCGCATTCAGCGCCTTTGTTTGTGAAGCAATCGCAAGCCTTGATCAAAGTGCTGCGTGGCTATACGCCACCGCAAATTTCTGAACTCATGGATTTGAGCGACGCGCTGTCCGGCCTGAACGTGGCGCGCTACCAAGCTTGGTCGCCGCGCGCGACTGAAAAAAATGCGCGCCAAGCGCTGCTGGCCTTTAACGGCGATGTCTATGACGGGCTCAACGCCCGCGCGCTAGATGAGGACGCGCTGGCCTGGGCGCAAGCGCATGTGTGTGTACTCAGCGGTTTGTATGGCGTGCTCCGGCCTTTGGATTGGATGCAGCCCTACCGCCTGGAAATGGGCACGCGCCTACCCACTGAGCACGGAAGCGATCTATACCAGTTTTGGGGTAGCCGAATCACCGATTACCTGAACGAGCGCTTGCAAGGCGATGCCGAGCCGGTGCTGGTCAATTTAGCTTCGCAAGAATACTTCAAATCCGTCAAGCCCAAGCTGCTTAAAGCGCGGGTGATTGAATGTGTGTTCGAAGACTATAAAAACGGGGTGTACAAAATTATCAGCTTCAATGCCAAACGCGAGCGCGGCGCCATGATGCGTTTTGCGATAGAGCAGCGCATCGACAAGCCGGAGCAATTGCGCGATTTCAAGGGCGATGGTTACAGCCTCGCAGCCAAAGTGTCCACGCCGGAACGTTTGGTTTTCCGCCGCAAACTGGCGGGCGCCTAAAGACCCATGAACACCACATCCGCCCCCGCCAAACCCGAACAATCGCCGCTGGGCAAAGCTTCCAGCTACATAGACCAGTATGACGCTAGCCTTTTGTTTCCGTTGCCTCGTGCGGACAAGCGCGGCGAATTGGGCATTGCCGGTGATCCTCCGTTTTTTGGCGCTGACCTTTGGACGGCGTTTGAGCTGAGCTGGCTCAACCCGCGCGGAAAGCCGCAACTGGCGCTGGCGCATTTCATGGTGCCTTGCGAAAGCCCCAACATCATCGAAAGCAAGTCTTTCAAGCTTTACCTCAATAGCTTTAACAACACGGTGTTTGCGGACAGCGACGCGGTGCTGGCTTGTATGCGCAAAGACGTGTCCGAAGCGCTATGGCGTGGCGCGCCGGGGCAAGGCAGCGTGGGCTTGCGCTTGATAGCGCCCGAACTGTTTGACCGCGAACCGATTTACGAATTAGACGGCTTAAGCCTTGACCGGCTGGACATTGAATGCAGCCGCTACACCCCCGCGCCGGATTTGCTGCGCGTCACGGAAGGCGATGCGCCGGTCAGCGAAGTCTTGGTGAGCAATTTGCTCAAAAGCAATTGCCTGGTCACCGGCCAGCCCGATTGGGGCAGTGTGCAGATCAGCTATACCGGTGACGCTATGGACCAGGAGGGCTTGCTCCAATACCTGGTGAGCTTTCGCAACCACAACGAGTTTCACGAGCAATGCGTGGAGCGCATTTTTATGGACATTTGGACGCGCTGCAAACCGATCAAGCTATCGGTCTATGCCCGCTACACCCGGCGCGGTGGCCTGGACATCAATCCCTTTCGCACTAGCCACCCACAAAAGCCTCCCGCAAATACGCGCACGGCACGGCAGTAAAGGCGCTCAAGCTAAATCGGTAAAAGACTTGAGCTCCGCCAGGTCCGGGTACTTACCGGTGCGTTTGCTCTGAAACGCCGTCACTGCTTCGCCGACATGGCGGTTGCTCCAAATGGCCGCTTGCAGCCAGCCCATTTGCTTGAGCGCTTCATCCACCGTATGGTCTCGCGCATAGTGCACCGCTTGTTTGGTGCCCCAGATAGCGACTGGCGGCTTGCTCGCGATTTCCGTCGCGCATTGCAAGGCCGCTTCCACGGTTTGTTCGTGCGTCTCAAAGATTTCGTTGAGTAGGCCATAGCCCAGCGCTTTGTCGGCGCCCAAGCGTCTTCCCGTGTAGGCCAGTTCTTTGACCACGGCCAGCGGCACCAATTTTGGAAGGCGCTGCAAGGTGCCGACGTCGGCCACCATGCCGATATTGATTTCCTGGATGCAAAAAAAAGTGTCCTTGCTGCCGTAGCGAATGCAGCAGGCGGTCACCATGTCCACCGCGCCGCCAATGACGCCGCCGTGCAAAGCTGCAATCACCGGAATGCGCAGCGTCTCCAGCTTGCTAAAGGTGGCTTGCATGGCGGTCAAGTTGTCAAAAATAGCGGCGCGGCCTTCGGGCGATTGGTCGTCCATTTGGACAGAGCCGGCAAAGGCGTCGAGCGCCATGCCAGCGCTGAAATGTTTGCCGGTGCTGCTGATAACCAGTGCGCGGGCAGCTTTGTTTTTGTGCAGGTCGGTGAGTACGACGTCCAACTCGCCCCAAAAGCGCGGCCCCATAGTGTTCAGGGATTCGGCACGGTTCAGTACCAAATGGGCGATGTGGTTTTCAATCGTCAGGGAAAAGCAATGCATTGCGTTCATGGGCGGTCTCCGGTTCGGTGGGCAGTAGCTTAGCGTCCTCGGCGCGCAGCAGCGAGCCCACCCTGACACCGAGGAGACGCAAGCGCTTTTGCAGCGGTGCGCGCTTTAAGGAAAGGCCCGCTGCGCGGCGGATGGCGAGGGCGTCTGCGGTATGAGAGGGCAGGCTGTGATCGCGTGTGGCAATCTGAAAATCCGCATAGCGCAGCTTGATGCCAATAGTGCGGCCCACATAGCCTTTGCGTTGCAAATCGGCGGCGACTTGTTCGCACAAGCGGGTGAACACGGCACCTAGTTCGCCGCGGTCGCGCACTGCGTCCAGATCGCGGTCGAAGGTGGTTTCGCGGCTCATGCTGACCGGCTCGCTTTCGGTTACCACCGCACGGCTGTCGCGGCCCCAGGCCGCGTCATGCAGCCAGGCGCCGGTTTTGTTGCCAAAGGTTTGTACCAGCCAGGCCGGGTCGCGCGCCGCCAATTGGCCGATGGTCTCAATGCCATGGCTTTTGAGTTTGGCGTCTGCTTTGGGCCCGATGCCATTGATTTTGCGGCAGGCCAGTGGCCAGACCATCGGCTGCAAGTCTTCATCCAGAACGATGGAAATGCCATTGGGTTTGTTGAATTCGCTGGCCATCTTGGCCAGCAGCTTGTTGGGCGCGACGCCAACTGAGCAAGTTAGGCCGGTGTCTTCAAAAATCGCTTTTTGTATCAGGCGCGCCAGCACGCGTCCGGCTTCGCGCTGCCCACCGGGCACGTCGGTAAAGTCGATATAGACCTCATCGACCCCCCGGTTTTCCATGAGCGGCGCGATGTCGGTGATGATGGATTTAAAGCGCTGCGAATAATGCCGGTATTGCGCAAAATCTACCGGCAACAACACCGCTTGCGGGCAGAGTTTGGCCGCCTTCATCAAACCCATGGCCGAGCCCACGCCAAACTGGCGCGCGGCATAGGTGGCGGTAGTGATCACGCCGCGCCCGGTGTAGTCGCGCAGCAGCGGAAATTCGGACACCGGGATGTCATTCAATGCGCGGCTTGTGTCGCCCAGCATCAAGTCTTCATCGATTTTGCGCCGCCCGCCACCGATAACCACCGGCAGGCCTTTGAGCTGCGGGTAACGCAATAACTCCACCGACGCATAAAACGCGTCCATGTCCAGATGGGCAATGCGGCGCAGCGTCACAGGTGCGGCGGCCGGCGTCTCGCTGGCGCTTTAGCGGTTTACTGAGGGAAAAGTACCCGGCAACAAAATCGCCTTATCGACGTTTTGCAAATCGGTGTGGCCGCAAAAGGCCATGGTGATGTCTAGCTCTTTATGCAAGATTTGCAAGGCTTTGGTCACGCCTTCTTCGCCCATGGCGCCTAGGCCATAGACCATGGCGCGGCCTATTAAGGTGCCGCGCGCGCCCAGGGCCCAGGCTTTGAGCACGTCTTGCCCGCTGCGGATGCCGCCGTCCATCCAGACTTCAATCTGGTCCCCCACTGCCTCGACGATGGCCGGTAGCGCCTCGAGGCTGGACTGGGCGCCATCCAATTGGCGCCCGCCGTGGTTGCTGACCACGATGGCGTCGGCGCCACTCAGGACTGCGAGCTTGGCGTCTTCCACATCTTGTATGCCTTTGAGGATGAGCTTGCCACCCCATTGCTCTTTCACCCAGGCCACATCCGCCCAGGACAGGCGAGGGTCAAATTGTTCATTGGTCCAGGCCGCCAAGGATTTCATATCGCTGACCGCTTTGACGTGGCCCACCAGGTTGCCAAAGCTGTGGCGGCGCGTGCCAGCCATGCCAAGGCACCAGCGTGGCTTGGTCAAGAGGTTGACGATGGTGGACAGCGTGGGTTTGGGCGGAGCAGTGAGGCCATTTTTCAGGTCTTTGTGGCGCTGGCCAATCACTTGCAAATCTAGCGTGAGCACCAGCGCATCGCAACCGGCTTTGCGCGTACGCTCGATCATGTTCACCATAGCCTGGCGGTCGCGCATCATGTAGAGCTGAAACCAAAAAGGGCGGGTGGTGTTGGCGGCCACGTCTTCAATGGAGCAAATGCTCATGGTCGAAAGCATAAAAGGGATGCCAAACTTTTCGGCAGCGCGCGCGGCTTTGATTTCGCCATCGGCGCATTGCATGCCGGTCAGACCCACCGGGGCAATCGCAACCGGCATCTTCACGTCCACCCCCACCATGCGGGTGGCGGTGCTGCGGTTTTCCATATTCACCGCCACGCGCTGGCGCAGTTTGATTTTCTGAAAATCCTCGCTATTGGCGCGGTAAGTGCCCTCGGTCCAGCTGCCGGAGTCGGCGTAGTCATAAAACATGCGCGGCACGCGCTTTTGGGCCAGAACGCGCAGGTCTTCGATGTTGGTGATCACAGGCATGGCAAATCGCAATTCAAAATAAAGGTGCGGCGATGGTAAAGCCCGCAAGCGCCCCGGCGCATGAAAGCTGGTTGCGGGAGGATGAAAAAATTTGTGCGCCCGCCGCCGGTGTAGGCGCCCAAACCCGCCGCTGCCATCAGCAAGCGTGCTTGGCCATCGCGCTGTGCTGCATCCACCCTGCCAGCGGCAGCCCGCTAGTTGGCTTTGATACCGGCAGCGTTCACCAGTTTGCTGGTGGCCTCGGTTTCGACGCGGATGAAATTGTCAAACGCCGCCGACGTCATGGGCATGGGCGTGGCGCCAATCACGTCCAACCGGTTTTTGAACTCTTTGTTATTCAGGATTTTGACCACCTCGGCATGCAGGTGGTCGATGATGGCTCTAGGCGTTGCCGAAGGCGCCATCATGCCGACCCAGAAGGTGTATTCCGAGCCGGGGAAACCCGCCTCTGCGGTGGTGGGCACATTGGGCAGGTCGTCCGAGCGGGTGGGCGTGCCTACTGCCAAAGCCTGTAGCTTGCCGTCTTTGACCAAGGGAAGTGCGGACACGATGGGCGCAAAAAACCAATCGATGCGGCCGCCCATGGTGTCGGTCAGGGCCTCGGGCGTACCCCGGTAGGGGATGTGCATGGGGGTGATGCCCGCAGCGAGGCGGAATTTTTCGCCGTTGATATGCGTGGCCGAGCCATTGCCCGCCGAGCCGTAGTTAAACGCATCGGGCTTGGCCTTGACCTTGGCGACCAGGTCTTTCACATCTTTGTAGCCCTTGGTGGGCGAGACGACCAACACATTGGGCAGGCTGGCCAAAGTAGTGACGCCGGACAGGTCTTTGAGCGTGTCATAGGGCAGATTGGGGTAGAGCGAAGGGTTAACCACATGGCCGGAGGAGTGCACCAGCAGGGTATAGCCATCTGGCGTGGACTTGGCCACCATATTGGCCGCTACCGTGCCACCGGCGCCGGGTTTATTTTCGATTACCACGGGCTGGCCCAGCGCGGCGGACAGACGCTCGCCCACAGCGCGGGCGATGATGTCGGTACCGCTGCCGGCGGTAAACGGGACGATCAGCTTGATGCTTTGTTTGGGCCAGTCGGATTGGGCCTGGGCGGTACTTGCGAGTGCGGCGATAGCCAGCAGGCTGAGGGTGGTGAACAGGCGGCGTGTGGTCATGGTGGCAAGCTCCTTTTTGTTGTGATGCAAGTGAATGATTCAGGTCGACGGGGTGGCAGGCGGATAGGGCATGGCCAGCAATATGCTGGCGGGGCTGGCGCTGCGGTTGATCAGTTGGCGTTTTTCGCCCGGCGCAAAACAGGCCGAGTCGTGGCGGCCAAGCACCGCTTCGGTGGTGATGCCATCGCGCTCACTGACCAGGGTGACTTCGCCTTCTAAGACTACATAGTGTTTTTCCAGCGGCGACGGGTCCAGGCCGGTGTGGCCGCCCGGCGCGACAAGGGACACGCCCATCCACAGGGTTTGCGAAGGGCCGGCCTCGTGCCCTTGCAAGCGCAGGCACTGCATATCGAAATGGCGCGGCGCGACATAGGGCGTGGCCTGGCTAAAGCGGGTGATGTTCATGGTGGCTGCTGCAATTTAGGGAGTTAAGACCATGCGCGCGCTGGCACCGGCAAACACGGCGCGGTAAGCGTCCATGGCCTGGTCCAGGCCGAATACGTTTTCAGCTTCCACCGGGTAGGGCTGCAAGCTGCCGTCTTCAAACCCCGCGCGCAAGGCGTTCAACCTTTCGCACGCCGCCACGCAGCCCAATACCAAGGTGTCTATGCCGACAAAGGTATGCACGTTACGGTAAAAGCGGAACACATCAAAGGGCACGGTGTCCCCCTTACTGCCGATGATAAAAATTTGCGATGCGTACTTGGCCATGATGGCGTTGCCCAGCGTCCAATAGACTTTGTTGACGGTGTTGAACACCAAGTCCGCGCCACGCCCTTGGGTCAGGTCCATGACCGCTACCGTGGCGTCGACTTCGCTAGCATTGACCACATCCACCGGCCCGCTGGCAAAGCCCTCCAGCCGGTCACTACGCTGCACCGCGATCACGCGCGCACCCGCGCGGCTGGCAATTTGCACCGCTGCCTGGCCCACTTTGCCATTGGCTCCCAGCACCGCCACGGTTTGCCCGCGCTGCACGCCGCCCACGCGGGCAAAGCCTTCGCAGGCGGTGACAAAAGGCACACCCAGCGCTCCGGCTTGCTGCATGGACAGGCCCGCAGGTATGGGAATCGCCGCCTCTTGGGGCAGCCGCACATAGCGCGCATGGCTGCCGTCGCGGGTAATGCCGATGTCGCCGCCCGAACCCCACACGGATTGCCCTATCAGGCCGCTGGGGCCATCGACAATTTCACCGGCAAAATCGCGCCCCGGCGTGCGCGGAAACACGGCTTGCGGCATAAAGCCTAACGTGGCTTTGACGTCGCTGGGGTTCACACCCGCAGCATGCACTCGCACCAAAATTTCGCCCGGCGCCAGGGCGGGCGGCGATTGCTTGCTTAAGTCCAGCACCAGTGTGTCCATGCCCGAAGCCTGGGCCTGCACGCGCAGCGCGTGGCCTGTCATTGCAATGTCGCTCATGCGCCCGCCAGTTGCAGCAAGTGCCGCATATCTAGCGAGGACGCCACGCTGCCGCCCATTTGCCGGATGATGTGCACCGCCTTGGCCACCAACTCGGCATTACTCTTAGCCAGCACGCCTTTGTCCAGAAAAATATTGTCTTCCATGCCCACGCGCACATGGCCACCAAACAGCCAGCTTTGCGCCACCATGGGGAACTCGCTGCGGCCAATTCCAAAAGCGGACCACACTGCGCCCGGCGGCAACAGGTTGCGCGCATAGAGCAAAGTTTCGGGCGTGGCGGCAAAGCCGTATTTCACGCCCAGCACAAAAGTCCACAAGCCCGGCCCTTGCAGCGTGCCGTCGGCGATCAGGTCACGCGCCAGGTGCAGGTCGCCGGAGTCAAAAATCTCCAGCTCCGGCATCACACCGGCGGCGCGTATCACCGCCGCCATGCGCCGCACATTGCGCGGGGTATTGATCACCACATCGGGTCCGCTGTTCATGGTGTTGAGGTCCAGCGAACAAATGTCGGGGCGTATCAGCGCGATGTGTTCCACCCGTTTTTCCGGAGGCAGCAAAGTGGTGCCCGGCGCGTATTGCTTGGGGTCCTCGGCGTCCGGCACAAAGCGTCCGCCCGGGCCAGTAGTCAGGTTGATGACCAGCACGGTATTGCGTTTGCGGATGCGATCCACCACGTCGCGGTACAAATCCACGTCCATGGACGGTCTGCCGGTAGCTGGGTCGCGCACATGGATGTGTACGGCGGCGGCACCGGCTTCACCTGCGGCCAGGCATTCGTCGGCAATTTGCTCGGGCGTAATCGGCAGGTGCGGCGTTTGCTCGGGCTTAGTCAGGTTGCCGGTGACGGCGCAGGTGATGAAGGTCTTGTTGTCAAACATGTCACAAACTCCGTCCGCCATCGACCACAAAGCGCGTGCCGGTGGCAAAGCGCATGGTGGTGGCGCAAGCTTCTATCGCGCTGGCCACGTCTTCCACCACGCCCACGCGCTGCAAGGGCATGGTGGCGGCTGTCTTGGCGTTGAAATCCGCGCCGCGCCCCGGCACAAAACTGGAGTCCACCACGCCCGGCGACACGCTCAGCACCCGCACCTGCGGCGCCAGCGCTTTGGCCAGCGACTTGGTCAGCACATCGACACCGGCTTTGGCCGCCACATAGGCCAGGTTGCTACCGGCGCCGGTAAATCCCGCGATGGACGAGACGTTGACGATGAGCCCGTCGCCGCTGGCCTTGAGCAGCGGTGCAAACGCGCGCACGCTGGCAAACATGCCGCGCAAATTACTTTGCACGATGGCATCAAACAAATCGTCATCCAGCGCCTCCAAGTCGGCTGCGGGCACAGCCTTGGTAAAACCTGCGCTGTTCACCAAAATGTCGCAGCGCCCGGCGCGCGCTAGCACTTGGGCGGCGGCTTCGCGCAGCGATGCGCTGTCGGTCACCGAGGCGCACAGGGCTATATGCCAACCCGCTTGCGGCGCCCCTGGCAATTGGTCTAGCTTCTTTTGCACGTCTTCAGTGCCGCTACGGTCTAGCGAGACGATGCGCGCGCCTAGCTTGGCAAAGCGCACGGCGGTGGCAAAGCCGATAGCGCCTTTGCCGCCGGTGATAACGGCGACACGGTTGTGCAGCGAGTGCAGGGGTTCAAAGCTCATGGGTGGGGGTTGCCTTGTTAGGGAATCGGGGGGGCGGGAAACACGGTGTCGCCTTCTTGCAGCACCAAGTCAAAGTCCAGCCGGAAGGCGGACGGCGCGCCCTGGGGTTGGCGCGCAAAGCGGCCTACCAGGCTGTTGGCGACGGAAAAGGTCACATCGGTGGCAAGGCGCTCGTCGTCATCGGCAAATACTTGGGTCACCAGCACTTTGTAGCCCGGCTTGGACACCATGAAGTGCAGATGCGCGGGACGGTAGGGGTGGCGGTTTTGCGCCTTGAGCAGCACGCCACAGGGGCCATCGACCGGAACCGGGTAGCCTGCGGGCCGAACCGACAAAAAATGGAAAGCGCCAGCAGCGTCGGTGCGGAACTGGCCGCGCAAATTCATATCGGGCTGCTGCGGATCCTGGTTTTCATAGAGGCCCACAGGCGAGGCTTGCCAGACATCGACCACCGCATCGGCCAGCGCCTGGCCCGCTGCGTTGCGTACCGTGCCCTGGACTTGCAGGCTTTGGCTGGCGTCTTGCGCTTCCTGGCCGCGCGCAATGTTGGCGCCCAGGAGCATGGCAGGGGACTGCGCGCGCCAGAAGGGCCCGAGCAGCGCCGCGTCCGTGTGGTGCTTGCGGGTGCCGTCAGGATGGTCGTTTTGCAGGTTGATCAGGCTGGAGGCACCCAGGATGTCAGAGAGCAATATCACCTCGTTCTTGGCCGGACCGGTGGACTGGCCCAGCGCCACCAGAAAATCGCAGGCCTGCTCAAACTCTGCCTGGTTGGGCTGCACTTCGCGGATGAAGGCGTGGACATGGGCGATCAGGCTGTGGCTGATTTGGCGCAGACGCGGATCGGGCACGCGGGCCATGACCTCTTGCACCTTGTCGGTAATGTTGTGCACGTTGACAAAGTCCATCCGGGCGGGCTCCTGGGAGGTAGTTATCAATTCATTCTAGTTTGGCGGGGCTTTTGGTAGCGGGGGCGGCGACAGGCCCCGCCCCGCCAAGCCTTGCCCTGCAAGGCGACGCGCCGCCGGGGGTATTATTTGCGGCGAGTAAACCCACTACATCCAAAACAACTTAGGAGAGAGTATGCGCAGCACACGACGCACCCTGTTGCAGGGCCTGGCGGCTAGTCCTTGGATGCTGGCCGCCCCTGGATTGCTGCACGCCCAAAGTGCGCCAGCCAAGACCGCCGTGGCTTTGATCAGCTTTGGCGGTGGCTTTAATTTACCGGTGTGGGCAGCGCAAGAGCAAGGCTTTTTCGCGGCGCAGGGGCTGGAGGTGCAACACACGATTACCGTGGACTCCAAACAAGTCTTTAGCGGCATGATGGACGGCAAATACCAGGTGGCGATAACCGCGCTAGACAATATTGTGGCCTACCAAGAAGGCGAGGGCGAAGTGAAGTTTGACCCGCCGTCGGACTTTTTTGGCTTTATGGGTTCGGACGACGGATTCCTGAGCTTGGTGGCTGCGCCCGATGTCAAAACCATTGCCGACTTGCGTGGGAAAACCGTGTCGGTGGACGCTATGAACAACGGCTTTAGCTTTGCCATGCGCGACATGATGCGCCGGGGTGGCGTGGCCGAGGCCGATGTGCAATGGGCCCGCGCTGGTGGCACCGACCGGCGCTTTGCCGCGCTGATGGAAGGCCAGCACGCAGCGACCATGCTGCGCGCGCCGTTTGATATTCAAGCCAAAAATCGGGGCTTTAATGTGCTGGCCACTACGCGCCAAACCATCGGGGCTTATCTGGGCATCGTGGGTGCGGCACGCCGCAGCTGGGCGCAGCAAAACCCGCAAGCAGTAATCGGCTTCATCCGCGCCTATCGGGATGCGATTGCCTGGCTAAAGAGCCCCGCCAACCGCCCAGCCGCCCAAGCACTGTTGATGCGCAAAGTACCCGCTATGAGCGAAGCCGTGGCCGCCCAGTCATGCGCCATGCTGCTTGATCCACAAACCGGCTTTTTCTCAGACGTGGGCCTGGACGAAAAAGCCGTGCAAGCGGTCTTGGACTTACGCAGCAAACTAGGGGACAGTGGGCGCGCTTTGACGGATCAGAGTAAGTATGTGGATCGGAGTTATTGGAAGGCGGCGATGGTGGGGTGATTGCCAAAAAAGGCCGATGAGGCCTTGCGTCAATTAGCCAAGCCTGCAATAAGCAACTGATAAGCGTATCAGTTGGTGCCCGGGGCCGGAATCGAACCGGCACGCCTTGCGGCGGGGGATTTTGAGTCCCCTGCGTCTACCAATTTCACCACCCGGGCAGTGTGTAGCGAAGGCGCGGATTATGGCACAGGCGTTTGCGCTGCTTGCCATTTGCAAATCGCTTGGCTGGTCCTTGCCTTTGGCGCACATAAGCAACTCAATACCAAAAAGCGCCGCAGTGAACCAATGCCTGTGCGTTTATCCAGGCGCAAAAGCTATTGTCGGGGCGTGCATAGATTCGCGCTTCAGCTGGTTCCCGACGCGATTAGGTGGGATGCCCGCGCGGCTTAGCCCGTACGGGCTAGCCACCATGCCAGAGAGCCCTTGGCTCGTTAAGATGAACGACCATGCATCTATTTCACTGGCCTGTCTCTGATTGCGCGCAGCTTTGATCCCTTTGCTGCCCCATCGCCCTCTGCATGGTCCATCACGCCCCACTTTTGTCGATACCCCCCTTTTTTGGCATATCTTGGTGGTCATGGGCGTGGTGGCATTGGATTGGGCTAGCTTTATTCAACCCACCGCCAACCTGAATGTCACTGCCTGGAATCCCCTGCCAGCATTGGCAATTTTTGTATTTGGCCAACGCACCAGTTTTGTGTTTTCGTATGCAGCTGGCTTGTCGCTATCAGACTGGCTGATTCGGGGCAATGACCCATTGGGCGCGCAATCGATCACCCTGACGCTGATCGACGCCGCCTGCTATCTGGGAGCCCGCGCAGCCATCACGCGTTATGCGGTCGGGTTCCAGAGCTTTAATAACTTCAAAACTTTAATTGTCGGGCTCACGGCGCTGATTGCTAGTGTGTTACTCAACGCTTGCCTCACCGTAACGACCTTGCTTTACTTCGATGCTGTCACGATGGGCGCATGGCTTGACGTATTTACCAAACTTACGGTCGGCGATTTGGTTGGACTTTTAGTGCTGATGCCCTTGTTGTCTGCGCTCACCAGCCCTGCGCGCCGCAGTGCCTGCCTGCGCCTATTGCGGCAGGCCAATTTCATAGGGCCCGTAGTCCTCATTGTGATCGTGATTGGTACCTTGGCATCGTTTGCCATCACCACACCGCTTCGCTACAGCTACTTCATCTTGCTGCCGCTGGCTTGGATTGCCGTGCGCCACGGAATGTCAGGCGTTATCGTCGCTTCGTTCCCTGCGCAATTGCTTTTGGTGACCGCTTATATGGCTCGCAATTCGCCCAACAGCGTGGTGTTGGAAGTGCAGACGCTGATGACCGTGATTTCCTTGGTTGCATTGACGATTGGCGTCACCATCGACGAAAAGGTCTTGATCGAGCGGCGCTTGCGCGGTCGCCAGCGGGCATCGACATTGGGTCGCATTGCCGGGGTCGTAACCCATGAAATCAGCCAACCGCTGACCTCTATTAGCACCTATGCGATGGCGGCACATCAGATCATTCACAACACACCCAACTGGCCCCACCCGGAACTCAGCCGTGCGGTCAACTCGATCGTGACAGAGTCTGCTCGGGTGCGAAAAATTATCCACCGGGTGAAAGATTTCTATCAGCAAGGCATCTTGTCCGTAAGTGACTTCGATCTGGTTGACCTACTTCGCAAAACCCTGGAAAGTCAAACGCTACGCGCCCGCAGCCTAGGCGTGCAAATCTACGAACTGGAGCGGACAGATTCGGTTCAGTTCCGGGGCGATGTGACCCAACTCAGTCTGGCGCTGCGCAACCTGGTGACCAATGGCACCTCGGCTGCCGCACGCGGTAGGGCCAAATGGATGAGAGTTGAGTTAAGGATTGATGCCACCTCGTGCAATGTGGACCTCTGGGACAGCGGCCCCTTTATTGCCCAAGACAGCATAGAAGAAATTTTTGACTTTGGATATTCCCGCACATCCGGTGGTATGGGAGTGGGACTGCACCTGGCCCGCGATGTGATTGAAGCCCACCAAGGCGAGATTGTGGCGATTCCCAACTCCAGCATGAAGTTCCGAATTTCTTTGCCAATGGTCACTTCACCGCATTTGAGCGCCCTTGAAAAATACTAACCTCTATATCGTTGACGACGAGGCCGCCATTCGCGATGCCTTGGCGCTTCTAACCAGCATGGCGGGGGCTTCCGTATCTGTATTCTCCAACGCCGAGGATTTTCTGACGGTAATTAATGCAGACTCTACGGGCTGCGTCATCTTGGATATTTACCTTGGGGGCATGAGCGGTTTGCAAGTGTTGGAACAGGTAAAGCAACGGGCACCCCATCTGGCCTGTATTGTCATCACGGCCCATGGAGATGTGCGCACGGCACGGCAAGCCTTTCTTTTGGGCGCGGTCGATTTCATCGAAAAGCCCTACGACCCCCAGGAACTCATGAATACCCTTCAGGCGGCGATGCTGAGCGTCAAGCGACCACCCCAGCAAAATAGGCCCCAGCCGGGTGAGCTAACGCCCCGCGAAGCAGAAGTTCGTAACCATTTGCTCGAGGGGAGAAGCAATAAAGAAATTGCCAGCTTGCTACAGATCAGTCCTCGAACGGTCGAGGTTCATAAGTCCCGGGTGTTGGAAAAGCTCGGGCAAAACAGTGTGATCGACCTGATTCGGTCGACCCTGCTCAATGGATAAGCGCCACACCTAGATTGATCTGGGACGCCTGCTCTTGCAATACTAAGTCAGTGTTTGGCCGCAGGAAGGAAGCGAAAAGCCGCTCCGTTGACAAGTCTGGGGCGGGCTGCAGGTCGTACCCGTTGGATGCGTACTGAACCGTATAAAACCCGCCGTTTGAGTAGACAACAGAACTCGAGACACAGCTCGAAAGACGCTCATTGTTGTCGATCGCGAACATCGCAATGTCACTGTCCAAAATGTAAATAGCTCCCTTTTCGATTGCAGGCGTTGTGTCAAAGTATTCGCGACGTAGATCATCAAAGTTCCACCAATGCTGGGTGAATTGACGCTGCGCTTGCGAGTGCTGCCGCGGCTCTGCCAGCCAGCCACTCACAATAGTGACTCCCTGGCGGCGCAACTGGCTGTAGGCATTGCCAAAGCACTCAATGACGGCGCCACCGCCTAGGCTGTCAACGCACACGACGTCAAGTGCGCTTTTGCAGAAGCGCTGTCGACGGATCAGAAATTTAACGAGGGGACTTTCCATCGAACACTCCCATTTGCATATTTTGTGCAGGCAGAACTTGGCATTAGCATGAGACTCATCTTAGGTATCTTGGCCTGCCGCGTAAATTCGGTTCGCAACGTACGGGGCTGCGCCTACGCGATGCCCAAAGCAAGCCACAATGCAGCCCTTTAGCCCTAAAGTTCAACGACAAACACAAGGCTGCTACCTGGCGCAAGATGGCATTGGGTCAGGGCGCATCGCCATGCTAGTTTGTTGCTATGCTTTAGTGCTTTCCCAAAATTTCTGAGATGTAATAAATGGATATCAATGCCGATTACAGCAAGCGGGTGGTGATTAACCACCATGATTTATCTTGGGTTCCCAGCCCTGAATCGGGGGTTGAGAGGCGAATGCTCGAGCGCACCGGTCACGAGGTCGCAAAAGCAACTTCTATCGTTCGCTATCAACCCGGGTCTACGTTTCAAACCCATACCCATGCGTTTGGTGAAGAGATATTGGTGCTGGATGGGGTATTGAGCGATGAGGCTGGCGACTATCCCGCTGGCACCTACGTCATGAATCCGCCTGGCTCTTCACATGCACCCTATAGCAAAACCGGTTGCGTTCTTTTTGTCAAGTTACGCCACCTTGGTCCAGACCAAGTAGAGCGAGAAGTGCTAAATACTGAAACAGCTCCTTGGTACCAAGGTATGGTGCCCGGTCTGAATGTCATGCCACTGATGCGACAGGGCAGTGGATCCACTTTAGTGAAGTGGGCACCTCAAACCTATTTCAATCCGCACAGACACCATGGCGGGGAAGAGATCTTTGTAGTCGATGGCGTGTTTGAAGATGAGTATGGACGCTACCCTGCCGGCACATGGATCAGAAGCCCGCACATGAGCGCCCACCAGCCCTTTAGCAAAGAGGGCTGCACTATCTTTGTGAAGACAGGACATCTTTTGAGTTAACTGAAATGAAGTGGCCTTCAAAAGCCGACCTTACATTGGCGCTGCCCCCATTCACGGGTCACTTTGGGCTTCTTAATTGCCCCATGGTCTTGGACGCCGGAACCAGCAAGGATCGGGGCTAGCAAGTTTCAAAATGTTGGCGCCAATGTATGGCGCCTGACACGATGGCATAAGGCCTTTGTGTTTTAAGTCGACGATTTAGGGCCAAAAAGCGCTTGTACGGCGGCTTCGTCAAAACCTTGGGAGCGTGCAAAATTGGCCAGGCTAGTAGCGTCGGGCACGGCCGCATTACTGGTGATCACATTTATGGTCTTGCCCAGGGGGACGACCTGCAAATCTGCGCTAGCGCTATGCGAGGCGGCAAGGCCTTGCCGCTGCGCCTTAAACATCTGCCCAGACAGTATCTGGGAAAAATCGTTTGCCGACGGCTTTGCATCGGCCTTCCTGGCGGTGGGCAGCGCGCGGCCTGCGGTGGGGGAAACCGGTGTGGGCGTCAAAAAGTTCAATTTCGTATCCATCGAATCACCATTCTTAAAAGCGGCAAACGTACCGGCAAATGCAGAATAACATGCAATATTCATGCCCAAAAAATTCGACACATTCTAAAAATTCAAGTACGCGAATGGCAAGTATTTCATATTCTCAATAGGGCCAATATCAGCCGTGCCGCCATTGCAGGGGTGGTGTTATTTCCGAGCAATAGATTTCTGGTTCGCATGGGGGTAAGAAAAGTGCTCCCGCACTGGCCCCGACAAGGCCAAGGCGGGAGCATATTTTCAGTTTGTTGCTGGCCGATTAAGCGGCCATAGCCGGGTAGTCGGTATAGCCCGCCTCGCCTGGCGTGTAGAAAGTACCCATGTTGGGTGCGGCCAGTTCCGCGCCTTTTTGCAGGCGCGCTACCAAGTCCGGATTGGAAATGAAAGGCCGCCCAAATCCGATTAAATCGGCTTGGCCTGCCACTAGGGCTTGCTCCGCCGTATCGCCAGTAAAGCCGCCTGCCAGGATGAAACTTCCCTTGAACAGGCTGCGCAGCTTGGCTTTAAGTGCAGCGGGTACAGCCGGTGTACCCATGGCGGAATGGTCTAGCAAATGCACGTACATCAGGCCTAGCGTGGACGCTTCGCTGACCAAAGCCTCGTATTGGGCCTCTACGCCCTCAAACCCGCCGGTGCCATTGAACACGCCATAGGGGGAAATGCGCATGCCCACGCGCTCGGCGCCAATGGCGGCCACGGTGGCGCGCATGACTTCCAGTGCAAAGCGGTTGCGCTTGGCGGCGCTGCCACCGTAGGCATCCTCGCGTGTGTTGACCTTGGCATTGAGAAATTGCTCGATCAAATACCCATTGGCGGCGTGCAGTTCGACGCCGTCAAAGCCCGCTTCGATGGCCAAGCGCGCGCTGTGGGCGTATTCGGCCACGGTTTCGGCAATTTCGTCTGTCGATAGCGCGTGGGCTTGCATGTGGGGCTGCATGCCTTTGGCGTCTGTGTACATCTCGCCTTCGAGTACGTGGTCGGTTGGGCCCACGGCTTTGGCGCCTGCGGGCAAATTAGCCTCGCCCACCACGCGGCCGCAATGCATGAGCTGGACGATGATTTTTCCGCCCTTGGCGTGCACCGCTTCAGTGACCACTTTCCAGGCTTTGACCTGCTCTTGGTTGAAAAGTCCGGGGATGCGGGCATAGCCCAAGCCGTTAGCGGATGGCGAGGTACCTTCGGTAATGATCAGCCCGGCGCTGGCGCGCTGCGCATAGTAAGCGGCCATCAGGGCGTTGGGGGTGTTGTTGTCGACGGCGCGGCTGCGCGTCATGGGTGACATCACGATACGGTTGGCAAGCGGCAGCTTGCCCGCCGAGTAACTCTCAAAAAGCATGGGTAATCCTTTAATTTAATTTGTTTCCAACGAAACCTTTGATATTTGCGGACAAATTTCAAAATATCAAGGTTTGAAGCGGAATTTTGGTTTCCCGATTTGCACCCTTTGAGGGCATAGAGTGCGAAACGATGGTGAGAGCAGCGCTTTTCGGCGACACTGCGCGGACCGAGAATTACAAGCAGGAGTGCGCCATGTCTGATGCCCAAGCCCCCGATTTTTCTAAGGGCTGCGCCTATGTGCGCGGCCAGTATGTGCCGATTGCGCAGGCCAGTATTCCGATTACCGACCTGGGCTTTTTGCATTCGGATGCCACCTACGACGTGGTTACCGTGTGGGACGGCGCATTCTTTCGCCTCGATGCGCACCTGGAGCGCTTTGCGCGCAGTTGCCAGCGCTGGCGGCTGGCGCCCGGCGTGGACGATGCGCAGATTACCGCCATCTTGAGCGAGTGCGTTCGCCGCAGCGGCTTGCGCGCCTCCTATGTAGAAATGCTGTGTACCCGCGGCCAAACGCCCTGGGGCTCGCGCGATCCGCGCCAGGCGGTGAACCAGTTTTACGCCTTTGCCGTGCCTTTTGTATGGCTCGCCAACGAACAACAGCGCGCCACCGGCCTGCATTTGCGCATCAGCCATGTGCAGCGTATCCCGGCGGCATCCGTAGATCCAACGACCAAAAATTACCACTGGAATGACCTGACCATGGGCTTGCTCGATGCCTTGGACGGCGGTGCCGACACCGCGGTGCTGGTGGACGACAAAGACCATGTGGTGGAGGGGCCGGGCTTCAATGTTTTCTGTGTCCACGCAGGCCAACTGATTACCCCGGACCAGGGCATGCTCGAAGGCATCACCCGGCGCACCGTGATAGAGATCGCCCAGTCCCTTGGCTTGCAAGTGCAGGTGCGGCCTGTGAGCGCCACTGAATTTCGCGCGGCAGACGAAGCTTTTATCTCCAGCTCTGGCGGCGGTGTGTTGCCTGTGACGCGTGTCGATGGAAAGCATGTGGCTGACGGGGCCATCGGCCCGGTCACCCGCAAGCTATCGGATACTTATTGGGCCTGGCACCAGGACCCGGCGATGCATGTGCCTATTGCGTATTGAGCGAGGCAGCGCCTAAAAAAACGGCTCTGGCAAAGGCGCATCCGGCACGCCCGTTAGCTTGCCCAACTCACGGTGAAAGTGCGACAGCATGGGCTCGTTTTGGCCGAAGACGACGCCGGGGATTCGGCCACTGGCCAGGTTGATGTGGATGTTTTGCTGCTGGGTAAAGTCTTCACCCGAAATCACCTCGGTGGAGACTTTCCAGCTCTTGTTCCAGCGCGCCGCATCGGCTTCGCTGGCAATAGGCTCGGGAATATAAAACCGTACCCGCGCCCGCGTGCGGCCTACGTCCAAGGGCTGGAAATCCCACAACTCCATATGCCCGTCCATCGGGATATTGAGCACCGCATGCGGAGACACCGAAAAAATCGTCGAGGCGTGTTTTAGCACCGACCATTCAGACTCTGGCAAATCGCGTTGGTCGTTAATGCTTTTGCGCGGCAGCGGGAACAGCGCGTGCGGGCCGAAGCATTCGTAAATCACCGGGTAGCAGCGAAAACGCGGTGCCAGCGTGTTGCGGTGCAGGGCAGCGATGTGGTAGCCCTCCATAAAGGTTTCCAGCAGCAATTTCCAGTTGGCGGCAAAGTCCCAAAACACCTCTTGGTAAAAATGAAAATTGCCAAAGCCAAATTCGTCCATGCGGCTGTGCATGCCAAAGGTGTCGCGCTGTGCGTCTATGGGCTCCGTGCCCTGGGGGCGCACCAGCAGCATGCCGCCGGTTTCCAGGCAGGGCACTTCGATCAGGTTGAACTGCCCGCAGTCCATGCGCGTTTGCAATTGGGCAAAGCCACCCATGTCGTTGGCGTGGCGAATCAAGGTGCCGCTGTTGTCATAGGTCCAGGCATGGTAGGGGCAGCTAAAGCTGTGCTGCGACTGGCCGCGGTGCTCGACAAAGTGGCCTTGGGCATCTAACGCAAAACCCACCAGGCGCGAGCCCCGGTGGCGGCACATGTTTAAAAAGGCTTTGACGCTGCCATCTGCCGTGCGCGTCAAAAAAATGGGCGCACCGGGCAGGTCACAGGTAAACCAGGCGCCGGGGGCGGGCAGGTCGGGCGAGAAGCCGGCCAGCAGCGGTACTTGGCCGCTAAACAGCGTGCTGAGTTCGCGCTGGAAGTGGTCTGGGCAGGTATAGCGCGAAGCGGGATTCCAATAAGGCGCGTCCCACAAAGGCGTGGTGTTGGCGTCAATATGGGCAAAAGTCTGTTTCAGCAGCGCGACCTGGCGTTCGTGTTTCATCAAGGCTCCGCAAGCAATAAGGGCACGTCGCGCCAGGGCGGGTGTGCGGCAACCAAGCGCTGGCTGCCTCGATTCATTCTAGCCAGCGGCCTTTGTGCGGCCCGCAAGGGCATCCCAGGTGATACGCGCTACCAGCCCCAAGCTGCCGCAGGCCATGGCCAGGGTTAGCGCCTGCGGCCCCAGCGGGTAAAACTTCATCTGGGCCGCTAGCCAAGGCACATAGATGGCCAGCAAGACCAGCGCGACGGTGCCGATGGCAATCACCACCGCAGCGCGGTTGGTGGGCTTGCCGATATGCAGCAGGCGGCTGCCTTGGGCTTTGGCAATAAAGATCAGCCATCCGTTGGCCACCACAAAGGCGACCATGACCATGGTGCGCGAATGGCCTAGCGCATCGCCCGCTTGTGGCAAGCGCGTGGATACCCCATAGGCCAAGGCCGCAGACAACAAAACCCATAGCCCTTGCACGCTGGCACGCGCCATGGCAGCGGTGCTGAACAAGGGCGCGCGCGTATCGCGCGGCGGGCTGCTCATGGCGTGGGCGCTTTCGGCTTCGTTCTCAAAGGCCAGCGAACACGCCGGGTCAATCACCATTTCTAAGAGGGCGATGTGCAGTGGCAAAAAAAGCGGCGGCAGCGCAAACAGCATGGGCACCAGCGCCAGCATGGCGATGGGAATATGGATGGCAAAAATATAGGCCATGGACTTTTGCAAATTGCTAAAAATGCGCCGCCCGATGCGGATGCTGCGCACGATAGAGGCGAAGTTGTCGTCCACCAAGACCAGGTCCGCCGCTTCACGCGCGACATCGGTGCCGCGTGCGCCCATGGCTACGCCCACATGGGCAGCGCGCAAGGCGGGGGCGTCGTTGACGCCGTCGCCGGACATCGTGACGATTTCGCCATTGCGCTTGAGCGCTTGCACGATGCGCAGCTTTTGGTGCGGCGATATGCGAGCGCATACCTGGGCCGAGCGCAGCGCATCGGATAGCGCGCTATCGCTTAGCAGTTCGATGGCGTCACCCATGAGCAGCGCACCGGGCAGCATGCCTGCTTGTTGCGCAATCACTTGCGCGGTGGCGGGGTGGTCGCCCGTGACCATGATCACCCGGATGCCAGCGGCCCGGCATTGCGCCATGGCCTGCGGCACTTCCTCGCGCAAGGGGTCTGCCAGGCCGATCAGGCCCAGCCATTGAAAATCAAAATCATGCTGCGCCTTGGGCCAAGGGCCACCGGCGTGCTGCCCTCGGGCCACCGCCAGCACACGCAGGCCTTGGGCGGCCATCGCTTCCACCTGTTGCATGCAAGCGTCTTGCTCAGCACTTGCCATGTGGCACAAGTGCATGATGGCTTCTGGTGCGCCCTTAGCCGCAATTGCATAGTCACCGCTGTCCGGGTGTTGCCACACATGGGCCATGGCGCGTAGCGCTGTGCTCAAGGGATAGCTTTGCACCAAGTGCCATCCGTCATACCAATCCTTGGATGGGTCTAGCGGGTCTAGCCGAAGGGCCGCAAAGGCGTGGAAGGCTATCTCCATCGGGTCTGTCGGCGTTTGGGCACTGGCCAGCACTGCGTGCTGTACCAGCGGCGCAAAGTCTGCGGGCAGCGTGTCGCTGTGTCCCGGCGTAAACATCGCGCTCGGCACCACACCTTGGGCCGCCAAAGCCAGGCCCTGCACCGACATGCGGTTGTGGGTCAGTGTGCCGGTTTTGTCGGTACACAAAACACTGGTGGCGCCCAGAGTTTCGATGGCGTTGATGTGGCGCGTTAGCACACCTGCTTGCGCAAGGCGGTGCGCGCCCAGCGCCGGGATGATGGCAAGCACGACCGGGTATTCCTCCGGCAGCATGGCCATCGCCAGCGCGATGCCAGACAACAAAGCAGGCAGCCACTGCCCGCTGCGCCAGCCCATTAAAAGCACCATGGCAGTACACAAACCCAGGCCTAGCGTGGCAAGTACGCGCACCAGCTGCGCGGTTTGCTTTTGTAGCGGTGTTGCCTCGGAATCTAATGCACTTAAGCTGCTACCGATCTTGCCGATTTCGGTGTGGGCGCCAGTGGCCGTGACGCAAAAAACGCCATGGCCGCGCACCAGGTGGGTACCCGAAAAAATATGCGCCTTCAGGGCCGCAGGCTCTGCCATGACTGCTTTGGCCACGGGTATCGATTCGCCTGTGCGCATCGATTCGTCCACCTCCATGTTGTCCGCTTCCAGCAATACGCCATCGGCTGCAACCCGGTCCCCTTCGGCCACCAGCACCAGATCTCCCACCACCAGCTGGCTGGCCGGGATGCGCACTGCCGCGCCATCGCGTAGCACGCGTGCCTGGTGTTGGTGCATGGCGCGCAAGGCTTCGATGGAGTTGGCCGACTTGCCTTCCTGGTACAGCGTGAGCCCCAGCACTGCAAGCACAAACACCGCCAATACCAACCCTTCATTCAAATCGCCCAACACGATGTAGAGCACTGCTGCCACCAGCAACAACACAAACATAGGCTCGTGCAGCATGTGGCCTATGCGCCCCACTAAAGAACTCTTTGTGGCCGGGGGCAAGGCATTGGGCCCATCGGCGGCTAGTCGCAGTGCGGCTTGCGCGCTGGACAAACCTTGGCGCGCTTGCTTAGCCTGATGCGCAGCCTGGGGCATGCAAGGGCAGGCCTATTGCGCCAGCAAGCTGCGCAGTGCGTGCAGGCCTACCGGCGGCTCGGGCTGGAAGGCTATAGCGAATAAGTTGGACGACAGCCCCGCCTCGATACGGCTGATTTGCGCCACCTCGCCTTGCAGACGGGCGCGCAGCAAGGGATCGCTGGGATGGGCCGCCAACACCGAGCGATTGAGCACCCAGGCATAGGGCTCTATCTTGGCGCGCCGCAAGTCCTCTTGCAGCGCTGCGGCCTGCGATACCGGGGTGCTTTCGGGTAGGGTTACCAAAATAATTTTGGTGTAGTCCTTGTCTTGCATGCGCATCAGAGGTGTGATCAGACTCAGCGCGGCCCCGCCCGCTTGGGGGTAGGTGCTGAGAATCTGCCGGTGGTAGGCCCCGGCAGCGTCCATCAAGAGCAGGGAGTGGCCGGTGGGGGCGGTGTCGAGCACCACAAATCCATGGCGCGCTTGTGCCACGATATGCGAGAAGGCATGAAACACCGCCACCTCTTCTGTGCAAGGCGACTGCAAGTCCTCTAGGAGCAGTGCTTTTTCATCCGCACTTAACGCGGCTTTGGATGCCATCATTTTGTCGATATAGCGCTGGGTCTCCACCTTGGGATCGATACGACTGACGCGCAGTCCGGGCACCTCTTGGGCCAAGGTTTGCGCCAGGTGGGCTGCCGGGTCGGTGGTGCTGAGGTGCACGGTTTTGCCCTTGGCCAGCAAGCCCAGGGCCAGGGCTGCTGCAATCGTGGTTTTGCCCACGCCGCCTTTGCCCATGACCATCACCAAGCCATAGTCTTGCTGCGCCAGGTCATCAAGCAGTGCAGCGATAGACTTTTGCGCATGTACCTGCAGCGTGCCCAATTGGGGTGTGATTAGGTTCTCGCCATCGCCAAGCAAGGCGCGCAGCGCGGCAAGGCCGACGCTGTCAAAACTGCGCAGCGGCACGTCGTCGCGCTGCAACAAGGCCAGGGCTTGCGGCAGCGCGGCTAAGGCCTTGGCGCCTTGTTGTTCGATAGCCCGTGCAATCGGGTCTTGGGGCTGGCTTGCGTGAAAAACACCGTTAACGATCAAGCGCTGGTTGGACAAACCCAGCGCTAACAATTCGACACTGGTACGGGCTGCTTCTTGCAGTGCGCTGGTTTCGGGGCGGGCCACCAAAATGACGGCGGTGCGCGCCGGATCGCTCAATGCAGCCAAGGCTTGGTTGAAGCGTGCCTCTTGCATTTTGAGACCAGAGTGCGGGCCCAGGCAGGATGCGCCTTGGTCGTTATTGGCCAGAAAGCCGCTCCAGGCTTTGGGCAGGCTGAGTAAACGCAGCGTGTGCCCGCTGGGCGCGGTGTCAAACACGATATGGTCATAGTGGCTGTGGGCCTGCGCCAGCAGGCTGGAGAACTCGTCAAAAGAGGCTATCTCTGTGGTGCAAGCACCGGATAACTGCTCGGAAACAGCCGCTTTTTCTGCCGCGCTGGCCACTGCGCCCATTTGGTCTATGACGCGTTGTCGGTAGGCGAGGGTGGCGACATCGGGGTCGATGTTGATACAGGCCAGGCCGGGCACGCCCGGCACCTGCACCGGGACGTTTTGCAGGGTGATGCCCAGCATCTCATCCAGGTTGGACGCGGCATCGGTGCTGACCAGCAAGACGCGCTTGCCCGCGTCGGCCAGGGCAATGGCGCTGGCGGCAGAAATAGAGGTTTTACCGACGCCGCCTTTGCCGGTAAAGAATAGAAAGCGTTGAGCCTTATCGAGCCAGTGCATCGGCTTACCTTCGTTTTTGGTGGGGTATGAAGGTCATCGCGACAGCATGGCCTGAAACTGGCTTAGCTGCATCTTCAAGTCGGCAATTTCGCGCAGGTACTGCACCACGATAACTACCGAAAAAAGGTCCAAGTCGTAGTCCCGCCGCTGCTTGCAGGCGACCAGAAGTTGGCTGAGGCTGGCGCCATCAAAATAGTCCAATCCTTCGCGGGCAAAGGCGGATTGCAAGGCACCGTAATCCACCAAGTCTTGTACCTCGCTTAATTGCAGGCCGCATAAATTGGCAAGCTGCGAGCCGCTGAGGTGGTCTAGTGTTTCTATGGAATGGACGCTATGAACTATGTGTGCCATGGGTGGCCTCCGTGTCGCGTGGTGGTCGGGCGCGAAAGCTGGAGATGTCCGCCAGCGCCTGGTAATGGGTACGTTCGGCCTCCGAGATGGCCTTGGGCGTCTTGACCTGAATCACCGCCAACATGTCGCCGCGCACGCCCTTGGCGCCGGGCAAGCCGTGGCCTTTTAAGCGCAGCTTGTGTCCAGCCTGGCTGCCAGCGGGCACGGTCAGTAGCACCGGGTCTTGCAGTGTGGCGATTTGCACCTGGGCGCCCAACACGGCTTCCCAGGGCGCTAAATCCAATTGAAACAGCAGGTCATGGCCTAGCGGCGTAAACACCGGGTCAGGTGCCAGTGCCACTTCCAGGTAATAGTCTCCAGGCGGACCGCCGTGCCAGCCTTTGCCGCCCTTGCCACGCAGCCGAATTCTTTGGCCCTGGCGCACCCCCGCCGGAATATCCACCATCAGGTCTTTGGACAGGCCTTCGTCTACCCAGGTGATAGGCACTTGCATGCCGTGCAGCGTGTCACGCAAGGCCATGCTGATGGTGTCTTCAAAGTCCTGTCCGGGCCGTGGGGTACTGGCGCTTGCGGAGGGGCCTGAGCGCGCGTGTAACGAGGCCAGTAGGTCCGCCAGATCCAGGTCCTCCAAACCTTGACCCGCACTAGGGTATTGGGCGCGCCAATGGGGCGGTGGTACAAAGTCGCCCTGTGCGCTGCCGTCTCCTAGTGCATCATAAGCGGCGCGTTTGTCCGGGTCTTTCAAAATCGCATAGGCCTGCGCTGCCGCTTTGAAGCGCTCTTCAGCGCCCGCGTCTTGGGACACATCGGGGTGGTTTTTGCGCGCCAGGCTGCGATAGGCTTTTTTGATCGCGTCCAGATCGGCGCTCTTGGGAACGCCCAGAACAGCGTAATAGTCTTTGTATTGCATGCAGCGGCACCGCTTGTGCCTCGTGTGTGCGCTGAACTTCCGACATGGAGAGTTCGGGGACGCTAAACGCGCATTCCCCGTGGGGTATGCGCCTGCTGCCAAGCGTAGGCTATTGGGCGGCAAGAGGCTTGACTTGTGTCAAGGCTAGGATGCAGTGGAAACTGGCCTCATACAGGCCCGCATCAAACGCAAGCAAGGATTTTTCCTCGAGCGCGTCCTCGGTTGATCACGTCCTTGGGGCTTTAGTCGGACTGGCACACACTGGCTATTGGCAGCAGCAGGCCGGTCGCCAAGATAAGCAAGGCCAGCACCGTGCCGATGGTGGCCAAAGCATAGCTCGCACGTTGTAAGTTAGCGCTTGACGCTTGGTTCATTGAGGGTGTCCCGCAGATTTAAGCAAGGCACTTGAATGCCGAGCGGCAACTTGCCCCTGGGAAACGCGGCAAACCGGGTT
This sequence comes from uncultured beta proteobacterium, assembly GCA_903869595.1. Classification (GTDB taxonomy): domain Bacteria; phylum Pseudomonadota; class Gammaproteobacteria; order Burkholderiales; family Burkholderiaceae_C; genus Allorhodoferax. Next base: position 70,380 of record CAIPZV010000057.1, on the reverse strand, counting down.
TGAGCCCCAAGCTTGCTTCATTTACGGTGCCAACCTAGGGAATCCGAATGCAAGCTTTGGGCCAAAACGGTCGTTGGCGAATGATTGCTTTGGTAATGCCCGTGTTATTGCGAAATTTACTTCGACAGTATTTCGCCATTGCATCAAGGCTGCAATTTACGGTATAAGGTTTGCCGACTTATGCCAAGTTGTCGAGCGGCTGCAGACATATTGCCACGACATTTTTCTAATGCCTGCGCTATCACTTGTTGCGATAGTTGATGCAAATTTTTCGGTGGCGGCTCGGGGTAATCTGGCAAGTCCTGGCTAAGGGTTTGGAGTATGTCCACCAAGTCGTCGGGCATGTGTGACCAAGAAATGCATGCCTCTTCGGGCTCAAGCATCGCCACGGCGGTGCGCAGCACATTGCTGTACTGGCGTAAATTGCCAGGCCAGCGATAACGGCTCAACGCCAGCATAAGATCGGAATCGATATGCACGCACACCGGGCCACCCCATCGAACGAGCAATTGGCGCGTCAGGGCTGCAAAGTCGCTACGCTCGCGCAGGGCAGGCAGTTGTAGGCTCAGCCCATTGATGCGGTAGTACAAATCACTGCGAAATCTCCCGGTGTCAGCGGCTTTGGGCAAGTCTTGATGGGTGGCGCAGACCAGCGCAAAGTTGACTGCAACGGCATGGCCACCGCCCAAGGGCGTGACCTGGCGCTCTTGCAGCACGCGCAAAAGACGGGTCTGCATAAGCAAGGGCATGTCCCCAATCTCGTCCAAAAACAAGGTGCCACCTTGGGCCTCGCGCAATCGCCCTGTCGAGCCCTGCTTGCTTGCGCCCGTGAACGCGCCTGGTGTGTAACCAAAAAGCTCAGACTCAATCAATTGTTCGGGTAAGGCGGCGCAGTTGATCGCCACAAACGGACCGCCACTGCGCGCCGAGCTTTCGTGTAATGCTTTTGCAAACCACTCCTTGCCCACACCTGACTCGCCCAGCAGCAGCAGCGGGATGTCTTTGTCAGCCACACGGCGGGCCTTGGCGGCGGCGTTGGCCCAACTGGCATCACCCGTGTCAAGTTGGCTAAGCGCGTCGGGGGCCGCCGCTGCCACACTGGGCCGCGCTTTGACCGACAAATGGGGCGCCAGTTGCACGCTGGCAAACACGGGCTGGCCTTGCGTGGTGTGAAGGGCAATGTCGCGTCCAAGCGCCCGATGCGCAGCGCCAAGCAGCGCGTCCAGATGGCAATCGAATAGCTGGTGCAACTGCACGGCGCCGATGTCCTGGCGTCGCAGGCCCAGCATTTCCAAGGCGCGCCGATTGGCGCCCATCAACCAACCATCTTCTGAAAAAGCGAGTAAACCCTGCGCAATGGAGCCAATCCCCTCTGGCCGGGCATGTAACTTGAGCACAGTGTGGTGCTTGCAGGAGGCTATGAGTAGATTGTTTTCAATCATTCGCGCTGCCGTCGAGACCAGGCCCAAGGTGTGCGGATGGCGGCTTCGGTGGTCGCCCGAGATGTCCAAAATACCCATCACTTCGCCCTTGGCCGAGACAATGGGCGAGGCAGCGCAGGTCAAAAATCCGTTTCGGTCTAGGTAGTGCTCGGCACCATGTATTTCGATTTCGTCTGATTCGGCCAGCGCCGTGCCGATGGCATTGGTGCCACGCTGGCTTTCATGCCAAGATGCGCCGCACTTCAGGGCCACGCGCTCGGCCTTGCTTAAAAAGTCCAAATCGCCTTGGGTGTGCATAAGCACGCCGTGTTGGTCGGCCAAAATAACCATACTGTGGCTTTGTCGCACCTGCCCCAACAGGTATTCCATGATGGGCTGGGAATGGTTCACCACATCGTGGCTTTGCGCCCTGGCGCGCTGCAGGGCCGTGCCGCTTAGGTTGTCGGTGCATGACAAACGGCCCATCGGCGAGAGGCCAGCAGCCTGGCTTCGTAGCCAAGAGCGGCTCACCCTTTGGTCGATGGCCGGCGACAGGCTGGCGCCTTGCTCTAACCATTGCTGACGTGCATGCCTGAGCACCGGTGCGGGGAGCATGGAGTGTTCACGCATGGTTTGTAATCGGTAGCGCCATTAGGTGCCGTTGTTTTTGTCAATGAAGTTTATCGGCGCCCGTCGCGCTGACAAGGTCCGATCATTGATGCAGATCACAAACGTAACAAATTGTTACACCTGTCCATATCGCTGCCCGGACAGGTCTGCATCTCAGCGTTCTCCGATTGGGGCGCAAAGCCCGCATTTGCCTCTAATTTAGGCAATAACTAGGTAAAAACCCTAGGCTTATCGACGATGGCATGGCGCTTGCGAAAAGAGTAATGGCCTGGGCTGTCAATGTGAACGCCCAGGACTTTAAAACCCCTTGGAGAACCTCATGATTTATGCCGCTCCTGGCGCCGCTGGCGCCATCGTGCAATTCAAAGACCACTACGACAACTTCATTGGCGGCAAATGGGTCGCGCCCGTCAAAGGCCAGTACTTTGACGTCATCACCCCGATCAACGGCAAGGTCTACACCAAGGCCGCGCGATCCAGCGCCGAAGACGTCGAGCTAGCCTTGGACGCCGCACACGCTGCGGCTGATGCCTGGGGCAAAACAGATGCTGCCAGCCGCTCCAATATCCTTCTGAAGATTGCCGACCGCATCGAGGCGAACCTAGAAATGCTGGCCTATGCCGAGACAGTGGATAACGGCAAAGCCATCCGCGAAACGCTCAACGCTGATATTCCGTTGACGATTGACCACTTTCGCTACTTTGCGGGTTGCCTGCGCGCCCAAGAAGGTGCCCTGAGCAATATCGACGAGAACACCGTGGCTTACCACTTCCAAGAACCACTTGGCGTGGTCGCTCAAATCATCCCCTGGAATTTCCCCATCCTGATGGCCGCCTGGAAACTGGCACCCGCCATCGGCGCAGGTAACTGCGTGGTGCTCAAGCCCGCCGAGTCCACGCCCATCTCCATCTTGCTGCTGGCCGAATTGATTGCCGACTTACTGCCTGCGGGCGTGCTCAACATCGTCAACGGCTATGGCCGCGAAGCCGGACTACCCTTAGCGAGCAGCAAACGCATTGCAAAAATCGCCTTCACCGGCTCGACCAGTACCGGGCGCGTTATCGCGCAAGCGGCTGCCAACAACCTGATTCCGGCCACCCTGGAGCTGGGCGGCAAGTCGCCCAACATCTTTTTTGCCGACATCATGGACAAAGACGATGCCTTCTTGGATAAAGCCATCGAAGGCTTGGTGCTGTTTGCCTTTAACCAGGGTGAAGTCTGCACATGCCCCTCCCGCGCACTTATCCAAGAGAGCATTTACGACAAGTTTATGGAACGCGTCTTAAAGCGGGTGGCCGCCATTAAACACATGAATCCTCTGGACACCTACAGCATGATGGGCGCCCAAGCCTCCAAAGAGCAGCTGACCAAAATCTTGTCTTACTTAGACCTGGGCAAGCAAGAAGGCGCAGAGGTATTGGTGGGCGGTCACCAAGCGCATTTGGGCGGTGACTTGGAAAGTGGATACTACGTGCAGCCCACCTTGTTCAAAGGCCACAACAAGATGCGCATCTTCCAAGAAGAAATTTTTGGTCCGGTACTCGCTGTGACCACTTTTAAGGACGAAGCCGAAGCCTTGGCAATCGCCAATGACACTCTGTACGGCTTAGGCGCTGGCGTCTGGAGCCGCAACGGCAACGTGGCCTACCGCATGGGTCGCGCGATCAAGGCCGGCCGTGTTTGGACTAATTGCTACCACGCCTATCCTGCGCACGCGGCCTTTGGTGGCTACAAAGAATCGGGCATCGGTCGCGAGACCCACAAGGTCATGCTGGACCACTACCAGCAAACAAAGAACCTCTTGGTCAGCTACAGCGAGAACAAATTAGGTTTTTTCTGAGCTGATTGGATGAGAGTGGGCTGCGCATGGGGCCCACTCTCGCCTAATTAGTTCACGAAGGCCAGCATGGTTGAACGCGTAGAAGCTACGCCCTCGGCGTAGGAGTTCGGAGGCGTGCCGTCTTATATAGCTAAGTTGACCGACAGGTACAGCCTCGTCTATCGCTGCTTCAAAAGGCAATTTCAGTCAATAATAGGATTGCTGGTGCGCCATCAGTAACTCTTCTAATTCCATATGCTTACGGTAAAGTTCAATGAATACGACTACCCCGTGTTGGAACTCTGAGATCGCAAACCAGTTATTGCCGTTAGCGATGGCGCTAAGCTGTGGGCCGAGCTCAATCAAGTTTTCCTCAATCCAGCCGTGGTCTTGTTTTAGCGTTCGTGCCCCAGTAACCAATGCATCGTTTGCGCTTGCGAGCCAAGCGGGAAAAATGTTGTTCTCTTCGTCAATATGATGCTGGCGTGAAGTACTGGCGAAAAATATTCCGATCTCATTGGCCATTCGCTGCGTTGCACTATCAATACCAACGGTGTCCAGCCGATGTGACAAATCGGCCAGGCTCAATAGCTGCTGGCGAATCTTTGTATGACATTCGTCAATGCCGGGATTTACTTGTGATTCTGGCGCGGTAGGCATAGTGAGGGTCATGAAGCATGGGACAACGAATTTTCTGTACTGAATGCATTCACTCATTGCGATAGGTCAAGGTTTTTCAAAACTTTTAGACTATCTTGTAGGGAATTTCTGTTGTTAAAGTGAGCGGGCCCTAAAGAGCAAAGCACGCTGGGTCGTTACAGCTAAGGCTAAATTTACGGGCGGTGAATTAGTGCGAGTAACAATAAGGCCAATAGTGCCGACACCATCCCGTGGGCAAAGTTAACCCAGATGGGGCGTTCGTCTAGAACCATCATCAGGCCACCTAATAGGATTTGGCCCACCATCAGGTAGCGGAATACTTTGACCGTCGGGACGACAGCACTTTTCCGATGTTGACGCATTAGTAGCGCGATTAACACCATAAGACCAACGGCAGAGGCTAAATGCAGCCAGACATTTAAGTCCAGGCTTGGCAGCCACTGGCTGCTGGCAGCTGCGGCGGCACCGGTACCGATATGCAGCATGAATGCGGTTAAGGTGAACAGTGCTAGGCGCGAAAGGGGTCTTGGGGTGTGTGGTGCTGCGATTGCAATTTCACGCAATCGCCAAAAGCTCAACAGCAGTATTGAACCAAGGCCTACATTGAGCACCGTGACGGCAGCTATGTGATAGCCGGGTGTAAGCGGACCTATTGCGGCCAAACTGGCTGTTGTGACAAGCACCAAGGCTGATGCTTGTTTTATTCCAGGTGCTAGACTTGCCTTACGAAAGCACATCACCGTAGCAAGTAATGCCAACACACCAACACCGGATGCCGTCAGGCGGTGCAGAAGTCTGCTTGCCTGTTCCAGCGCGGGTGACAGCACCGATTGCGTATGCCCGTCCAGCGTCGTTTGGGTTGCGATTCGCAATAGCAGGCTCGTTGCCAGTATTACCAGGGCCAGTATGGTTCCAACGGTGCCTAAGGCGTACCAGGCGCGTCGATAGTTAGTGTTGGGCATAACGCATTTAGGGATTTTTCATAGTGTTAAGCAAAGCCTGCAGAACCACCCCGATAAAGAGTATTCCACCCACAATAGCGATCAAGCCGCCCAAGCCCATCAGGCCCATGCCCAAAATCTCTTGCGTCGAGTGCAGCACCTGATCGGCCCCGGCCACTTTGCGCTGCACACCGTAGCCGCCCGACCAGACCAAACCTACGATGTGCAGTAACTGCCCGCCGCCATAGATGACTGGTTGCCACGCCGCCGTACGCGAATCCGGCGCTGTAAATCCAAATTGCCCCAGCAAGTGATAGCTAAGACCCATCAAGGCCAGCGTGACGCCCACAATGCAACCGTGGTAGTGCGCGGGTATGCGCACATCGCTGCCGCGTATGAAAAAACCAATGAGCCCACCGGCGACAAATAAAAACATAGACGCCAGCAAACTGGCACGCAGCGGGCGTAATTGCGGGCTGAGGGGCGCTAAAGGCCAAAGCGACCAGGCTACCGCCAAAGCGATAGGGCCAATGACCAGGCCACCGCCGTAGCGCATGAGTAAGGTTTGCCATTGGTGGTTTTCAATCGAGGTTACTTCATAGGCGAGGTAGGTGATGGGGGTGAGGAAAACGGCCAGTATGGCCAGACCGAACAAGAGCGCCAGGATGCGCGGCGAGAGCGCAAGGCCGGGGCCTATCAGAGAGGCCAACCAAATCCAAGCGATCAGCATCAGCAGGACATACGCAAATTGCAGCACGTGACCGCCGCCCCAAAACAAGAGTTCGTAATAGGCCCGGGTGTCCATGTCGTAGGGCAATGCAAGCCAAGACCAGGCGATCGTCAGCCCCGCTACCGCCGTGGCCACCATGGCGGCATTGAGCCCAAAGCGCAAGGCGCCATCGCCTGTTAGATAGCGGCCTACCGGCGATGCCACCCGCATGGCGCGCAAGCACAGTAAGCCGATGCCGGTCCCGAAAAGCGTCAGGCCACCGAGAAAGACCGAGCCGTCTAATACCGGCACGTAGTTGGCCATCACCGGTATCGCCACTTGCAAAAAAGGCGCTAGGCAAAGTGCGGCGGTGCCTGCGGCAGCAAGCGCAAATGCGCACCATGCCAAGGTCTGCCAACGCGCATCGCCCGTGAGGGTCCACAAGGCACCGCCAAAGGACAGAAACCAGACTAACACCGACAGGTCCACATGCGAGACCAGGGCGACGCGGAAAAAGTCTGCAACCGGAAAAGAGGCTTGCAATTGCGGGGTGCGCGACAACACCAGCAATACCGAAAACAAGCCCGATGCCAGCAGGGCCGCCATGCCTAAGCCAAGCCAGGCCAAGGCAATGGTTTTGCGGGCATCTTGGGGCACCGCCAGACCATAGGCGTAAGTTCTCAGGCCACGGTGGGTGAGGGGACGCGGCAGGGCTCGCGGTGCAGTGTTTAAACGCAAAGCATGTACCTGGGTAGGGTTTGAAGGGCTAGGCGCGGTGTTGTTTTACGCAGGTGGGAAAGCAGAGGTGTGTGGCCCATGGTCAACCCTTTGAAAACACAAAGCCGCCACTGCCTGTCAGAAAGTCGATGACCATGACTTGACCAGGGCGCAGGTCCACCTCGGCATCTTTGGCGTAATGCATAGAGCCGTCTGCGCCATCTGCCAGGCGTGCGCTGAAGCGGTGGTGTCCGGCGGGGATGTGAAGGCTGCGGTACACGGTGGCAGGACCATCGCTTTGCAGCCCCAGAGGAGGCGTGGCCAACCGGTAAAGGGCTTGCTGGTCCATGTGGATTTCGACGCGGACTAAGGCACGTTCACGCGGGCAGTCCATTTTTTTGCGCATATTGGGTTGCAACTTCGCCAATACGGCGGGGTCGATGGGGCTACAGCCAAATTTCAGTTGCCCCGAGTGGCTGAAGGACAGCGTGAGCACGGCCTCCTGCTCGCCCAATTGGCGGTAGGCCGGTGCGGTGGAAAAAAAGCCTAGCAACACACAAAACAAACCGCCAACGGCCAAAGGTATCCCGTAGCGCAGCGGTGGGGCGAAGGGTTCAGCCATGGGGTGCCTCGGCTATTGAAAGGTGCATAGCCGGATCGTGGAGCGCGGCTTGGGGCGCCAGATGGAAGGCGTCAGAGAAGCACTCGGATTGCATCAGCCCATGTTCGGCAAACGAGGCCTGGGCCGATTCCACCATGCGGACCGAGCCGCAGGCATAGACCTGGTGGGCCGATAAATCGGGAAAGTCTGCAAGTATGGCCGCCAGCAAGGCGCCGGTGCGTCCGGTCCAGTGGTCATGGGGCAATGGCGCAGATAACACGGGGACAAAACTGAATTGGGTGTGCGCTGCCAGCCAGCCTTGCACCTGGTCTACCAGGTAGAGATCAGCCCGGCTGCGCACGCCCCAGTAGAGCACCATCGGCCTTTGAATGCCGGTATGAAAGGCATGCTCCAAGATACTCTTCACCGGCGCAAAACCGGTGGCGCCGGCTACAAAGATAATTGGTTTATCGCTGTTTTCACGCAAGGTAAAGCTTCCGATGGGGCCTTCAAATTCGACCAAGTCGCCCAGGACCATGCGCTCAAACACCCAGCCTGAAAAGCGGCCACCGCGCACCCGGGCTACATGCAGCTCGATGTAGCCTGCATCGGAATAAGCATTGGCGAAAGAGAAGCTGCGTTTGGCGCCGTCAGAAAGAATGATGTTGATGTATTGACCGGCTTGAAAGACAAGCCTGGAGTCGCTGTCCATTTGCAGGCCGACGCGCATCACGTGGTTGCTCAGTGCATGCAAGCTGCTGACCCGTGCCGTGTAGCGATGTATCGGCGCCGGTGGGGTGCCTTCCTGAGGGGTGTAGCTAATTTCTATATCACCCAAGGCCTGCGCGCAGCACAGGAGGCTGACACCGGCGCTTCGCTCTCGGGCGCTCAGTGCCCAGGCTTGGTAAGGTAGTAGCGTGACTTGGCCATGCAGCACGGTGCATTTACACAAGCCGCAGCCGCCGTTGCGGCATTCAAAGGGCATCGGTAAGCCTTCACGCAGACCGGCATCGAGTAGGGTCTCGCCAGCTTGCAGGCTGATAAATCGCTCATCCTGCGGTACTGCCATTCGCGCCGCCTTAGGCTGATCGGTCTTGCCCATGGATAGCCAGGGCATGACCAGCAAGAACGCGGTACTGCTAAGGACCAATAGCCAGACCATGGTCGGCCCCCATGGCGCGATGAGCGCATAGCTGGGTAAATAAAACCAATCAAAGGCTAGCGTGCTCACGACGCTACCCATATCTGCCTGGCTTTGGCTGATGGCTGGCTGGATGGCAGACAGAGCGCCTAGGCACAAGAGTAGTCCAACCATCAGGCCGCGCGGTGGAAGTGTGCGCGCACCCGCTATGCGTTGGGTGTGTATCCACAGCACTGTCATCAAGCACAAGGGCAGCCCGATATGGATGAAGGACAAGAGTGAAAACATGCGGTCGGTTACATGTGCGTTGGAAATGAAGTTGCGTGCCATGGCGCCACCGAGCACGGGTAGCGCATCAAACCATTGGGCCGTGGTTGTCACTACGAACTGGGACAGCCGATCCCACACAAGCATGTAGCCATTGATACCGCTGGCATAGGTGAGCCACAGAATAAGTACCCCAGAGACCCAGGAGAACCAGCGCAGGCCCTGGTAGCGATGAAACACCACATGGCGCAGCATGTGCAGGGCCATGACCAAGACCAGCGCGTCCGATGCGTAGCGGTGCAGACTGCGCAGCAGGCCACCGGCATAGGGCTGATTCTGGGTCAGTGCTTGCACGGATGCGTAGGCGTGCACCACACTGGTTTCAAAAAATATATAGAGATAGAGACCGCTAAAGACGATGATCCAAAACAGGAAGTTGGCAATAGCACCTAGAAAGTAAAAAGGATTGAGCGCTTCGCCAAAGGAGCGGTTTAAAAGCTTGTCTAAGGTGAGAAAAATTCTCTGCCCCCGCGTGCTAAGTGGCCTGGCGTGATCGATCATGCTGGCCCCGTGCTTGTGGGCGAACTGTCTGCCGCCAGCGTGGGCGTTTGTCGGCGTCGGGATCGGCGCAGGTCCAGCCATTCCGCCATAAAAAACCAGACCATAGCCAATGCAAAGGTCACGCCACCCGCCACTTCGATAAGCAAGCCGTATTGCACGCGGTAGCTTCCGGTTACAGGGTCGTACACGGTGCACAGAACCCGCACCCGGTTGATCAAATCGGCCAGCAGAACGGACTGCGCTACCGGCGCATCGCTAAGCAACTCTTTGAGGGCTTGGGGCAGCGCCTGGCCTTGCAGCTCCTGGTCGTAGATTTGGCGATAAATCCGGCCTTGGCCATCCAGTAGGGTGACTTGCGACACATGGTCGATACCGGCTGCAGTAGGCAGGTAGCTAAACCCCAGCTCGCGGGCCAATGGTGCCACCACCGTGGCATGCGGGCTCAGAAAGTCCCAATTGGGCTGTGACAACCGATGCTGTAGCGCAAAGCTTTTGAGGGCCTGGGGGGTGTCTTCGGGTTGGTTAAATCCGATGCTGATGACATTGAATTGCCGGGTGTCGAAGCTCGCTTGGCCTGCCTGCAGTGCTTCCTGCAATTGGCGTGTTGCGGTGGGGCAGGCTTGAAAGCATCCGGTATAGACCATGCTCACCAACAGGGGTTTGCCCCGGTACTGGGACAGGCGCACGGTGCGGCCCTCGCGGTCCAACAGAGTGAAATCACTGATTTGGTTTCCAAGGGCCGCTTGGCTGATACGCAGCGCGGCATTGGCGTCCAGGCCCAGTTTTGCTTTCTCATCGACTGGCACACCCACAGCGGCTTTGGCGTTGCTAAGTGCCATAAGTAACAGCAAGACGCCGACCGAAAGGTGCACGAAGTAGGGCGCGCGCGCGCCTAAACCATCGCATGGGACGAATGCCAAACGCTGCTTCACGCCCGTGACCTGCTTATAGCCACAAGCGATCCGCCATGACGGCCAGCAGAAGCAAGCCCAATTGCGCCAGCGAAGCAAAAAAAGCAACCATTGCCGTTTGGCGTGAGGGCGACAGCGCTGAGCCACACGATGCGCGCCGCGCGTGGCACACCGATGACGACCGGCAGCATGATCATGAAGCCGATGCGCAATTTGAAAACGCTGAGCACTTCGCGAACCCATGCCAAAGGCGTTCGCGCTAAGGGGATAGCCTGAATGAATATAGTCATGGGCAATGGTTGTGGGCTATCCATAGTTCAGGGCTGCATGTGCCGCCCTGCAGCATGAATTAGCTCAAGCCCCAGACCTGTGAAAGGTACTTCCAGTTGATGAAGTAGTACAGGACAAAGGACACCAAAAACACCATGGCCAGTACAAAGGTTCCGGGGGCGGCAAAACCCGCTGAACCATAGCTTTGGGCCGCTGCCGAAGGCGCGCTCACGGGGATCGGTGTGAAATGGGCGCTGGGTTTGCCGCCATCGAGTTTTTTACCCCATAGCAAGGAGCCTACGGTGATGTAAATATAGAGTCCGCCGCCGGTGATGGCCGCAACCCCACCGATGCCGACCAGGCCCATCATCAGATAGGCGGCGCCAGGCCATTCATAGGCCATGGCTGCACCGGCAAAGCTCAAGTCCCAATGCCTGCGTGGTACGCCTAGCGTGCCCGCACCCATCATGACCAGACAGAAGAAATACATGGACAGGCCAAACATATAGGGCTGCAATTTAGCCAGGCCGGGATGGATCATTTCACGCTTGAATAAGACCGGGATTAAAAAGTAGGTCAGTGCCATAAAGGTCAGCGTGGTGCCGACGACTACGGTGGCGTGGAAGTGACCTGGCACATAGATGGTGTTGTGGATGATCATGTTGAGCTGCTCGGTGCCCATCATGACGCCCGAGATACCACCCAAAAAGCCAAAACCGATCAGCGAGATGAACATGCCCGAAAACACCGGGTTGCCCCAAGGCGCTTTGCGCAGCCATTCAAACAGGCCATTGTTATAGCCTTTGGCACGCTGTGCTACTTCGATAGCGCCGGGAATCGTCAAACCATGGATCATGGAGGCGAGTACGGCAAAGTACATAAAGTAGCTGGTGTTGACGACTTTCCAGGCCGTGCTCACGCCCGGATCGGCCAACAGGTGATGCGCACTGGCCAGTTGCAGGAACAAGATATACAACAAAAAAGCGCCCCGGCTGACGCGTTCGGACATGGGCTTGGCGCCAAAGGCGATCGCCGCCACCGCGTACCAGATGGAGATATGGGCCGCAACATTGATCTGTTGTGAGGAATGGCCAAACGCCCACCAGATGGTACGGTAGATGAGGGGATCGACTTGGTCAATAAGGCCTATCGATAGAAAAAAGGTAGGGATCAGGATGATCGCGCCCGAGGCGATGGTGAACACCGCGATGATGGCCGCAACGATGGCACCAAAGGTCACCAGCGGCACCGAACCTTGGTAGGTCTTGTCCCGTTTGGCGACTACCAGCGTGCCGAAAAACACAAAACAACCTATCAGCGCACCGACCGCAAACAGTATCAAACCCGCGTAGAAGTAAGGCGATGCCATCATGGGGACGTAAGACGTCATCATGACGCTGGAGCCACCTTGAAACACCGTTAGGTTATTCATCACCGCGCCTATCAGCATCAGCGCAAAACCCAGCCAGGCGATGCGCGGTGTTGCCAATCGACAGCGCAAGAGCGTGGAGGAGGCGAAGTACAGCACCGCTATCTCGAAGAAGATGACCCAGAAAATCAGCATATCAATGCCGTGGGCGGTGAGCACCATGTAGAACGTGTCAGCGGCTAGCCAATGCACGGCAGGCCAGCGGGTCAGCACGACGCCAATGGCCAAAATGCCGCCCACCAACAAGGCGACCACAGCCGTAACGGCGTTGACCACCATGAGTGTTTCTGCATTCGATTCGAATTGCAAGCCCGATCGGGGGCAAGTCCGGTAGGTGGTAGCGCTCATGGTGTACCGCCTTGTTTGACGTAGAGGCGGCTGACCATGGTGTGGTGCATGATGCCGCAGTATTCATTGCACACCACGGAGTAGGTGCCCGCTTTATTGGGGGTGACTTTCACCACATGCTCAAAGCCCGGAACGATCTGGATGTTGATGTTGGCCGGTTGCAATGAAAAGCCGTGGTTGTAGTCCAAGGAGGTAATGTGCAAGCGGTAGGTTTTGTCCTGCTCGAGCTCGATGATGGGCCAAAAATTCCACAACCGTGCCACGAGGTACACGTCACTCCCAGGCGGCGGAGCAACCACCGGTATTTTTTCGTCGATACCGGCCAGGTTCTTAAAGGTTTCGGTGCGTACGGTGTATTTGTCCACTACAGCCTGCGCCTTGGTGGTAAATAGCTCGGGTGTAGTTCTATAGGTTTCGGTAGAGAGGTTTTGCTTGCCCCAGATGTGCCATCCGACCATCATGGCAAACATGATCAGGCACCAAATGAGTGAGATGACAATCCAGGTGCCTTCAACGCGATCGAGTGGATGTTTCCACCACAGTCGCTCGGCGGGGGGGAGTATGGCGCTCATGGTTTTTTCTCCTTATATTGTTTGAAATTGAGGGTGGGGCATGGCGCAAATCACTTGGCCAAAGGCACCGTCAAAATATCGATCACCCCCCACAAGGTGTAGACGACCATGGGAATCATGACGCCCAAAAAGAGAAGAATGAAAGGGTTGTCCAGGAGCTTTTGCATCCAAGGAATAGGTTCATTGGCATCGGCATCCGAAGTGGAGTGGGGCTGGGACATAAGGGGTCTCCTTGTTAAATAGGAGCCAAAAGGCAAATGCCAACTTGGCGCAGTCGGACTGTGGGGGCATAGCCCTACGCGTTCTTTAATGTGGATCAAGGAAACGGCAGGAAAGGCAATCAAGGATGTGCCAAAGCGGGCCTGAGACTTAGGATCGGGGCTTGCAGGACTTTCTGCCTTTGGCGAGCTACGCCAACTTTCGCCTCATTCACATCAGCTGCGCTGTGGTGAGCGTGAGCCTGTTCCTTGTGCGCGGCAGTTTGCACCTGCGCGGCTACCACTGGCGCGCATGGCCATGGTTGCGCGTGTTACCGCATTGCATCGACACGCTGCTATTGGGCGCTGCGATCACACTGATGGTGATGGGTGGGCAATATCCGTGGGAGCAAGCCTGGCTGGGTGCCAAATTGGTGGCCCTGTTGGCTTACATCGCTTTGGGCAGCGTGGCCTTGGGTAAGTCCACATCGATGGCGGCGCGCAAAGTGAGCTTTGTCGCCGCCTTGCTCTGCGTTACTTACTTGGTGTGCGTGGCGCATACCCGCTCCCCGCTGTTGTGGGGCTCAGCTACTAGGTAGGCCCTGGCGAATTAAGCCGCTGATCTTGACTTGAACACGCCGCCCCCGGCAAAGCGCGCCTGCGTGCCGAGCTGCTCTTCAATGCGCAGCGCATGGTTCCACTTCACCATGCGTTCGCCGCGCGCGAAGGAGCCGACTTTGAGCTGGCCTACGTTCCATCCAATGGCCAGATCGACGATGGTGTTGTCTTCGGTTTCACCGGAGCGCGCGGACACGATGGCGCTGTAGCCCACTTCCTTGGCGGCAATCCAGGCGTCTAGGGTTTCGCTCAGGGTGCCGCGCTGGTTGGGCTTGAGCAGCACGGTGTTGGCCGCGCCCAGCGCTGCGGCCAGGCGGATCAGCGCCGCGCTAGACACCAAGTAGTCGTCGCCCACAATTTGCAAGCGATGGCCTGCGGCCTGGGTGAAACGCGCAAAGCCCTGGGGATCGTCTTCGGCCAAGGGGTCTTCAATCGACACAACCGGGTATTTGTCTATCCAGCGCAGCAGCATGTCGATCAAAGCATCCGAGTCCATTTCCCGCGCTTCCAGGCCCAAACGGTAATGCCCTGCTTTGCCAAATTCGGAGGCCGCAATATCCAAAGCAATGGCCACCTGTTCGCCCGGAATAAAACCGGCGCGCTCGATAGATAGCACCAGGGTTTCCAGCGCCTGCTCGTTGCTGGCAAAGTCAGGCCACCAGCCGCCTTCGTCGGCAACCCCGTGCAAGCTGCCACGTTGGGCCATCAAAAGGCCGGCGTGGCGATAGACCTCTGCGGTCCATTCCAGCGCCTGCGCAAAATTATGCGCGCCGGGGCAGACCACCATAAAGTCTTGCACATCCACACGCCGCCCCGCATGTGCGCCGCCCCCAAAAATCTGTATTTGTGGCATGGGCAAGCGGCCCACCTGGCCTTGCCCGAGGTAACGGTACAAAGGTATGCCCGATGCTGCTGCCATGGCATGCGCCGCCGCCATCGACACCGCCAAAGTGGCATTGGCGCCAAGGCGTGATTTGTGGTCGCTACCGTCCAGGGTTATGAGCACCTGATCCAGAGCCCGCTGGTCATCGGCAGGAGTGCCCACCAGTGCGCGGGAAATTTCGCCATTCACATGGCCTACGGCTTGCATCACATCCAGGCCGCCAAAGGCCGCACCGCCGTCGCGCAACTCCAGCGCTTCGCGGCTGCCTTTGGAGGCGCCCGCTGGCGCAATCGCCCGCCCCATGGCGCCGTCACCCAGGACGACTTCAGCCTCCACCGTAGGGCGGCCTCGGCTGTCCCAGACCCGGCGCGCGTGGATCGATCGAATCGCAAAGTCTTTCATGTCTGGAGTTCCTTGGCCCAGGCCTGGGCGATGTCTTGTAATTGGGAGGATGGCTTTAGTAAAAATGCACTAGCCACCCGCCGTACTTGCGCGCGCTGTGCGTCGTCGGTGATGTATTCCGCCGGCGATTTACCGTCCACGCGCGCGAGAAACAAGCCTGGCAGCAGGCGCGCGGCGCGTGCTTCTAAGGCCTGCGGATTTTCCCAATCCACGCCTGCCAAATAGCTGGCCGCAAACGCCCCAAAACAATGCAAAAAGTCTGCGCGGGCCGAAGGCGTCCACAGGCATTTGAGCAAAAAATGGTTCAGGCAAAACGCCAGGTCAAAAGCCGGATCGCTCCAGGTGGCACATTCGGCATCGAGCAGCACCGGGCTCTGGCTACCCAGCAAAATATTCTTGGGGCTGACATCGCCGTGTACCAGCGTTTTGGCATGGCTTTGGGTTTGCAGGACCAAGGCGTGCAGTGCGCTTGCCAGATCGAGATGGCGCTGTGCCGTAGCTACTAAGTAGGGCGCCAGGCGGATTTCAAAAAAGATTTTTTGGGTGGGAAATTCAGCAGCCAAACCGTCTTGTTGTGCGGCGTAGCTGTGGATACGCGCCAGCACTTCGCCCACCGCTTGGGCGGTGGCTGCCTCGGCTCGGCCTGCATGCAGCTCCTGCTTCCACAGGCGGTAGTCGGCTGGCGGCAAGTAGCGCATCACCAGCACGCCAAGTTCTGTGTGCTGACCCAGTAGCGCAGGCGCGCAACCGGGCGCTGCTGTGTTCGCAACTTGTAGCCAACGTGCTTCATACAGGTTGCGTTCGACCGGCGCTTGCCAGTCGGCGGCAACGCGTAATTTGGGCAGCGCGCGTTTGGCGCAGACCAGGCCCTTGTCGGTTTCAATGCACCAAATGTCGGACGACACACCGCCTGTGAGCGGCATGCCATTTAAGCTACTCGCGCTGGACAAGCCCAATTCACGCAAGGCCCGCGCAAACTCGGGCGGGACGGGCGTGTTAAGCATGCGCGGGATAAGAGGATTCGACCAATTTAACCAGTGCGTACAGGGCTTGGTTCACCGGCGTAGGCACGCCTAGCGCTTGTCCGCGCCGCACCACAAAGCCATTGAGGTGATCGATCTCACTGGGCTTGCTGCGCGCCATGTCTTGCGCGGTAGAGGACTTTTGTCCGGCCATGGTCTTGGTAATCTTGGCCACCGCTTGCATCGCAGTGGCTTCGTCTAAACGGGTGCCGTCGGCCAGCGCCACGGCAATGACCTCGCGTACCAAAGCGACCTGGGTCGTCTGGATAGCCTCTACCGCCGCCAGCTTGCCGTAGCTGGTTTGGGCTAGCCCGGAAATCGCGTTAAAAACACAATTAATCAGCAGCTTGGACCAGAGGTCGACCATCACGTCTTGCGAGATTTGCACCGGCACCTGCGCGCTGGCAAAAAGTGCCACGATGTCCGCCAAGGCTTGCGGCGCATTGCTGAGTCTGGGGGTTTGCATGGTGCCGATGACCAGCTCGCCCCGGCCATGGTGTTTGAGGCATCCCGGCGCGGAGATTTCGGTGGCCACGTACACCACGGCTGGAATCACCGGGTTGGGCAGTGCGCTGGCAATCAGCGCTGCGTTCTCCACGCCGTTTTGCAAACTCATGATGATGGCTTGGGGCGCCACATGCGCGTCCATACTGTGCGCAACAGCCGCTGTGTCGGTGGACTTCACGCAAAACAATACTAGGTCTGCTTGGCGCAAAACTGCCAGATCTGTGGTGGCGGGAATGCGCACGGTCTCTGGCGCATTGGCTTTGGCCAAGTCCAGTTGCAAACCATGGCTTTGTATCGCCTGTACATGCGCGGGCCTGCCGATCAGCGTGACCTGGTGCCCGGCGCGCGCCAGCATGGCGCCAAAAAAACTGCCAACCGCACCAGCGCCAACGACGACAGTGTGTTGAATGGGAGATGTGCGCATACAGATTCCTTAAGTGCGCAAAGTATAGGGTGGGTGTTCTAACCAGCAGCAGGCCAGCATCACCCTGGGCAAAGCACTTGGCTGAATTCAGGCCATCAGCCCCAAAAATTTCGGCAAGGCGGTGGACAAGGCAGGCACCAGTGCGATCAGCAAACTGCCCACAAAAATTGCCAGCAAGGCGGGGGTCACCGAGCTGGCCACGGTGCTAATGGGTTTGCCGAACATGGCGGACGCAAAGAAAATATTCATGCCGGCTGGGGGGCACAAAAAGCCCATTTCCATAGCTGCCAAAAATAGGATGCCAAAGTGCACCGGATCAATGCCGTAGCTTTGCGCCACGGGCAATAACAAGGGCACTAGCACCACAATCGCTGCGAATATCTCCATCAGCGCGCCGGCAAATAACAAAAAAACCACCAAAGCGACCAGAAAAATCGCTTGGCTAGGAATCAGGTTTTGGGTCGCTGTAATGGCTGCATCGGGAATGCCCGCGTCTATCAGAAAATTGGTCAGCGCAAGCGCCATGCCCAATATCAGCAGCACCCCGCCAATGATTTGGGCGGCATCGCTCAGGCAGCTAAATAATGTTTTTAAGGACAATTCCCGGTGGATGAAGGCCTGGGTTATCAGAGCATAGGCTGCGGTGAGTGCCGCGCTTTCCATGGGGGTAGCCAGGCCGCTAACGAGCGAGCCGATGGCCACTACCGGCGCCAATATTTCCCATTTGGCAAGCCACATAGTTTTCCAGACGGCGGCGGCAGATGCTCTTGGGGCTGCGGGGGTCGGATACGTGGTCGATTTCAAAAATCCACCAAAAATCAATAAGCTCATCACCATCACCAGCGCCGGTATCGCACCCGCTAAAAACATGGTGCTAATGGGCACGCGCGCCACAATCGCATACATGATGAGCGGTACCGAGGGCGCTAGCAATACACCTAATGCGCTGGCACTGGTTACCAGGCCAATGCCTTTCTTTTCCGGGTAACCGGCATTGCTCAATAGCGGCAGCATCAAGCCGCCAAGCGCCAAAATGGTGACGCCACTGCCTCCGGTAAATGCGGTGAAAAATGAGCATAGCAAGGCGACGGCGACCACCGTGCCTTTGACGCCCCCGCCAAACAAGCAGACGAATAAGTCGCCCAGTCTTTGCGTGGCTCCGGTACGCGCAAATAGCAGCCCCGCCAAGGTAAATAAAGGCAGCGCAGGTAAGGATGGGTTGACGGTGATTTGGTAATGCGACAAGGCCACTGAGGCCAAAGGCATGCCTTCGCTCCAGAACAGCACCAGCGCCAGAGCCCCCAACACAGTAAATATCGGCGCACCGGCAAGCAAAGCCGCAGCGAGTAAGGCGAATGCCGGCCAAGGAGAAAACGAGGTTCCCTCCAATTGCGCGGCAATGGCGATGCCTAGGCCTGGAATACATGCAGCCACCAGCGCTGCCAGCGGCAAACCTTTAGCGCACCTCGCGCCCAATTTAAAGCCCAGCAACACAAAGCACAAAGGCATGCAGGCTTGCAGGGTCCAGACCGGCAAGCCATAGGCCAGGGTATGCGCCGCATCGCGCTCTGTGCTGACGAATTGCCAGCTGGCATACGCCAGCATGCCGCACACCAAAGCGGCCAATAGCTGGGCCAGTCGCCACGCAGGCGTACGGCCCTTGCTGCCATCGTTGGAGCCAAACGAGGTCAGGTGGCCATGCCTTTCTGCGGCCAGCGCCCCAAACATGGCCAGCACCAGGCCTAGATGCTGCACCACGACAGGCGCATTGGAAATGCCGCTTCCCATCAAAGGCCGCATCACGATCTCAATGAGCGGGATGAGCATCATCAGCCCTAAAGCCAAGGCGGCGATTTGCTCGTCGATACGGCCCAGCCAGGTACGAAGCGCTGCCAAGCGTGCCATGGTTACTTGGCCTTGCCCGTGCGGAAGTCTTTCAGATGGGCCTGTACCTCGTCAAAAGTGTCGGCTGGCACCATGGTGCCGCGAATCCGCGGGTACAGTTTTTCGGCAAACTCGGTCCATTCGCGCATTTGCTCCGCGCTGGGACGGCTGACTATCAGCCCCCGCTTTTTCATGGCATCGACCGCCTCGTCAACTTCTTGCCTGGCCTTAGCGCGAATTTGCACGCCCGCTTTCTCGCTAGCTGCGCGCATCGCGGCCTGCGTGGCAGGGCTCATGTCGTCCCATGCCTTCTTCGTCAGCACTAGGGCGCCCACAATCGGCGCCCAGTTGATCTCCAGCATATGGGGTGCGGAGGTGTAAATTTGTGTGGCCAAGGCGAAGTAGGGCGTGGAAGGCACCACGTTGATCATCCCGGTTTGGATGGCCGGAAGAATGTCTGAAGTCTCCAAGGGAACCGGCGTGTAGCCCAGGCTTTTCATAATCGCCTGCTGGTCGGGTTCCGCGCCCCAGGCGAAAAATTTCATTTTCTTGTAGTCATCTGGTCTAAGCGCCGCATCCTTGGAAAAAAAGCGCACCCACCCCGCATCGCCCCAGGCCAAAACCACAAAGCCTTTATCGAAAAATTTCTTCTCTATCGATGGCCGCATTTTTTCGCGGACGTAGTCCACCTCTTCCCACGACCTAAACAACATAGGGATGGCTTGCAGCGCGGTGATCGAGGGCTCAATCTCTTGCAGACCCACGACGGACAGCAGGGCGCCTTGCAACTGGCCGATGCGCATGCGGCGTGCCATTTCCGCTTCGCCGCCCTGGCTTCCGTCGGGATAGACCACGTATTTGCTGTTCTCTGCCTGGGCAGCCCGCCAGGCCTCGCCGATATCCATGAGCTGGCGGTGGTACAAAGAATTTTTGGGCACCAGCGACCCGATGCGAAGCTGCTTATCCGCAGCCATGCAGTTGGGCAGGCTTAGCCATGCCAGCGCCAAAAACAAAAAGGCAGTCAGTAGCCGGGAAGGTGTCGACAAGGAGTTCATAAATAAAGGCATTTCAAAATAGGTCGTCAGCGCTACGAAGCAGCCACAGCGCCCGCTCGCGCATCAGTTCGTTACTGAGATCGGGGTGCTTGTCGCTGACCTCTATGGCTTTTTTCAGCAGCGTTTCAAAGGCTTCACGCTGGCCTTGGGCGAAGGCGATGCTTTCGGCTTTGGCGATATAGGCGCCTGCGTTTTGGCCCTGGCTGATCGTGATGGCGGCGTCGAAATATTGCGTGGCTTTCACCAACGAGCCGCCGGGTTGCGCAGACTCAAAACTGCCCATCAAGCTGGAAAGTCCCCCGTTGCCAAAGTTGGGGTTTACCTTCCAGGCCAAGGTGGCCAGGCGGTAGGCTAGGGGAAAGTCGGCAACAGCGTCTGGGGAATCTTTGGCCAGCGATATATAGCCGCCCCAAGACGCAGCAGCCCAATACGCCAGGCCGACTTGGTCTGGCGCAATACGCGGCCACTGATTGGCGTCGTGCTGCGCAAGTTTGGCCCGAAAGCCAGGCGTGGAGAGTTCCAAGGCCCGCATGAGGTGGCGGTGAGCGCGCAAATAGAGTCGCTTGGCGCGCTCGTTGGTTCGGTAGGCGGCCTGGGCATCGGTAGCTGCTAGGCGTTCCGCCTCGAAAGCCACATAAGCAAAGGTGTACTGGCATAAACCGGCACCCACTGCCTCTGCCAACTTCAGGTTGTCAGGCGTGTCATTCAGGAGCGATTCCGATAGTTTTAAGTAGAAAGCGCTGGCCTCTCGCGCCAGACCCGGGTCTACTTCCTGTGACTGGCCTTGCTGGGCCAATTCGTCACCAAGACTTCTTTTAATGAACGCTGTCGGAGAGCAGGCACTCATTCCTAGTAGCGAGACGGTAATGACTGCGTAGATCACTCGCTTTTCATACCAAGCGCGAGGAGTGAGGTGAACCTGTGCAAATAAGGGATTCAATGGAAATGTCGAGTTTTTTGAATTTCCTTGTCAATCTAAGTTAGTTTCATGAAATTTGCGTGACAGCCCTTAGCCTTCTGCGCAAACAATAGGTTTAGCCCGGGGCGGTTCGATGGCTAGGCAGGAATCAGGCCGATTACAAAATCCATCAAACGGTGTGCCCTTCGCTGCGCAAGCGCTCGATCATGAAGTCTGCGGCATCCAGAATATGTTTTTTAGCCAGGCGCTCAGCCTGCGCGGCTTGGCCTTTGACGACTACCTCCAGCAACTCTTGGTGCTGCTCCCACACGTCGTTCGGTTTGTCATCGCGAATCAGCACCTCGCCCATCACGCGCTGGGTGTGCGTCCAATGGGCCTCCATCGAAGGCGCAAGCAGTTGGTTGCCCGAGATAGCGTAAACAAATTGGTGAAACGCCATGTCAGCCGCGATCATTGCGCCGACCGATCCGCTGCTGGCCGCCTTCTGGCCGGCGCGTATCAGGGCCGGCCCTTTGCTGGCGGCTTGAGCCGCATTGGTTTCAGCAGCTTTGCGAAAAGCCAGGCCTTCGATGACGGCGCGCACATCGTAGATTTGCCGCACATGCGCCAAGTCCATAGGGGCGACTTGCAAACCACGGCCCGGCGCGTCCTGCAATATGCCGTGGTTGCGCAGCAGCGTCAGAGCGTGTTGTACCGGTTGGCGCGATACACCCAGGCTCTGGGCTATTTGCTCTTGAATAATGCGGGCACCCGCAGGTAGCTTGCCCGAGGCGATGTCGGACAGAATGGCCTTGTGCACTTGCTCCACCATGGAGGGTTGCGTTGTTATGAGTTTCATCACTTCACTATAGACGACTAGGCCTGCCCGTTCTTAGCGCCTTGTCGCCACTGCACCTCGGCATCGTTCCATGCTGCTAGCGCTTGTAGATCAGGCACCCAGGCTAGGCCGGACTTGGCGTCTGACGAAGGCGCTTCGGGCGTGACTACCACATCCAGCAAGGCCGGGCGGTTGGCTAAGGCGCGAGCAATGGCCCCGGGTAAGTCGTCCGCGTTTTCCACCCGCTCTGCATACATGCCAAAGCCCCGCGCCACGGCTGCGTGGTCGGAAAATTGAAGCCGCGTGCCGACCACCTTGCCATGGTTTTCCTGCTGGTCGCGCACTTCAATCGCCCAGGAGCCGTTATTGGCGACCATGATGAGCACCGGAACCTGGTGCCGTACCGCCGTGTCGATCTCCATGGCATTAAAGCCAAAAGCGCCATCGCCCGTGGCCACCACGACAGTGCGGTCTGGATGCACCAAACTGGCAGCGATACCAAAGGGCGTGCCGATGCCGATGCATCCCAGCGAGCCAGGGTCCAGGTAGGTAGAGGCGGGAAGGCCCACGCGGGCGAAGCTTAAAAAATCGCCGCCGTCGGCTACCACAATGGCGTCATCGGGCAGGGCATCACGCAGCGCGGCCAGGGCCCGGTTGGGGTGCATGCGGCCATCGCTGCCCGGCGGCGCGCTGCGCATGCTCTGCTGTAATTTGTCAGAGCGTGCCAGATGCTGTGCGCGAAGGCCTTGCAGCCAATTGCCATCGCTGGCCGGTGCGTGCGCGGGAGCGGCATCCAGCAAGGCTTGCAGCGCCAGCGCCGGGTCGCACAGCATGCCTAGCGCGCCCTGGCGGTTGTCGCGTAACTCAGCAGCGCAGTCGGCAATCCGCAAAAACTGCGCATCGCCAAAGACGGCTGGTGAGCCATAGGCTAATTGGAAGTCCAAACGCCTTCCCACGGTCACGACCAAATCGGCCTGGCCCATGACCGCGCCGCGCATCGCGCCCACCACACTGGGGTGCGCATCACTTACCAAGCCCCGGCTCTCGCCGGTATCTAGGTAGGCGGCGTTCAGCCGCGAGAGCAGGGCGCTTAGGGCGGGGCCCGCATGGCGTGCGCCGCGCCCGGAAATAAACAAAGGCCGTTTGGCGGACCATAAAAGTTGCAGCGCTTGCGCTACCGCGGCGGGGTGGGGTGGCTGGGGTTGGGGCGTCGACGGAGAAAAATATTCTGGCAATTGCAGTGCGGGGCTCACGGTAGCGCGCAAGACATCAACCGGGAAGTCCAGGTACACCGGGCCGGGCTCGCCACCCTGTCCCAAGGCGCGGGCGCTGGCTTCGCAAAGCTCTTGCGGCACCAAGTCCGGGTGGCGCACGCTGCGTGCATAGCGGGTGATGCTGCGCACCAACTCGGTGTGGACGATGTCCTGTAAAGCGCCCCGGTTTTCCTGCGCACCGGGCGGCAGGCCTGAAAGCACCAGTACCGGCGCGCGGGCCACATGGGCGTTGGCGATGCCGGTCATGGCATTGGTCACGCCCGGGCCAGCGGTCACCAAGGCCACGCCCAAGCCGCCTGATAGCTGTGCATCCGCATGCGCCATATAGACCGCTGCGCGCTCATCGCGTACGTCAATGATGCTTATGCCCTGAGCGTCGAGCTGCATCCAGATGGGCATGATGTGGCCGCCGCACAGGCCATAGACCCGTTGCACGCCGCGTGCCTTGAGAAATCGGGCAATCACTGCCGCACCCGTGTGCTGCGTCGAAGGCTGAAAAACCATATTGCGCTCCCAGGATTAAAAGCCTTGATTATAATTGAATTCTGAATTCAGAGTTCCGAATTCATAAAACACCGACCCAGTACAGCGGCATTGCGTGCCGCAACGGTTTGCACAGACAAGGAGTAGATCTATGGCGTATTTGCCCACCCTGGCCGATGCGGTTGCCACGCATGCGCGGCTGTGCCCGCAGAAAGTGGCTACGCGTGATTCCCAGCGTAGCCTGACGTATGCGCAGTGGCATGCGCGCGCCAGCGGCCTGTCCGCTGGCTTGATGAATTTGGGCCTAGCTAAGGGCGACCGCGTGGCAGTGCTGGCCTACAACTGCATTGAGTGGATGGAGATCTACGTCGCCATGGCGCGGGCCGGCTTGGTGGTGGTGCCGCTTAACTTTCGCCTGAGTGCGCCCGAGATCCAGTACATCGTCCAAGACGCGGAGGTACGCGCCGTGCTGGCCGGGGCGGAGTTTCTAGCCCTTGTGGATACGCTGCGCAGCAGCTTACCCATTCCCCGCGCCAACTACATCGCGGTGGGGCAGTCCGGCGCGCCTACCGGTGCCGACGGTTGGCAAGCCTATGAATGCCTGATCGCGAGCGCAGGTGGCGCATGTGAGTTTGAGGCGGTAGGCCAAGACGATATCTGTGCCCTGGTGTACACCTCGGGCACCACTGGGCGCCCCAAGGGCGCTATTCGCCTGCATCGCGGCAGCGCATTACTGGCGCTTGCAACGGCCACCGAAATAGGCTTTAGCCGCGACGACACCGCGCTCTTGGTCATGCCGATGTGCCACGCCAACTCGCTGTATTTCGCCAACACCTTTATTCACCTGGGCAGCACCTGCATCATCGACGATCAGCGCAGCTTTGACCCCGAGGCTTTACTCGCCACGCTGGCGCGCGAGAAGGTGACTTTCACCTCGTTGGTGCCCACGCACTACATCATGATGCTGGGCTTGCCCGAGGCGGTGAAAGCGCGCTATGACATCAGCGCCGTGGGCAAGCTGATGATCTCTTCGGCACCGGCGCGTCGCGATACCAAACTGGCCATCCTGGCGCATTTTGCCAACAGCCGCTTGTATGAACTCTACGGTTCTACCGAAGCGGGCTGGGTGACGCTCTTGCGGCCAGACGAGCAATTGCACAAGCTGGGCTCGGTGGGGCGCGAGTGGGCCGGCAGCGGTGCTATTCGCTTGCTAGATGCCGATGGGCGCGAAGTGCCTGATGGCGAAGTGGGTGAGCTTTTTTCGCGCACACCCTATGTGTTTGCCGGGTATTGGAAAAACCCCGAGAAGACCGTACAAGCTTTTATGGGCCCGTGGTGTTCGGTGGGCGATATGGCGCGCCGGGACGCCGATGGCTTCATTTGGCTGGTGGACCGCAAAAGCAACATGATCATCAGCGGTGGCGAAAACGTGTATCCGTCCGAAGTGGAAGGTGTGCTCGGTGCGCACCCCAAGGTTAAGGACGTTGCCGTGATCGGCCTGCCTCATCCCAAGTGGGGCGAAGCCGTGCATGCCGTTGTTGTGCTGCATCAGGGGCAAAGTGCGGATATGCGGGAATTGCGCGATTGGTGCAAACAACAACTAGCCAGTTTTAAGTGCCCGGCAAGTGTGGACTTTATGGCCGACCAAGCTATGCCCCGCACCGCTACCGGAAAGATATTGCACCGGGTACTGCGCCAACGATATCAGGAGGTTGCAATTGCATGAGGCCTGGGCGCGCAGCACCATTGCCATCGATTTCTCCAATTTTTGTAAACCAAGAATTTCTATATTTTTTTGAAATCGAATCACGGACCTAGGGTTTCCCCTGTAGGTAGCCTGCTATCACCCACAGCACCTGATTCAAACCGATACTTTCTTTGCTAATTTAACCACCGTGCACAAGCACTTAACCCACCGGAGACCACTATGCGTGTTATTTCCATTGCGCAAGCGAACCCTGAAGTCGCAGGCTGCGACGAAGAAAGCGGCGAAGTCCGCAAAGTCAATTTGCCGCTGGCGCGGCGCGAATTTTTGAAAGGCTCTGGCCTGTTGTTCGGCACCCTGGTCGGCGGTTCGCTGCTGGCTGGTTTGGCGCCTTCCAACGCCTGGGCCCTGGAATTAAAAAAACTTTCCACCGCTGAAGGCCAAACCTTGATGGCCATGGGCCGCGTACTGTACCCGCACAAGCGCCTGCCCGATGCCGTGTATGCCTTGCTGGCCAAAGACCTTGATGCCAAAGCCGCAGGCGATGCTGCCAGCGCCAAGATGCTGCAAGACGGCATCGCCTGGCTGGACAAATCGGCGGGCGGTAGTTTCGCTAAAGCCAGCGCAGCCAAGCGCGAAGAGATCGTGCGCGGCATGGAAGGCACTCCATTTTTTGGCACCGTACGTGGTCAGTGCATTACCTCGCTGTATGACAACGACATGGCCTATGCCGTGTTTGGCTACCCCGGCTCGGCCTGGGAAAAAGGCGGCTACATCACGCGTGGTTTCCAAGACCTCAAGTGGTTGCCCGAGCCTTCCAAAGAAGCCAGCCCCGCGCCCTATATGGGCTAAGCCCCTCAATACGATTTAGGAGAAAAAATATGGCTAAATTTGATTTTTCGGACGACTCGGTTGTTGTGATTATTGGCTCGGGCGCTGGCGGCGGCACGTTGGCCAATGAGTTGTGCCAAAAAGGCATCAAGGTGGTAGTGTTGGAAGCAGGCGCGCTGCAATCGACCGCCACGTTTATCAATGACGAGTGGAAGTCCTTTGTGCAACTGGCTTGGCTCGATGCGCGCACTACCTCGGGCTCCTGGCGTGTAGCCAAAGACTTTGCCGGCCTGCCCGCATGGATATGCAAGACGGTGGGCGGTACGACCACACACTGGGCTGGTGCATCACTGCGCTTCCAAGAGCATGAGTTCCGCGTCAAGTCCGAATATGGCGAAGTCAAAGGCGCCAATTTGCTGGACTGGCCCATCACCCTCAAAGACCTAGAACCCTATTACGCCAAAGCAGAATACAAAATGGGCGTGACCCGTACCAACGGTATTCCAGGTCTGCCCGGCAACAACAACTTCAAAGTGATGCATGCCGGTGCCTCCAAGCTGGGGTACAAAGAAGTGCATACCGGCAATATGGCCATCAACAGCCAGCCGCGTGATGGTCGTGGACGCTGCATGCAGCTAGGCTTTTGTTTTCAGGGTTGTAAGAGCGGCGCTAAATGGTCCACGCTGTACACCGAAATTCCTAAGGCCGAGGCTACCGGTAATTTCGAAATTCGCCCGCAATCGCACGTCACCCGCATTGAGCACAATCTATCGGGTAAGGTCACCGGCGTGGTGTATTTTGATAAAGATGGCAAAGAGCAGCGCCAGAAAGCCCGCATTATTTGCGTGGCCGGTAACTCGATCGAGACACCGCGTCTGTTGCTATTGTCTGCGTCCTCTATGTTCAAAGACGGCCTGGCCAACTCATCGGGTCAGGTGGGACGCAACTACATGCGCCACATGACTGGCTCGGTCTATGCCGCATTCAAAAACCCGGTGCATATGTACCGTGGCACTACCATGGCCGGCATCATCCGCGACGAGGCGGCGCATAACCCCAAGCGCGGCTTTGTCGGCGGCTACGAGATGGAAACCCTGAGCCTGGGCGTGCCGTTCATGGCGGCCTTCTTGAATCCAGGCGGCTGGGGTGCGGACTTCGCATGGTGGATGGACCATTACACCAACCTGGCGGGTATGTGGCTGGTGGGCGAGGACATGCCGCGCGAAACCAACCGCGTTACCTTGAACACCAATGCCAAAGACCAATGGGGCAACTACATTCCCAACGTGCACTTTGATGACCACGATAACGACATCGCCATGCGCAACCACGCGTTCACGCAAGGCGAGCGGGTGTACCAAGCGGCCGGTGCGATCAAGACCTTCCGCACGCCACCTTATCCTTCCACCCACAATATGGGCACCTGCCGCATGAGCGGGCGCGCACAAGACGGCGTGGTCAATGCCTGGGGCCAGACGCATGACATTCCTAATTTGTTTATCAGCGACGGCAGCCAGTTCACCACCGGTGGAGCCGAAAATCCAACGCTAACGATTGTGACGCTGGCCATCCGCCAGGCCGATTACATCGCCAAGCAAATGACCGAGCGGGCTATCTAAGATGCCGGCCCTCGCAATGGGAGCTGTCCATGTGTGAATATTTCGTCAAAGCGGACCCTATCCAGTACGAGCAGCGCTCGCGCACCGTGCGTATCCGCAATGTGCTGACCAGCTTGCGCTTGGAGAACATGGTGTGGGATATTCTGGCGGAAATGGCCGAAGAGGAGGGCTGCACCACGAATGCCTTGATTTCGCAATTCCATGACGAAATCTTGGCCCATCGTGGTGAGGTGCCCAACTTTGCTTCCTTTCTGCGGGTTACCAGCATGCGCTATTTGCGCCGCTGCGTGATCAACATGGAACGCAAGCAGTCACAGCCAGATGCGCTGACGTACGCGGCGCCCCTGGCGCGGACGGTGCATGCGCTTGATTCCGCCCCAAAGCCGAGGGCGGCGGTGGGCGGCTGATCCGGTTTCCCGTCGCAACCCGGCTGGCACATGTGGATGCGCCAGCCGGGACTTACCCTCTCGATACCGATACTACAAAAAAAAATTTAGCAATGTCTTTTACTACTGACATCCTCCCCGGTGTGAGCGAGCATGTGCCCGAGCAAACCCGTGGCTTTGTCTTCAACCATTCGATGCTGCGCGTGAAAGATCCGCAGGTGGCATTGGCTTTTTACACCGGCATTTTGGGCATGCGCTTATTGCGCAAACTCGATTTTCCGGAATTGAAGTTTTCGCTCTACTTTTTGCACCGCGCGGTAGAAGGAGAAACCGTGCCGCAAGAAGAGGGCGAGCGCACAGCCTGGACTTTTTCCCAACGAGGCATTTTGGAGCTGACCCACAACTGGGGCACCGAGACGGATCCTGAATTTAAGTACCATGATGGCAACGCCCAGCCGCAAGGCTTTGGGCACATCTGTTTTTCGGTGCCAGACCTGGACGCCGCGATAGCTTGGTTTGACCAGCACCAGGTGCCCTTTGTGAAGCGCCCAGACCAAGGAAAAATGAAAGACGTCGCCTTTATCAAAGACCCCGACGGCTATTGGATCGAGATTGTCGAGCCAGGCCGTTTAAAGAATTTGGGGCGTTGAGATGGCGAAGATTTACACCAGGCGGTCTGCACGCATTGCGCAAACCGTAGCGCTATTCACGGCGGCGTTGCTGTTGTCGGGCGCTGCCCAAGCCAATGAAGCGCTGGCGCAGAAAAATAACTGCCTAGCATGCCATGCGGTCGCCCTTAAATTGGTCGGCCCTGCCTACAAAGACGTGGCCGCCAAATACGCTGGGCAGGCGGACGCGCAAGCCCTTGTTATGGAAAACATACGTAATGGCAGCGCTGGCAAATGGGGCGATCTGCCCATGCCACCGCAACCTAAGTTGTCCGATGCGGATCTGAAAAAACTAACGATCTGGGTACTTAGCGCCAAGTAAACCGCGCGACACAACGCCACGCGCCACTTCCCCAAGCAACCCTGGGTCTCTATGCCCAATATCGGAACATGGTGAACGCTGTAACCCCTGAAGCCCTCGGCTGGCCTGAGCACCAAGCGGTTGCCTATCTGCCCGGTTCGCTGCCCATGGGCGGTGTCGTGCCCATGACGCCAGTGTTTGCGTTTACGCAGCAAGCACCCGCGCTACGCTTGCAAGCGCAGCCCTCATTGAAGCCGGTGCGGCGCGATATTGAACTGGGTGGTTTGCTGGCTTTTGTAATCGACGATGTGCTCAGCCCAGACGAGGCCGATGCCATGGTGCAGGCCACTGAGCGTTTGGGCTACCGCGAGGCGGCGCCAGGCATCGTGACGCCGCCGGGCATGCGCATGAATAAGTCCGTGCATTGGCTCGCCGATACCGGCCTGATGGAGCCCTTAGCCTCGCGCATCGGGCCATTATTGCCCCGCGAGATAGACGGCAGGCCCTTGTTCGGGCATTTGAGCCAACGTATCAATATGTACCGCTACGATGCTATGGATGTGTTTAACCGCCATACCGACGGCGACTGGCCTGGCTACAGCCTAAGCCCGCAGCGCGACCAAATGCTGGAGTGGCCTGACGGTTTGCGTTCTTGCCTAACCATGCTGTTGTACCTCAATGGCCCACGCGACGGTGTGCAGGGCGGCGACACCCGGCTGTTCCGGCCTGACGGCGGCTATGTGGATGTGTCGCCGGTCAAAGGCTCTGCCCTGTTTTTCCGCCACGGCTTTGGCCCCGGTTCGGTGCTGCATGAGGGACGCCAGGTGGCGGGCGCGGTGTCTAAATACGTGGCGCGGATCAATGTGATGTACGGCCAGGGCTAAGGGGCGCAGCTAGCAGGCCTGCTCAATGCAGGATCTGGTAATGCGCGTCGTGAATTTGGCAGTCCTTGCCGTTGATTGGCAGCATGTCTTGCGGGCATGCGGAAAATGCCACTACGCAGTCCATCTCGGCGCGAAAACTCACGCTGTCGCCTGCGTGGCCTACCGGCGCTGCAAACGATAACGCATTGCCGTTTTGAATCGGGATATTCATAAACAAATTGAAAGGCGCCGGATGCATCACACGCGCAAGACCGATGTGGGCCAATGCGTGCCCCAGATTGTCGGTGCAGTTGTCATGAAATCCTTTGGCGCCCAGCTGCTCGTAGCGGTAGCGGTCGCAGGAGGCGATTAGCGTGTCATGCACGCCGGGCGATGTGTCTTCTACCATGGTCAGAATCACGCGCCGCTGGTTGGTGTACAGGCTGTCACCCACCTGCGGAGTGATTTTGCACAGCATGCCGCGCGTGTGCTCCATGGACATGCATTCGCCCAGGTCCGGGTCGTTAAATGCCCAAAAGTCCACGACCTGGGAGCCATGGGTATTGATAACCCGCAGGACTTTACCGGCCTGCATACGGGCCGCGCTGCCCTTGCGGGCCGGAATGAGTTGTATGGTTTCTGCGTGGGCCATGGGGTGTTCCAATCGAAAAGAATATTCAGCACTTCACTAGCGCTGTGCGGTGTCAAGGGTTCTGCATTAAATGCAGCGCCATCGCATGGTAGGCCGGGATGGAGTGCGGGTCTATGCCCAAATTGCCTGCGATATGGTGCGAGCCGTAGCGCGCGATCACCATCTCGGCTTTCGGGTCTATGTACAGCGCCTGGCCGTGAATGCCGCGTGCCATGTACGCGCCATGCGGGTTGTGCGAGACCCACCACATGCTGCGGTAGCTCCAGCCGGGCAGGGTGTGGTAATTGGCGTGCACAAATTTTGCAGGGTCTGCGCCGCGACGAATGTTGTGTACCACTTCGGATGGAATGACTTGCGCACCCTGGGCGCGGCCATCATGGCGCATCAATTCGCCAAAGCGCGCCAGATCGCGCAAGGTGGTGTTCAGCCCGGCGCCTGCAAACTCGGTGCCTGCGGAGTCCACGGTGAGGTAAGCGTCTTGCTCCACGCCCAAGCGTGACCAGATGCATTGCGACAAATAGTCTGCCAGGGACAGGCCGGTGATGCGGCGGATGATCCAGCCTAGGGTATCGGTATTGATGGTTTTGTAAGAAAAACCAGTGTCGTGCGCGCCCGCTTTTTTGACGGTTTGCAAGAAGGCGTAAAAATTATCCGGCCCGCTGTAGCCTGGCGGGCGCATCAAGAATCCACCGGCGCGGGCATGGTGCCAGATATCGGCATGCGGGTCGGTGTAGTCCTCGCTGTATTGCAAGCTGGTCGTCATATCCATGACTTGGCGCACGGTGGCGTCGCCAAACGCACTGCCAGCCAGTTCAGGAACGTAATGCGTGACCAAGGCTGCCTCGTCCAGTTTGCCTTCGTGTACCAGGCATGCGGCTAAGGTGCCGAAAAAAGACTTGGTTACGGAAAACGCAATATGCGGCGTATCGGCATCAAGCGCACCGAGGTAGCGCTCATAGACCAGCTTGCCCTGGTGCAGTACCACGATGCCATCGGTGTAATTGGTCAGCAAAGACTGGTCCCAGCGCATCGGGCTGGTGACGCCGATAGGCTGAAAAAGCACGGCATCCAGATCTGCACGTTCGGCCCGCACCAAGGGCGCCACCGGTCCGTGTCCGCGCGAGACGACCTTGGTGGGCACCAGGCTACGGAAATTGCTATTGGCCCACCGGTTTTGCGGAAAGCGCAGCATGCTGGCGTCTTCAAAGCGCACCCGCTTTTCTAGGGGTGGCGGTGTACCCACCATCCAGGCCATGTGGCGGGGGTCGCTTTGGACTGCATCCAGGGGCGGCGTGATGGAATGCGCAGAGCTTGCCATAGTCATTTCTTTCAATAACGCTCGGAAAATGGATACCCGGGCCTGTTGCAGGCCCGGTTGCTGATGCACTTTAGCGGCTTATTCTTTGCATTCGCAGGGGAATTGACTAGGGTAAACACTATTCGTCGCCTGGAAAGCTGGGTTTACACTGAATCGAAGAAATACTTTTTCCTCTTACTGGCGCCAGATCGCTAAGGTGAATATGTGGATCCTTTGGAAGCTTTATTAGAAGTAAGGGGCATTACCGTTCGATTCGGCGGCATCACCGCCCTAGACGACGTGTCATTCGACATCCCGCGCGACAAGGTGTGTGGTCTTATTGGACCCAACGGCGCGGGAAAAACCACGCTGTTTAACTGCCTGAGCCGCCTGTACCAGTATCAGTCGGGCGACCTTTGCTTTGAGGGTAAGTCCATCACCGATACGCCGGTCCACAAAATGACCGGCCTGGGTATTGGCCGCACCTTTCAAAATTTGGCCTTGTTTCGCACCATGACGGTGCGTGAAAACATCTTGGTGGGCGCGCATACCAAGTCCCATTCGGGATTTTTGAAGGGCTTGTGGCCCACTGCCATGGTGCGTGAAGAAGAAGCGCATTTAGACCATATTGCGCAAGACCTGATGGTCAAGCTCAAATTAACGGACGTGGCCGACCGTCCTGCGGGGGCCTTGCCATTTGGCTTTCAAAAGCGGGTGGAGTTTGCCCGGGCATTAGCCGCACAACCGCGTTTGCTATTGCTTGACGAGCCTGCAGCCGGGCTCAACCACGAAGAACTTTCTGATTTGGGAAATTTGATTAAGTGGGTGCGCGACGATCTGGGGGTCACCGTGTTATTGGTGGAACACCATATGCAGTTGGTGATGGATGTTTCTGACTGGATTGTGGTCTTGAATTTCGGCAAAAAAATTGCCGAAGGCGTACCGCAAACCATACAAAAACACCCGGAAGTGGTCCGTGCCTATTTAGGAGGAACTTCCGTATGAAATTATTGGAAGTTCAGGATTTACAGGCCTGGTATGGCACGACCCAGGCTTTGTTCGGATTGAATTTTTCTCTCGAAAAAGGTGGCATCACCACTATTTTGGGCGCGAATGGAGCGGGTAAGACGACCACATTGCGGGCGATTTGCCAGACCGTGAAAACCCAAGGAAGCGTAGTCTTGCTGGGCCAATCGGTGGGCGGCTATGCCACCGACAAAATTGTGCGCATGGGCGTTGCGCATGTGCCAGACGGGCGGGGTACTTTTACCGGCTTAACGGTTTTGGAGAACCTGCGCCTTGGCGCCTACACACGGCGGGATAAGGATGCAGTCGCCCAGGATATTGAGCGCATGTTTGCGCGATTTCCCCGGCTCAAGGAGCGCTATAACCAGCAAGCCGGAACGCTTTCGGGCGGCGAGCAGCAAATGCTGGCGATCAGCCGCGCCTTGATGCTGCGCCCGACCTTGCTGCTTTTGGACGAACCTTCATTCGGCCTGGCCCCGCTCATCGTGCAAGAGATTTTCGAGATCATGCGCAATATCAACCAAGTCGATCAGGTAAGCATGCTGCTGGTGGAACAAAACGCTACTTTGGCGCTTGCGCTAGCGGACTACGCTTATCTACTGGAAACTGGCAAAGTAGTGCTCTCCGGCACGGCGCAGGAGATCCGCTCCGATGAGTCGGTTCGCCGCACCTACCTCGGTTATTGAATACCAAGGACTCCCCAGATGGACAGCTTCCTCCTTCAAGTCTTTTCGGGTTTAGCCAACGGCAGTATTTACGCTGCGCTGGGCTTGGCCCTGGTGATGATTTACCAATCCACCCACCACATTAATTTCGCCCAAGGTGAAATGGCAACTTTCGCCACTTTCATCGCCTGGACGTTGATCGAACGGGGCGTACCCTACTGGCTCGCATTTTTTATTACCGTGGCGATTGCCTTCGTGGGTGGCCTGTTGGTGCAGCGGGTATTTATCCGACCGGTTGAGCGTGCGCCTGTGCTCAACAACGTCATCGTCTTTGTGGGCTTGCTGGTGATATTCAATGCCATGTCCGGTTGGATCTTTGGGCAAACCGTTAAAGCCTTTAAAAGTCCTTTCCCAACCACGAGCATATTTTTGCCCCAATATATTTCGGGGCACCAGCTGGGATCCTTAGGTGTGACTTTGGCTGTTTTGCTGGTGGTATTTCTATTTTTCAAATACACGCCTATAGGTCTGGCAATCCGTGCAGCCGCCCAAAACCCCGACTCTGCCAGCCTGGTGGGCATCCGTGTTTCATGGATGCTGGCGCTCGGTTGGGGATTGGCATCGGCCATCGGCGCGGTTGCAGGGATGATGATGGCGCCGGTGATTTTTTTAGACCCTAACTTAATGGGCGGTATTCTTTTGTACGGATTTGCGGCGGCCCTGTTGGGGGGCATTGACAACCCCTGGGGCGCGGTAATTGGCGGCTTTATTGTGGGTGTGCTGGAAAATATTTTGGGCGCCTATGTGATCGGCACGGAACTGAAGCTATCTGTCGCCCTGGTCCTGATCGTGGGTACGCTTACCCTTATGCCGCATGGCTTGTTCGGACGCAAAGTCGTCACGCGGGTTTAGGTTTCAAGGATTCGCCATGGCACTTTTTAGGACCCGCATCATTTGGTTAGTCGTACTGCTCGGCTTGCTGGTGCTGCCGTTTTTTCTACCCAACTTTCGGGTGTTTCAGCTCAACTTGATGATCGTGTATGCCATTGCGGTGCTAGGTCTCAATATATTGACGGGATACGCAGGCCAAATTTCGCTGGGGCATGGCGCTTTTTATGCCATCGGCGCGTATACCGCAGCGGCATTGATGGCCCATGCGGGGTTTTCAGCCTACGCCACTGTGCCGGTCGCCGGCATCGTTTGTTTTATCGCGGGTATTTTGATGGGTTTTCCCGCTTTGCGGCTCGGCGGCCATTATTTAGCACTGGCCACCTTTGCGCTGGCGATGGCGGTGCCGCAATTGCTGAAATACAAGGGCATTGCTGCCTACACCGGAGGCGTGCAAGGACTTGTGTTGAGCAAGCCCGAACCACCGTTTGAATTCCGGCTTTTCGGTATTGCGCTTTCCGAAGATCGCTGGCTGTATTTCGTGACGCTGGCGGTTGCCCTGCCCATGTTCTGGTTTGCCAGCAATCTGGTGAAAGGACGGATGGGCCGCGCCATTATTGCGATCCGGGATCAGCCCATCGCCGCAGGTGCTTTGGGTGTCAACCTGGCCTGGGTCAAGACCATGACCTTTGGTTTGTCTGCCGCCTACACCGGCATTGCCGGCGCCTTAGGTGCGGTGGTCATTGCCTTTGTGGCGCCAGATAGCTTCCATTCTTTTGTATCCATTTCGTTGCTTGTCGGTGTCGTGGTGGGTGGACTGGGCACGATATGGGGCGCACTGTTTGGTGCGGCCTTTATCCAATTTGTCCCGAACATCGCCGATGAAATTTCGAAATCTGCACCATGGGCGGTCTATGGTGCAATTCTGATCGCACTGATCTATGTCGCTCCCGGCGGCGTAATGGGTGCGTTAAAAAAACTCAACCCAGGAGACGCAAAATGAAGCAAAGTTTCAAAAAATTAGGCCTTGCGATAGGTTTATCACTTATTGCAGGCGCTACCTCATGGGCGGCAGGCACCTACGATGCCGGTGCCACCGACAAGGAAGTCAAAGTGGGAAATATGGTGCCTTATTCGGGCCCGGCTTCCGCTTACGGCCTTATCGGCACGGCGATGACCGCGTACTTCAAATCCATCAATGACCAAGGCGGCATCAACGGCCGGAAAATCAATTTCATCTCTTTGGATGACAACTATTCACCACCCAAAACGGTAGAGCAAGCCCGCAAACTGGTGGAGCAGGAAGAGGTCTTATTTCTGACCGCCACCCTGGGCACGCCCCCAAACAGCGCGATCCATGAGTACATGAACAAGAAAAAGGTTCCCCACCTGTTCGTGAATACGGGTGCAACCAAATGGGGCGATCCCGCCAACTATCCCTGGACTATGGGGCTGCAGCCCAATTACCAGGCAGAGGGAAAGATTTATGCGGCCCATATTCTTAAAAACCATCCCAACGGGAAAATTGCCATTCTTTTCCAGAATGATGACTACGGAAAAGACTATGTGAAGGGCATGGAGGACGGACTGGGCGACAAAAAAGGCATGATCATTGCCCGCGCCAGCTATGAAACCAGTGACCCGACGATGGACAACCAGATGGTGAGCCTGAAGTCATCCGGCGCTGAT
The DNA here is from genome assembly GCA_903869595.1 of uncultured beta proteobacterium. Lineage (GTDB taxonomy): Bacteria > Pseudomonadota > Gammaproteobacteria > Burkholderiales > Burkholderiaceae_C > Allorhodoferax. Next base: position 34,308 of record CAIPZV010000057.1, on the reverse strand, counting down.
ATTTTCTTTAACGTCACGACACCAAAATTTGCCGCGCAAGCCATCAAAAAGGCGGCAGAGTTGGGTTGGAAGCCTGTGCATTATCTGAACTCGGTATCCGCTTCGGTAACCTCGGTAATGATTCCTGCAGGTGCGGAGAACGGGATTGGTGTGATTTCTTCCAACTACTTCAAAGACCCGGCTGACCCAGTGTGGGCGAACGACAAAGGGTATTTGGCCTACAAAGCCTGGTTTGACAAAAATATGCCAGGCGCCGATATCAAGGAAGGCTTTTACACATCCGGCTTTATTCATGCTGCTGCCACCGCTCAAGTGATCCGGCAAGCTGGCAATGATTTAACCCGTGCCAATATCATGAAGCAGGCCGCTAGCCTGAAAAATGTGGAAAACGACATGCTCTTACCGGGCGTTAAATTCAATACGTCCGCGACGGACTTTTACCCCATTGAGAACAAGCAATTGATGAAGTGGAATGGCAAGTCCTGGGAATTATTTGGTGAGATATTCGGTCCTAAGTAAACCGACTGCAAGCAATTTTCAAATACTGAACTGATAAGCCGCCGAGCAAACTTCGGCAGCTTTTCTTTTTTAGCGCATTCGTCAACGGCGTGAATTGCCGTTTTATCTGGGTCCAGAGGCCTTTACGACAGAGTCATCTCAAGTTATCAGCGCATCTCAGCCCTCCGGCCAGTTCAGTCAGGTTTCCCCATCTGAAGTGGTGTTGTTATTTATTTTGGATGGTCCGATCGAAAAGCTGAAACAAATTTTCCCAATGGCGTTCTGCGGCAGCTGCGTTGTAGATACCCTCTCTTTTGGGGAAAACAAAACCATGTTCTACCCCTGCATACCAGTCCAGCGTGTAATGAACCTTTGCCGCCAAAAGTGAGGCTTCCAGTGTTTCAATGTCGGCAGCGGGTGCCCACCGGTCTATTTCAGCGCATGCAAAATAGCATTCGCATTTCAGCTTCCCCACCCACCGATGCGGCGAATCAGGCGAAGCGCTCGCCATGTTCGCCCCGTGGATAGAGGCAAGGCTCGCAAAGCGGTCTGGAAATTGCGCTGCCGCCCACACCACTATCCGGCCGCTCATGCAATACCCTAGCGCGCTTATCCGGGTCTGATCGGCCATGGCATGTTGGCCTGCAAATTGCAGCATGGCCTGGGTATCGGTATGGCTCGTTTTTGGGCTAAGCGTATTCATATAGGAATACATCAATTCCAGAGCCTCGGGGGTCCTGGACTTGAGATAAAAGTCCCGGCTGCTGCGGTAAAACAGGTTAGGCAGCACCACAAAATAGCCGGCACTGGCCAGCCTTCTTGCCATGTCATGGAGCTCCTCGCGCTTGCCCGGCGCGTCCATATAGAAAAAGATGAGCGGATGGGGCCCTGCTTCTTTTGGGAAAACGATAAAAGTGTTCATCAGACCGTCCGCGGTCTGGATGTCAATATGCTCTTCGATCATGCTAAGTCACTCCTGGTGCCAGTGCTGACAGAGCTTAACCCAGCCAGAGCCTTTGTATCCCAGCCCGGTCCCCTGCGCTGGGTGATTGCCAAATGCTAATTCTTGTGTTAATTTGCGTTCACCTGAAGCTTTATAACAAATTTGGAGAAAATCATGGATCTTGGACTCACTGGAAAGCGCGTTTTAATTACAGGTGGAAGTAAGGGCATTGGCCGCGCGGCAGCTGAAGCGTTTGCCGCTGAAGGTGCGCATGTTTCCATTTGTGCACGTAATGCGCAGGAGCTTGCTGCTACGGTGGCTTCCCTGCAAACAAAAGGTGTTAAAGCTTTCGGGCGTGCGATAGATGTCGCGGATCCGCAGGCACTTGCGCAGTGGGTGCGCGATAGCGCTTCGGAATTGGGAGGTATAGACGCACTAGTTTGTAATGTCAGTGCGCTGGCCGTGGGTGATTCGGAAGAAACCTGGGAAAAGTCCTTTCGCGTGGACATGATGCACAGTGTGAACGCGGTGGCAGCGGCAGTTCCATTTTTAGAAAAATCTTCCAGTGCCTCCGTCGTATTAATTTCCAGTGTTTCCGGTTTCGAAGTGGATTTTGCAGCGGGATCCTATGGCGCCATAAAAGCGGCCTTAATTCATTACGCTAAAGGCTTGAGTCGCCAACTCGTGAGCAAAGGAATTCGCGTCAATGCAGTCTCGCCTGGCAATACCTACTTTGACGGCGGAATCTGGCAGAACATTGAAAGCAATGTGCCTGAGCTTTTCAACACAACGCTGAAGGTCAATCCCACCGGAAAATTTGGAACCCCGCAAGAAGTGGCTAACGGGATTGTTTTTATTTCCAGCCCCATGGCAAGTCGCATATCGGGCAGCAATTTGGTCATCGACGGCGCTTTAACCGTAGCCGTCTAGGAGCCGAAAATGGGTCAACACCACCATCACCATAAACACACCATCCACCGGGAACATATTCACCATGGTTGGGACAATTCATTTGCGCCTAAATTGCACATTGCCCCCGGAGAGAGTATTCAGTTTGAGACGCTAGATGCTTCCTCGGGGCAACTAAATAAAACATCGACCGCAGAGGATCTAGCAAAATTGGATCTTGGTCGCGTAAATCCTGTTACCGGGCCGGTGTATATCGACGGAGCCGAACCCGGTGATGCCTTAAAAGTGACTGTTTTATCGTTTCGACCTTCGGGCTGGGGTTGGACTGGCAATATCCCAGGCTTTGGCTTGTTGGCGGATCAATTTCCTGACGCCCATTTGCACCATTGGAATTACGATCCCAGCGTTGCTACTGCTGTGATGTATGGACCAGGTGGCCGCGTGCCGCTGAAACCTATGTGCGGCACTATTGGTGTTGCGCCGGCTGAAGCGGGATTGCACAGCATTATTCCGCCGCGCGCCGTTGGTGGAAATATGGATATCCGAGATATTGCGGAGGGCACGGAGTTGTATTTGCCCGTCGAAGTCAACGGTGCTATTTTTTCGGTGGGTGATACCCATGCGGCGCAAGGAGATGGTGAAGTGTGTGGTACCGCGATTGAAAGTCCCATTGACGTAGCACTTAAATTTGAACTTATCAAAGGCGCCAATTTGCGCATGCCACGCTATGTGACGCCAGGCCCGGTGTCCAGACATTTGGATGTCAAAGGCTATGAGGTGACGACCGGTATTGGCCCCGATCTTATGACGGGTGCGCGCGTGGCCGTATCGGAAATGGTTGAGCTTTTAAGCAAACGCTACGGGTATTCACCCATCGATGCTTATATGTTGTGTAGCGTCTGCGCTGACTTGCGTATCAGCTCCATTGTTGACATGCCTAACTGGGTTGTGTCTTTCTATTTTCCAAGGGTGGTCTTGGAATAACTGCACTGCAACCTGTTTGGTCTGAGCGGTGCTGATGCAACCTGCAGGTGCTGCAAATTTCATGTGGACATACATGCAAGGCACACTTAAATGCCGGGCGGCCAGGGTCACCGGGGCGAGAGGCCTGCCACCAACGCAAATGAAGTGGCCAAGCAGTTTGAATAAAGGCTAAACCCATGAGCTTCAACCCCTTCGCACCGGCGCACCAACTGGCCGCTGCCATCCGTCAGCAAAAAATCGGCAGCCTGGAGTTGCTTAATGCCTACCTCCAACGCGTCGAGCGCTTCAACCCGGTGCTCAATGCCATCGTGGTGCTTGACATTGAGAACGCTAAAAAACAAGCGCGCGCCGCCGATCGCATGACGCGGCGCGGCGAAAGCAGCGGCCCTTTGCATGGTTTGCCCATGACCATCAAGGAGTCGTTTGACATCAGCGGTTTGCCCAGCACTTGGGGGCGCTTGGACATGAAGCAGCATTTGCCCGCCGCAGACGCAGATGCCGTCAAACGTTACCGCGCAGCGGGTGCAGTTATCTTCGGCAAAACCAATGTGCCGACCATGCTGGCCGACTGGCAAACCTTTAACCCGGTTTACGGCACCACCAACAACCCCTGGGATGTGTCGCGGGTGCCCGGTGGTTCATCCGGAGGTTCGGCGGCGGCGCTGGCCGCTGGGTTGACTGCGCTGGATACCGGCAGCGACATAGGCGCGTCCATCCGCGACCCGGCGCATTACTGCGGTGTCTATGGCCACAAACCCACTTTTGGTTTGTGCTCTATGGAAGGCCATGCGCTTCCCACTTTTTTGTCGCCCGATGACCTTTGTGTGGCGGGTCCGATGGCTCGCAGCGCGCGCGACTTGGAAATTGGGCTGGGCATCATGGCCGGTGGCGATGATGTGCATGCGCGCGGCTGGCGTGTCAATCTGAAAAAACCGGTGAAGAAGCAATGGAAAGAGTTCAAGGTGGCTGTGCTGAAAACCGCAGCCACCGCTCCGGTGGACAGGGCGGTGCAAAACCGCATGCAAGCCGTTGCCGATTTTCTGGGCAAGGCCGGCGCCAAGGTCAGCGACAGCGCCAGGCCAGATATCGATTTGCATGAGGCGCACAAAACTTTCATTTTGCTGTTGCGCGCCGCGACTGCGCGCAACCTCTCGCCAAAGCAGTTTCGCGGCGTACAAGAACGTACAGCCGCACTGGACCCCAAGCGCGACGACTACGAGGCCTGGATGCTGCGCGGGTGTGCCTTATCGCACTACGAATGGCTGCTGTTGCACGAACAGCGCTACCGCATGCAACTGCAGTGGGAAGCATTTTTCAAAGACTACGATTTCTTGTTGTGCCCGACCGCCACGACCACTGCATTTACGCATAACCAGAAAGGTGAGCGCTGGGAGCGCATGATCGATGTAAACGGCAAACCCCAACCGACCACCACGCAATTGTTCTGGGCCGGTTATTCGGGCATGGCTTATTTGCCCTCCACAGTGGCCCCGGCAGGTTTGACCGAGGCAGGGCTGCCCTGCGGCGTGCAAATCATCGGCCCGCAATACGGCGACCTCTTGTGCATCGACATGGCTAAACGGCTGGAAAAGGAATTTGCCGCATTTCAAGCGCCGCCGGGTTATGACTAAATAGGGTGGGCGCCCCCTTATTTGCATCAAAAAGGGAGAATGGGCGGGGTATCAAAGTACTAAACTGCAAGTAATTTGATATTTTCAAAATGAAAACGATCGCCATTTTCATACACCACCCCACCTGCTCGACCGATTCGGTCAATGGGTTAATTGCCGCTTTGTCGCCGCTGGCACGTCTCAAGTTGTTCACCCGGCATAAGGTGGTCGCCGGGTTTTTTGACGACGTCGATTTGGTGGTGTTTCCCGGTGGCGATGGGGAGGCGACCGTATTTCGTAGCCTGCTTAAACTCAATATGCCCGATGTGCGCGCCTTTATGCAGCGTGGCGGCAAGTACCTGGGTATTTGCATGGGCGCTTATTGGGCTGATGCCTATTATTTCAATTTACTTAAAAGCACGCGTTGTGTGCAATACATCAAACGCCCCCGGGCTGATATACGCGCGTCCTATGGCACCACAGCCCCGGTGCAATGGCGTGGCCAACAAGAACGCATGTATTTTTATGACGGCCCGACCTTCGTGAATGGCCAGTTTGAAACCCTAGCCAGCTACGCAAATGGCGATCCTATGGCGATAGTGCAGGGCGCTGTGGGCTTGCTAGGCTGCCACCTGGAGAGCCAGGCGCATTGGTACACCAAAAAATATATGCAGCCCCATTGGCACGCCAACGAGCACCATGTCTTGTTGGCGCAGTTTGTGGCGGACTATTTGCTGCATGCTAGGCAAATACCCTTGTTTTAGCGCCAGTTAGTTGTGCTGCGCTGCTGCTAGAGTTTGCTCCTTAGCGTCGGCCTGTTACCTTAACTTATCTTGCGTTTTATCAGCGCTAGGGAAGGTCTTCATAAGTCCGTCATTACGAGGAGCGAAGCGATGCGGCGATCCAGAGGTGATTAATTGGCAAGCAAAAATAGATTGCTTCGCTGCGCTCGTAATGACGGTTTTGGACTTATGCAGACCTTCCCTAGGTATTTAGATCGGCCTCTGTTTGACGGGCAAAAGCGCTGCATTTGAATATGTCTCAAGCAAATGAAGCAAGCCACGTGTCCCATTTTTTGGCCATTTGCCCTTTACCGAGGGTAAATACCGATTTACCGAAGGGAAACAAAGTTTCATATTGCGGAGTGTCGTAGTTCACTGGATCGGTGATTCCTTGGGACGCAGAAAGCAGGCTTGGCTCCCATCGCTGATCAACTTTTAGTAAGTCTGGATGCACTTTGTGCCCATTTAGGAGCTTTCATGCACGTTCTTCAATTACGCTTTCTCGTCGGTGCTGTGGCGGCTTGTGCAGCTGCGTCAGGAGCCTATGCGCAAGGCGCGGCCAGTTGCCCCAACCCCATTCCGATTGCACTGACGACCCCATTGACCTCTGGCGTGGCACTGCTTGGCATCCAGGCAAAACTTGGAGTCGAGCATGCCATTGGCGAAATTAACGCAGCCGGTGGTGTGGGCGGAAAAACTTTTAAGTTGTCGATTGAAGACGCGACTGGATCGGGGCCCAATGCGCTCAATTCAATGAATCGATTGATGGAAGGAAAGCCCGTGGTGCTTTTCTCTTCGATGATAAGCCCGCATATCTTTACTCAGAATGACGCCATCAAGAATGGTGAGACGCCGGTTTTGGTGGCCGGAACGAATGCACAACTCATGAAGCAAGGGAACCCTTGGTTGATAAGAATGCATGTGCATGATGGACAGCTCGCAGATGCGGTTCCGCGTTACATCGTTGAGACGCTCAAGAAGTCAAAACCCGCAATTTTGGTGGTGGCCGACGACTATGGCTTAGGCGCTTCTAAAGGACTGCAGGCAGCTTTTGACAAGCTGGGGGTAAAGCCCGTTGCAGTAGAAAGCTACGGCTTAAACGATAAGGATATGACCGCCCAACTCACCAAGATAAAAACGTCAGGAGCGGACATCATATTATTGTGGGGCCGTCCTGGCGATGTAGCCATCGTGCTGAAACAACGCAAAGCGCTGGGAATCGAACTTCCCGTGATCGGTAACCCCAGCACCGTGGCTGCCACAACCGTGGCAAATCTGACGCCTGAGGAGTCAGACGGCGCCTACGGCATCGGCGGCATGTTGCCGCAGGTTGGCACCAATCAGAAGGCGCTTGCGTTTGCCAAAGATGTTTTAGAGCGTACCAAAGTACCACCGGATAATTTTGGGGTCGGTTACCGCGACGCCATGTATATGGTTAAGGATGTAATCGAAAAGGTGGGCTGTGATCGCGCCAAAATTCGTGACTCGCTGCGCGCTTTGAAAGACTGGCAAGGACTGATGATCAGCTATACCGCGGACAAGGAAGGCGAACTAGCCCACACCATGGGGATTTATCGCAACAAGGGGAAGGTGACCGAGCAAATTGGAACTATTAAAGCAGGGAGCAACTGAGTCGCAATATGTTTCAGTTGCTTCTCAACGGATTGGCAATGGGTGCGATATACGCGCTCATTGCCCTGGGTCTACTGCAAATTTTCAATGCAGTGCGGATCGTCAATTTTGCGCAAGGCCAATTGTTGATGGTGGGCGCTTATATGGGTCTGGCCGGCTCTGCGCATTTTCAGATGCCCATGTGGATGACCTATGGCGTTACCTTTGCGGCCATGGCCATACTCGGTTTGGTATTCATGCTGGTGGCCTACTACCCATTACGCGGGAAGCCGTTCTATCTAGTGATTCTTACCACCATCGCCGTGGGCATCGTACTTGAAAACCTGGTACTGATCATCTTTGGCCCCTTGCCTCAGTCGGTGCCTTCACCTTTCGGGTCTGCGCATTGGAATTTTGGTGAGCTGGTAGTGTCCAAGCATGTGGTGTTCATCTTCGCAACTACGGCAGCTTTGCTACTGGTGCAATGGTGGTTTCTGATGCATACGCGCTTTGGCAGGATGGTTCAGGCCACGTCACAAGATATGGAAATGGCACGCCTTGTGGGTGTGCGGGTACACCGTACGGTTGCGGTCGCGTTCATGCTGGGCGCGATGTTGGCTGGCGCAGGCGGACTACTCGTAGCACCCCTGTTTCTTGCCGACCCCGCCATGGGGAGCGCATTGGGGCTGAAGGCATTCGTGGTGAGTGTGATCGGTGGCTTTGGAAACCTTTATGGCGCGGTGATCGCAGGCTTGTTGCTTGGCCTCATTGAGGCGCTGGTTGCGGGCTATATCTCGTCAAATTTCCGCGATGCATTTGCGTTTGTATTATTGGTTGCCTTCTTGTTCATCCGGCCGCAGGGCATGTTCGGCGAGAAACAAAGTGAGCGTGTATGAGTGCAGGGCAAAGTACTTTTCGCACATGGACAGTTGCCAGCATTGCTGGCCTTCTTCTGCTAACGATTCCCCACTTGCTGCCGGGCAAGTACCTGCTGCAATTGGTCAATCTCGGCCTGATCAGCCTGATTGTGGTGGTTGGCTTGAACTACATCACAGGGTACTGCGGACAAATTAACTTCGGGCAAGCGGCGTTTTGGGGCATTGGCGCTTATGTGACGGCCCTATCCACGATGAACGGAGTGTCGTTCTGGCTTGCCCTTCCATTAGCGGCTATCGCTACCGGCTTATGTAGTCTTTTGCTTGGCATTCCCACCTTGAAGCTGCGTGCCTATTATTTGGCCATGGCAACCATTGGGTTTGGGGAAATTGTGCAGCTGGTGCTCATTCACTGGGAGCCTGTGACCGGCGGCACCTCTGGCTTACGCGGCGTACCTGGCGTTTCTATTGCCGGGCACGTTATCAGCGGCAATCTGGAACAATACTACTTTCTCTTGGCATGGTGTGCGCTGGCGCTTGGCCTGGCGCTGCGGGTAAGGGCCTCCAAACTTGGCCGCGCCATGATCGCCCTGCGCGACTCGGAAATTGCCGCTGAAGTCGCAGGGGTTGATACCGTCCGTATCAAGATGCTCGCGTTCGCTATGTCGTCTATGTACGCCGGGGTCGCTGGCGGTTTGTACGTGAGCTACGTTAATTACGTGAGCCCCGACCTGTTTTCCAATGCGCAGGCGGTTTTGTTCTTCACCATGCTGGTGGTCGGCGGCACCGGCTCTGCCGTGGGTGCAGTATTGGGTACTGCACTGCTTACTGCCTTGCCAGAGGCACTGCGATTTCTCAAGGAGTGGTACCTAGTCTTATATGGTGTCGGCGTCATCCTCATCATTATTTTTATCCCCGAAGGCCTTGCGAGTTTGGGCGCGCGTTGGCGCAAGCGCACAGAACCCGACAGTAAGCGTGCCGCAAACGCGCCGAACTCCAACGCGCTGCCAGATAGTCCCCATGTTTCATTGCCATCCATCGTTAGCCGCGATGCGCATGCTGAAGATCCCTTGCTGGTGGTGGATTCGATAACGCAACGGTTCGGCGGTCTAGTTGCCCTCGATGGCGTGAGCGTAAGCATCATGCCTGGAACGATACATGCAGTGATCGGACCCAACGGATCGGGGAAAACCACTTTCTTGAACGTGCTGTCGGGCGCCTATACGCCCGATACTGGTTCGGTAAAACTCTTGGGGCAGGAGTTGCTGGGTGAGCGCCCTAGCGCGATCGCAGTAGCGGGCATGTCGCGCACGTTTCAGAATATTCGTCTCTACAAAAGTCTGTCGGTTATCGAGAATGTAATGGTCGGTGGCGCATGCCGCACGCCAGGTAGTCTGCTCAGTATTTTGTTGGGAACTGCAAAATGTAAAGACGAGGAAAGGGGCATTCGCAACGACGCCCTCAAGGCGCTGTCCTTTGTCGGTCTTGCGGACATGGCGGACAGGCCTGCCGATAGTCTGGCCTATGCCCAGCAGCGCCTTTTAGAAATAGCACGCGCCATCGCCACAAGGCCACAGCTATTGCTATTGGATGAGCCGGCTGCTGGCATGAACCCGCAGGAGGCGTCCATGCTGATGCAAATAATCCGCAAATTGCGTGATACCGGCATCACGGTGATCTTTGTGGAGCACAACGTCAAACTCGTGATGGGCGTCTCCGATCGCGTAACGGTATTTGATTTCGGCCGGAAAATCGCCGAGGGAACGCCTGCAGAGGTGCAGCGTTCGCCCGAAGTGATCGAAGCTTACTTGGGCCGCTCGCGCGGGGATGTGAACCATGCTTGAAGTCGATGCCATCGAAGTGCGCTATGGGAATATTGTCGCGTTGAGCGAAGTGTCTTTCCGCGTCACGGAAGGCGAAATCGTGACCCTGATTGGCGCGAACGGTGCGGGCAAATCAACCAGCTTGCGAAGCGTTTCCGGTTTGTTGCCCCTTAGTGCTGGAAGCATCCGGTTCGAAGGCGAAAGCATCGACAGGATGGCTCCCGAGGACATCGTGCGCAAAGGCATTGCACATTCTCCCGAAGGTAGACGCGTTTTCCCAGGTTTAACAGTCGCAGAGAACCTAGAACTAGGCGCCACGCCGTGGCGCAAACGCGGGGACACTATTGATGCAGATATCGAGCGTGTTTATGCGCTTTTTCCGCGATTGAAAGAACGCCATAAGCAACTGGCCTGGTCGATGTCAGGGGGTGAGCAACAAATGCTTGCGGTGGGCCGGGCGCTCATGGGGCGGCCTAGATTATTGTTGCTCGATGAGCCTTCACTAGGATTGGCGCCCATCATTGTTGAGCAATTGTTCGAGAAAATCGCCAGCATCAATCAGCTCGGGGTTACGATATTGCTGGTGGAGCAAAATGCCGCCATGGCTTTGTCGGTCGCTACCCGTGCATACCTTATAGAAAACGGCCGTATCGTGCTGGCTGATACTACGGAAAAGATGCGCAATCATCCCCGAGTACGTGAAGCTTACCTGGGGGCATGAGGGGCCCGGCTTCGATACTAAACCGCTCAATAATCTGCGCTTTATATTGAGTCGCAAGCTGCGCGAATCAGCTCTTTAGCATGAAGAAAATATACCTCGATTACGACCAGGCGCAATTAGATGCGCAGTACGACCAGGCCACTTTAGTTCCAGATTTATCGGACTACCACGCACGCTGGACCCTCAGGACCAAGTTAGCCAAAGAGCGTTATCAGTGCCACGAGCATGTGGCTTATGGAAAGCAAGCAGATGAGTGGATTGATGTTTATCGGCCCCGCGCCCTAGAACTAGCTCCCATCCTTATTTTTTTCCACGGAGGCGCTTGGCTTTCGCAGCAAATTGGCCTCACGGGCAATGCTGCCGAGACCTATGTCAGCGCTGGAGCTGTTTACATCGCGGTAAATTTTAGTGTCGCACCTGCTGCATCACTTGATGAAATGGTCGGTCAGTGCCGTGAGGCTACCGCGTTCATTGCGCGCAATGCGCATGAATGGAATGCAGATGCACGGCGAATCTACGTAGTTGGTCACTCATCTGGCGCCCACCTGGCTTCGAATGTTGCTGTGACGGACTGGGCAGCCCATGGCTTAGCGGGCGACACCATTAAAGGACTCGCAGTCACCTCCGGCCCGTATGACCTAGAACCGGTAAAACTATCCAAACGAAATACCTACCTGCATCTTGACCAAGGCGGTGTGGATAGAAACAGTGCTGTAAAACATTTACATGCGGCCCTGCCACCTGCGGTAGCGGCCTGGGGAGGCAAGGAACTTATTGAGTTTCAACGCCAAAGCGCCGCATTTGCTTTGGCTTGGGAAAGCGCAACAGGGTCGGTACAGCGACTGATTTTTCCGGAAAACAACCATTTCGATCAATGCGATGAAATCGCAAAACCGGACGGCAAATTAACGCGCGCTATTCTTGTAATGATGGGCCTTTAATCGGCCTAATTGGTTTAGGCAGGTTTGCGTATCGCTTCTAGGCTGCAAGCTAGTTCAAGCAAAAGGTGGTCATTACCGCGCGCTGCGATAAGCGATAGGCCCACAGGTCGCCCCTGAACTTGGGCGACGGGAAGGCTTAATTGGGGCAAGCCCGCATGTCCAGCGATGCACAAGAGCCCAAGCGATCGGTTACGCCATTTTTCCAGATCGGGCGTGCTTGTATCCAGAAGGGGCGCCGGACCGGGTGTTGTGGGAATTACGAGTACTGCATTGTCAACGAGTAGATTGTCAAAGTAGTCTCGAACGTGGAGGCGAAGCTCTTTTGCAGCAGCAATTTCTTCGGGGGTAATCGTCGATACCCATTTAAACCGTTCGCGAATTCCGTCGCCGAATTCAGGGCCCAGGCCAATAAGCCAATCGCGATGGGTTTGCCAAATCTCAGAGCCTTGTATCACCCTAAACGCATGCATCCAAGGGTCCAGGCCATCGGGGGAAAAACTAAGGTTTCGACTACCTGTAAATGCCTGGCCCATCTGATCGACTACCGCCTGCAAGGCCATAGAGGTGCTTTGATCCACGTGTGAAAACGCATCGGTGGCGACGAGTAGTTGCCCCGCTTGCTGGCCTGAGGAATTCGCAGGCAGCAGCACCCGCCCAATATCTCTCATAAGTGTGGGCGTGTTCGCAAACCAACCCGCCGTGTCGAAACTAGGAGCGAAAGGCAGCGCGCCATCAAGCGAAACTGCGCCATGGCTTGGCCTGATGCCTAGGATCCCACAATACGAAGCTGGAACGCGAATAGACCCACCCGTATCACTACCCAGCGCAAAATCAACTAAGCCGCCAGCTACTGCTGCCGCGGACCCACTGGATGAGCCGCCTGGTATGCAGCCTGGCGCGTTGACATTGACAGGCGTGCCGTAATACTTATTGACACCATTGAGGCTAAAGCACAATTCATCACAGTGCGTCTTACCGACAACGCTAGCACCAGCGGAAAGTAGGCTCAGTACTGCCGTAGAGGTGACTTCAGCAGCGGGATGCGAATCAAGCCAAGCCGGATGCCCAAATCCTGTCTTGAAGCCTTTCAAATGGTATAAATCTTTGACGCCAAACCGTGTGCCCGCCAATAGTCCCTGGGCTGCACCTTGAATTCGTACTTCGCTATGACTGCAAAAAGCGCCAAGCGGGTCGTGGATGGTCAAATCTAAAGTGTTCAAACTAGCGCTTTCGTTTTGGCGTGATTGCGCCAGATTGATGGAAAAATAGCCGACAGTCGCCTACTGTTGGATCTGTCTGATAGCCATGATAACGAGCTAATTCAGTGAAGCATTGGCGTCACCCTAAAAATCAATGCGATGCCGGGATAACGGCCGAAAGTGTCCGGCCCGAGTAGCTTGAAAATTGGATATTGGATAAAAACGCGCGCCGCCCGGAAGCGGTGGCCACGGTAGCGTAGGGGGCAAATCCAATGGCTTCCCACTCTTTGGATAAAGCCACGCTAAGCGGTGCTCCGTACTCGGCCGAGGCGCTGGCCATGATGTCGGCTTCGTTAAGCAGCACCGTGGCCCAGTCGGTGTTCCATTCAAAAGGGAGCCAGGCTACGCGCGCATGGTTTTCTCGCACCAAGGTAAAGTCTGAGCGCAGAATGATGGTGCGGATACGCTCGATCCAAACCTCATTCAAATTCATGGAAGTCATCAATGGCAGCAACGCATTCACGGAAGCCGATTCAATATCCGAGGTATGCCGGTTGACGCGACCGGGATGGTGAAAATCATGGGAGACCGCAATCAGTAAGAGCGCCGCTTGCCATGCGCTGTCAGGCGCAGCGCCGTGTTGCACTTCCAAGCTGCATTGCAAGGTGATGGTGGTCAGCGAATCCGCAAAATGAAGTCGGTTGTGATAGTGGGGCTCTGGATTTTCAGTTCCACAGCCCTTCTCTGCCTCTATTTGACGCGCAACGGTTAATGCTAAATCAAGCAATAAACGTGTTTGCGAATCGCCTGCTAGCGCATTGATTTGTAAAAATGACGCGCAGTCCTGCACCACCTTGGCTAAGCCCAGCCATTGGGTCTGCCAAGAATTTCTTAAATAGGCATAAGATGAAAGTAGACATGAGGGCCAGTTTGCGCCAGACAGTGCAAGATAAGTCGCTGGCGCAATCATGATGGCAGATGGCGCCTAGGGATTGCGAAGCGCGTTTTGCATGCTTTGCTGCAAAAGCAAAGCTTCCAAAATAACAATCAACAAGGGCGAATGGCTCAGCAATAGTTCAGACGCTTTTTCAGCACTAATGCGTCGGCACGCCACTTCCCCATGTGCGCGCGCACCTGCCGAACGCACGCCTCCTTGCAGTATGGCTGCTTCGCCAAAGGATTGACCTGGCGACGCGCAGGCAAATACATTGGCCTGCGCGTTGATGAGATTCACTTCACCTTTTTCAATAATATACAAGTGCTCGGCCAAATCCCCGATCGAAAATATATCCTCACCGTCTGCATATATTTGGGATTCAAATTCAGACATGGCGATAATAAGTTCGAATTAAAGTAAAAATCAAGAACAAGCCAAAGTACGCTTGACGATGGTTTCCAAAATCATCCGCATCTCTCTTGGCAGCAATGAAATCATCGTATCGACCTTGTGAAAAGGGATCAAGCGCGCTTGTACCGCTGTGGTGGTAACCACGCTTATATTGCTGGGGCGGTTGAATACGCCCTCAGCCAGCCCTAGCACCGAGCCAGGACCGAAGCGATAAATCTGTTCGCCTTGTATGCCTATAAGACTGCCGCTGACAATCAAATATCCTTCTTCAACCAAGCTGCCAGCCGAGATAATTTTTTTCTTCGGCTCAAACAGTGTGGTCTTGAGCATGGTAGACCCCAAAAGGCTAAGGAATAAACGCTGATCACTGGAGAGAGATTTTGACCGGATTAAGTCGCGTGTTGCAGTTGAACGCGTGTCAGTAATACCTAAATGTTTGAGCTTTTCAATATCAATGGCAAAGCTGGAATTTATTTCAGACAATTTGACACCTGTAAGTGTTGCAATGAGCGCAGTTCTTAGACTACGCTTCAACGCACTGTAACCGATTCATGGGGGTAAAAATAAAAAACTCTTCAGGAGGTTTAGTCAGTAAGATGTGAGGAGTACTTTTTTGGTTCCAATAAATAAATCCAAGGTAGTTTTACCAATGAGGAACCATATGCATAAAGAGATAATTCAAGATTCCGACCCGGTTTCAAAGGAAGTGGTTACCGAGGTGCGTCGCGAAGAGGCTGTGCTAAAGGCCGGCGCTTTGCAAAATGCCATCCTCAATAGTGCCAATTTCTCTAGCATCGCAACGGACGCTAAAGGCGTGATTCAAATTTTCAACGTGGGTGCGGAACGCATGTTGGGCTTCACCGCAGCAGAGGTGCTCAACAAAATAACCCCAGCTGAGATATCTGACCCTCTTGAGGTGATCGCCCGGGCTAAGGCCTTGAGTCAAGAACTCAAGACAACGATTGCCCCCGGTTTTGAAGCCTTGGTTTTCAAGGCATCAAGAGGGATTGAAGATATTTATGAGTTAACGTATATCCGAAAGGATGGCAGTCGCTTTCCTGCAGTAGTCTCTGTCACGGCCTTACGCGATGCCGAAAATATTATTATCGGATACCTATTAATTGGAACCGATAATACCGCACGCAAGCAAGTGGAGGCGGAACAAAAGAAACTCGATCAACGCCTTCGGGATCAACAGTTTTATACGCGCTCACTCATCGAGTCTAATATTGATGCATTGATAACAACCGATCCGTCCGGAATTATTACCGATGTTAATAAACAGATGGAAGCACTCACGGGTTCCACGCGTGATGAGTTAATTGGCGCTCCTTTTAAAGGTTATTTTACCGATCCAGAAAGGGCTGAGGCAGGAATCAAGTTGGTTTTAAGTGAAAAGAAAGTTACCGACTATGAGTTAACCGCGCGTGCACGGGACGGCAAACATACAGATGTCTCGTATAACGCAACAACCTTTTATGACCGCGATAGAACTTTGCAAGGTGTTTTTGCCTCGGCTAGAGATGTCACGGAACGAAAGCGGTTTGAACAGGCTTTACAAGAAACCAATGTTGAGCTGGAGAATGCAAAATTAAATGCAGAAAAAGCAAATAGAGCAAAATCTGATTTTCTATCCGGAATGAGCCATGAGTTACGTTCCCCGCTGAACGCCATACTCGGTTTTGCGCAACTTATTGAATCGGCCACGCCGCTCCCAACAAACTCCCAAAAAGAAAGCATTGAACAAATTCTTCAGGCTGGGTGGCATTTGCTCAAGTTAATCAATGAAATTCTGGATCTTGCAGTGATTGAATCCGGGAAGGTTTTTTTGTCCTTAGAGCCTGTTCCCCTTGACGATGTTTTATACGAATGCCAGGCCATGATGGAGGCGCAGGCTCTACAACATGGAATTCGTTTGACCTTTCCCCTGTCTGAGGAACCGCGATTTGTTTGGGCTGATCAGACACGCTTAAAGCAAATCATTATTAACCTTCTTTCAAATGCAATCAAATACAACAAGGACAAAGGGAGTGTGGTCGTTACCTGCGCTGATCTTGATAATGGTCGGATTCGCATTAGCTTTCGGGATACGGGTGATGGTTTGGAGCCTGAAAAAATAAGTCAACTTTTTCAGCCTTTCAATCGACTGGGTCAGGAGGCTAGGGGCGTAGCGGGTACAGGTATTGGGTTAGTCGTCACAAAACAGCTTACCGAATTAATGGATGGCACACTGGGCGTCGAGAGCACACTTGGAGTGGGAAGTGTTTTTTGGGTAGAGCTGCGATCAACAGCGCCGCCAGATCTCATAGTGAGAAAGGCGGAGTTGGTAACTACGTTCCCCCCTCCGCCAAAGCCCGGAAAAAGTCAACATACGCTTTTATATATTGAAGACAACCCAGCCAACATGAAGCTAGTGGAACAACTCATCGCACTTCGTTCAGATATTGAGTTGTTCACCGCAATAAATGGCACTTTAGGAGTCGACCTTGCACGATCCGTCAAGCCAGATGTCATATTGATGGATATTAATTTACCCGGTATCAGCGGTCTTGAAGCACTGCACATTCTAAAAGATGATCCATCTACCACTAATATACCAGTGGTTGCATTAAGTGCAAATGCGATGCTTAGAGATATAGAGTTAGGTATTCAGGCTGGATTTTTTCAGTATCTAACAAAGCCTATTAAAGTAAAGGAATTCATGGATACTTTAAATTTGGCACTTGAGTTCGCTCAAAAAGAAAAGTGATAAAAAATTCAGATATTCTGAAAGCCAATCTACTTATCGTAGATGATCAGCATGCGAACGTGTTGCTTTTGGAAAAAATACTTCGTGGTGCAGGTTACACATCGATCACTTCTACCCAAAATCCGCATGAGGTTTATCAGTTACATAAAGATAATAATTATGACTTGATACTTCTAGATCTGCATATGCCGATCATGGATGGGTTTCAAGTTATGGGGAACCTTCGGGAAATTGAAACTAGTGGATACCTTCCCGTACTGGTCATCACGGCGCAACCTGAAGAAAAGCTGCGCGCGTTAAAGTCGGGGGCCAGAGACTTTATTAGCAAGCCCTTTAACCTCGCGGAAGTATTGGTGCGTGTTCAAAATCTTCTTGAAGTTCGTTTGCTTAATTTGCAAACCAAGTATTTATTCGAGCAAGTGGTAGCTGAGCAAAAGGTGTCCGAGCGCTTATTGAACAATGTTCTTCCTGAAGTCATAGTCAAGCGCTTGAAGCAGCAACCCGAATTTCAAGCCGATAACATTTCAAAGGTCATTGCCGATACTTTCCCAGAAGTGACAGTCCTATTTGCCGACATCGTTGGATTCACCAAATTTACAGAAACGGCAAGCGCAAGAGTATTGATTGATGTGTTAAATGAAATTTTCACGAAGTTTGACAATATTGCGGATCGACATGGATTAGAGAAAATTAAAACAATTGGGGATTCCTACATGGCTGCCGCAGGCTTGCCTATGCCGATGCCCAATCACGCTGAACAAGCCGCACATGCAGCATTTGATATGCTGGAAGTCATGGAGCAATTCAATCTGGAAAATGGTTATCAATTTAAAATTAGAGTGGGCATGAGCAGTGGCTCTGTAGTCGCCGGTGTGATCGGAGTACGTAAATTTTTATACGATATTTGGGGTGATGTGGTAAATACTGCCAGTCGGATGGAGTCTCAAGGTGTTCCGGGGAAGATACAAATCACGGATTCCACTCGCATAAGACTTGGAAAGAATTTTGTTACCCAAAACATGGGATATAAAGATATTGCAGGTAAAGGTGCAATCAATACGTGGTTTCTCGTCAATCGAACCAATAGCGTCTGATGAGGGCGGAGTATTTCGTACCGGGCTGTTATCTGACGTCCTCGACCTCTACCATCACCTCATTGCGCCTGAACATGGGCAGCGTCCACGGCGGATCGTAGCGCGCCAGTTGGGCCGGACTTAGCGCTTTTAAATTCTTCTGCCCTATCCAGGCACTGAGTTCATCGGTTTTCGCTTGAATACGCGATTGGGTGTTAAAGCCGGTGAAGCTGTTGACAGCAAACAGCTTGCCCGGAATTTCCCGCAGCTTCACATCCGGGTTTTTAGGCTTGGGAATGGTATTCATGGTGTACTGCGAAGGCATAACGAAGTGAACCCGCCATTGCTGGGAAGCCGCCATGTTCTCAGTTGGAATAAGTGCAACCGGCGCCGTCATGGCAATTTTTTGGGATTGCGGCTCCATAGTGACCGGTGCGGTCATGGCAATCTTGGTAGAACTGGTGCCTGCCTGCACTTGGTTGTTACCGAATATGTAGTCGGCAATTCTCCTAAAACCTGTGCTGCTGGCATCATCCATATCGCCATCCACCAGCGTCTCTGCGACCAACATGGGGGCGTATTGCCGTAGCTCAAAATTGCCGGACTTGGCAATGACTTTAAAACTGGGTTCTTCAATAGCCATGGCAGTTTGCGATGTAAAGATGAGTGCGGTCAATAGGACGGTGCAGCGCCTCAAACCGCATTTGACGTTCAATGAGAGAGGCAGAGAGCTGGGCATATAGTACCTTTTACGAGTTACGGGTATTTTCATACTATTAGGCCTAAGGCCTAAGGCCTAAAGCTGGGCATGCCGGTGGGCAGTGGCATGGGCCGCAATGCTATCCCGCGCGCTGGCGTCGAGACGTCCCAGGTTCTTCAGTTGCATGGCCATGCGAGGGTTTTGCTTGAGGCCACCTTCATGGCGCATTAAAAAATCCCAATACAAGGTGGTGAACGGACAGGCGCGCGGGCCTGTTGATTGGGGTGGATCGTACTTACACCCTGCGCAATGGTTGCTCATACGTTGAATGTATTTGCCGCTCGCGACATAGGGCTTGCTGGCCATGAGGCCACCGTCTGCAAACTGACCCATGCCCAGGGTGTTGGGCAGTTCTACCCACTCTACCGCGTCCACATAAACGCTCAGGTACCAGGTGTGTACCGCTTGCGGTTTGACGCCGAGCAACAAGGCGTATAAGCCGGTCACCATCAGCCGTTGGATGTGGTGGGCATAGCCATGCTCCAGCGTTTGCGTAATCGCGTCTTTCAGGCACGCCATATCGGTTTGCCCGGTCCAGTACCAGGCGGGCAGGGCGGCTTGTGCGTTCAGCGCATTGCGTTCCAGGTAGTCTGGCATGTGCAGCCAATAGATGCCGCGCACATATTCGCGCCAACCCAAAATCTGCCGAACAAAGCCCTCCACAGCCGCCAGTGGCGCGTGGCCCTTGGTATAGGCATCAACGGCGGCCTGCACGACTTCGCGCGGGTTTAAGAGCTTGAGGTTGAGGGCGCAGCTCAAATGCGAGTGGTAAAGCCAGGCCTCACCCGCCCACATCGCATCTTCATACTTGCCGAAAAGTGGAAGGCGCTGCTCTATAAATGCCTCTAAGGCCGTCAAAGCTTGAGGGCGCGTCACAGGCCAAGCGAAGCTGTGCAAACTGCCGGGGTGATTGGCAAAGCGTGTTTCGACGAGCGCCAAAACCTCTTGGGTGATGTTGTCCGGCGCAAAGCGGCTTGGCGGGGGAAGGTTTTGCGGGCCCGCTTTACCAAAGGCTTCACGGTTGTCCGCATCAAAATTCCATTGGCCGCCGACGGGCTCTTTGCCCTCCATCAATATGTTGTGCTTGCGGCGCAATTCGCGGTACCAGTATTCCAGCCGTATTTGTTTTTTACCTTGGGCATAGCTCGCAAATTCGCGCACCGTGCTAAAGAAATGGGTGTCATCGCGCAGGTCTAGCGCCAATGCATGATCTTTTGCCACAGCGCGCAGGCTTTGCAACACCCGCCAATCGCCCGGTGCGCTCATGACCAGCGCGGTGGGCTGAAGGCGGGCAATCGCCTTGCTTAGTTCCAGCGCCAAGGTGCCGGCGTTATCCGGCGCGTCCAAGCGCGTGTAGTCCAAGGGCAGGGCTAGCGCGCGCAAATTTTGAGCGAAGTGGCGCATGGCACTTAAAAATACCGCGATACGCTGCTTGGCCGACCAGACATGGGTGGACTCTTCGGTCACCTCGGCCATCCAGACTACGTCCTGCGCCGCATCAAAACCCTGCAAAGCGGAGGAATGCGGGTCGAGCTGATCGCCCAAAATAATGACGAGATGCCTAATCTTGGCGGGCAGTCCCGATGGGAGGCTAAGCGGATCAGCCATGTTGCGCAGCCTTGCTAACAAGTGATTTCTTTTTGCCGCGACAGGCATCGGAGCAATACAGCACCGAGTCCCAGTTCTTAGCCCAGGCCTTCCGCCACGTCATGCCGCGGCCGCAAACTGCACAGAGTTTGCTGGGTAGTGACTGTTTGTTGCCTTTAAAGCTAGATTTCATTCTTTTGCACAAAAGGTGGGTAAAAAACTTGGCTTGCCCCGGCAAGCGCATACGGCAAGCTTGGCATCATCACCAAGGTATTTCACAGCCTTGGTAGTCCAGAAAATAGGCGCCTGGTTTGGCTTGCAGTGCTTTTAACGCATCAAGCATTCCAGTGACAGATTCCTGTGGTTCAAGTACCTTGATGGAAGAACTCGTAAACGCTTGGGAGAGCCTGGACTTTACCGTTCCAGGTTGCAGGGCTACAACGCGCAGATCTGGGTTTTTACGCTGCAACTCGATGGCCGCCGTTTGCAAGATCATATTCATTGCGGCCTTTGCACTTCGGTAGCCGTACCACCCACCTTTTTTGTTGTCGCTGATGCTGCCGACCCGCGCGGACAGCTTTGCGTAGACCGACGAACCCTTTGCCAATAAGGGTGAAAAATAGCGCAACACCATGGCCGGACCAATCGTATTGATCAAAAAGGTTTGCATCAAGTGATCTGGATTGAGGCTGCTGAGGGCTTTCTCTGGGCCTACGCCATTGATGGCTAATGCGCCGGTAGCGTCAATGATTAGGTGATAGGGCCCATGGGCGTTGGATAAAGTTGCCTGGGCGCGGATGGATTCCTCATTCATTAGATCAAAGCCACTGCGCGAACCGCGGGATATAAGTTCCACATGGATGCACAGAGGGTCTGCATGGAACGCCTGTACAAAAGCACCGCCAATGGCCCCGCTGGCGCCGATCACCAGTGCCTTGTACTGGTCGGAGGCGAAAAGTGGGGAAGCTTCATTCATGGTTAAAAAGTCATTGTCACACCACTAGCTCAAGCGTGCGCTGGGTGCGTGAACTTCGCCAAATCAAACACCCAGGTCGGAGCCAAGGGTGGGCCGGGCCGTGGTGGGGGCGAATCAGGCCGCCGTTCTTTAACTGCTTCACGATGATTTCTGTGCTGGACAAGCACAGTCCGATGTGCCAGACCAGCCTGGTCGTGGGCACCGGCTGTTGTCTCGAGGAGCCCGCAATGAAGCCGATGGCCTGAAGGCCCCGTATGGATTGGCTGCTTGTGAACATAGCTTGTGCATGGAGTTTGAGTGGTGGAATTTAGCATTGAAGAGTATTTTTCTATACAAAATATTGAAAGATTCCATTTTATGTGGCCAATTACTACTCAAGCTATGAAAAATAAAGCAACTCCAAGGGCCGCTTTGCTCAAATGGCTGTGCGATGGCGGCCATGCCATCAGCAGCCTTGCACGCTCTAGGCAAACAAATCGCCCTGGGGTGAGGGAGTCTCGGGTGTCCGGGGCTTTTTCGCATTGCGCCTCTGACCCGAGGCCGGCAAGCCGCTCTTTCGCGAGCCATGCCGGTCCTGCACATCCGCAGCCTCCATCCGAGCCTCGGGTGTTTTACGCAAACCATACATGCTGTCTTTAGCGGCCTTCATGGCAGCCTTGTCGTCCACGATGGGCAGAGGATAGTCTGCGCCGATCATGCAAGCCGCCATGCGCTGCACACTCAAGTCCATCTTCCACGGTTCTGCCAGATAGGGCAGGGGTACTTTGGCAAGTTCAGGCACCCAGCGGCGAATGAAATGGCCCTGTGGATCCTGGTCTTGCGCCTGCTTGGTGGGGGAATAAATTCGCAGTGTGTTGATACCGGTGGTGCCGCTTTGCATCTGCATCTGGCTCCAGTGGATGCCTGGCTCATAGTCTAGAAATTGACGCGCCAAAAACAGGCCCGTGTGCCGCCAGTGCAACCACAGGTGGTAGCTGGCAAAGCTCACCAGCATGGCCCGCATGCGAAAGTTCAACCAGCCTGTGGCTCGTAGCGAACGCATGCAGGCATCCACCATGGGGTAGCCAGTTTGGCCTGCGCACCATGCTTCAAAACGATTGTTGTTGAAGGCATCCTCCCGCAAGCCATCGCACACGCGGGCGAAATTATGAAATTCGATATCGGGCTCATTTTCCAGCTTTTGCATGAAATGACAGTGCCAGCGCAGCCGCCCGGCAAAGCCGCGCAGCGCATAGGCCAGCTCCCGTTCAGGCGTATTGCCGATCGCCAGCTCGGTGGCCTGGTGCACGGTGCGCATCGAGATGGTTCCAAACGCCAGATGCGGGCTCAGGCGGCTGCATCCTTCTTCTGCGCTCAAAGGGCTGGAGAGTGCCTTCCGGTACCCATAGCCGCGGACCTGCACAAAACTGCTGAGGGTTCGTCTCGCGGCCCTTTCACCCGCAGTTTGCAAATTTTTTCCGTGCGCTAACAGCCCCAGGCTAGCTATCGTGGGTAACTCCGGCTGGTCTAGTGATAGTGCTGCGCTAAATTTACCGTTTAACAAGTGCAGGGGAGCATCCATACGCGCCTGCCAGCGCTTGGCCCATCCCGCGCGGTTGCGCAAACCGCGTATGACACCGTTCTGGTTGAACTGCTGCCAACTTACGTTAGTCGATGCGCACCAAACTGAGACTTGGCGGTCGCGCGTGTAAGACCAACCTGCTCCGGTCTCCTCATGGCTCAGCAAGTGCGTAAACGCTAGCTCGTTTTGAAGTTGTGTCAGCACCTGAACCGCAGAGCCCACGCGCACCAGTAACGGCAGGCCGCGCTCTGCTAGGGCTGCGCGCAGCTCGGCAAGGCAGGTTAGTGCAAAGTCGACATGACTGGCATCACAGTCAGGGCTGCTGAGCCACTCAGGTTCGATGATAAAAATAGCTAGCGCATCTGCGTGTGCACTTGCGGCCACCAAGGGTGCATGGTCGTGCACCCGCAGATCGCGCTTGAACCACACCAATGCTCGTTGCGATGTCAAGCTGCCGATCCCTATGGCCGCGTGTGGGTGGCGCGGTGACGTAAAAAAACGGCACCACGCAGCGCGACATGCTTGGTGCGACGACCGGTCACCCTTTTGCGCCACATCCGGAAAGAAGAAGGCTTGAGATGCTTGCGCATCAGATCAATCACCCCGGATTCATTCAAGCCGAATTGCGCCTGTATCGCTTCAAATGCAGTTCTGTCCTCCCAGGCCATTTCAATAATTCGGGACATGCAAGCTACGGACAGCGCAGCGGTGCCAGTCTCTGACCTGCGAGTTATCGAATTTTTCATAAGACTTGGCTCAAGACAGCCACCAGGGGGCTGCGCGTACATCGTTCATGCGAAGACATAGAAATGGATTTTGGTGTAGTTTATGAAAAGCAGTGCGCTTACGAGCTATTTCTCTTTTGGAATCAGGCACTCAAGATTTTCAGGTCAAAAGCACGCTCCAGCAACCAGATCAACGCAACCAGTATGGTGAGCCAAGAGCCAAGTATGAATACACCGCGCAAGTAAAAACGGGTGTTACGAAGCAGAAAGGCTATCGGTAAAAAGCCTGCAACGATGGCCATCTGCCCCACCTCCACCCCGGCATTAAAGCCCAGCAGCGACAGCACCAGCGCGTCAGCCGGTAAGCCTAGTTCAGCCAGTACGCTAGCAAAGCCGAAGCCATGAATCAACCCGAAGCCAAAGGCCACCAACCATCGCCGGTACTCCACCACGGGCGACAGGTTGTTAGCAGCAGCAAGTACCACTGAAAGTGCAATGGCAGTCTCCACCAAACTAGAAGGCAGCGAAACCAAACCGAGTGCCGCCAGCGACAAGGTGATGGAGTGGGCCGCCGTGAACGAAGTCACCACCCAAAGTACCTCGCGAAAAGCCATGCCGAAGCTGCGGACACCTTGCCAGCGTCGCATTTCCAATACCAGTACCGAAGGCAAAAGTAGGGCGAGCAGAAACAAAATATGGTCGAAGCCGATCCAGATATGCCAAATGCCTTCGACAAGGTATTGGCTAAATGGTGCCCAGCGTGATGCCTGTACAGCACCGTATTGCACTAAACCACTGGTCGGCGAAAGCACCGTGGTGTGTGTGGCACCATCGAGATTCAGGCGCAGCAAGCCACGGTGCAAGCTGTCTAGATCGAACAATAAGCGGTATTGCAAGCCCAAAGCACCCGTTGCGCCC
The DNA here is from genome assembly GCA_903869595.1 of uncultured beta proteobacterium. Classification (GTDB taxonomy): domain Bacteria; phylum Pseudomonadota; class Gammaproteobacteria; order Burkholderiales; family Burkholderiaceae_C; genus Allorhodoferax. The sequence continues at coordinate 9,715 of CAIPZV010000057.1, read as the reverse complement.
TGGCACACACCGCTCAGGTGTAACACTGCATAGCCGCCGTCGGTATGTTCGTCAACTTGCAAGCTAGTTAATGCCAGCGGGCAAACTCCACTGCGCGTGAGTGTGAGCCTGCTCAAGGCCCAGGCTGCTACATCGCTTTGGCGTGCGCGCAACTCTCCCCAGGTAATCTCTGCATTGCCATCGCGGTCTAGGCCCAACGCAAAGTCGATATCACGCAAAGCTATATCCCATTGCACGGTGACTGTGCTTCCTGTGATGTCCATTATTAAATAGCTGTCGCTCGCCTTATGCGCCCAGGCTGTCATCTGGCATAGGAGTAGGACCCATAACATTGCAAACTTGCGCATCATGGCGTTACCACAGGCTTTATAGCTACAGGTGGCAATTGCCGCGTCTGGGCGGCCAGCGTTCGCGTTCGGACGTCTTCAAAGCCGGTGCTTTGCAGCCAATCGTGAGCGGGTTTTGCAGCGCTAGCGTCGCTAGCTGCCAGAGCAGCTTCCAAAAGGACACGCAGGTCGCGCGGTTCCTTTTGTACTTTGTAGTTTGCAGCGGCTAGTTGCACAGCCAATGCAGCGTTTTTGCGCAGACGCAATTGAAACCGGGCTTCCTCCGCCCGGTGGGTGGTATCACCACGCAGCTTAGCCGCAGCAAAGCGGTCGTCCAATGCTTGCACATGCGCTTTTGCCGCGTTGATTTGGAGTAAGGTTTCAGCCTCGGCTAGCCGCAGCAGCAGCGGGTCGGATGCCTCCCATGCAGCCAGCAATTTGACAACTTCGGCCGGTCGTTTGTTATCCAGCAAAAAGTCGGCCCATGCCGCTAGCAAATAGGCATTGTCCTGCCCTAAGGCCAGCGCATCGCGGTAATGGCTTTCGGCCCGTGCGCTCTGCCCAAGCCACGCAGATACTTCACCCAGTCGGGTAAGTAACCATAGACGCTGGTCGTCATTTCGCGCAAGGGCCAGTGCTTGTTGCAGCGTCGCATAAGCGGAACGCAATTGCCCTGTATAGGCCTGTACCAGCCCAATACATCCACCATGCAACACCGGGCGCTGCAGTTGCTGCAAGGCCGCGCATTCTTGGCGTGCATTGTCATATTTCGCTTCCACGAGATAAATTGCCCCCCGCCATGCATGGGCACTCGCCCGATCGGGGTCTTGCGCCAGCGCAGCGGCAAAGTCGACAAGCGCTTCATCGAAGTCGTGGCGATACTGGTGCAGCATGCCTCTTATCACCAGCAGATCGGCAGACATGGCTTTATCGAATGGTCTGACCACGGCATCGGCATAGCCTACATAGCGGGGATCACCACGGGCCTGTGCCATGTCAAAGTAAGCAAGCCCAAGCGCTGCCGCAGCGGTCGCGTCATCGGGGGCTTTGCGAGCGCTCGAACGTAAGGCGTCTAGTTCTCGCGCACTACGGTCCCCCGCACGCAAAGGCAGCTTTTCGATAACAGTGGCGTCGTCCACAGGTGTGCGCGGAGCAGGCTGTGCTGGTAATGCCAGCAACGCGCCGGAAAATGCCACTACTGTACAAAATGACCGTGGGATGTATCTGGAATTCATGTTTACGTTACATTATCTTTGCGGCTATTCTGCCGTTTTTTCACCGGTTAATTCCTAGGATGTTGAAGATGAATAAATTACTGTCTACGCTCGTAATCACAGCTTTTGCAATGGCTGCTTCAGGAGCTTTTGCTGGATCCCATGGTGGTGCCATGTCGGACAAAGAAAAGGCGGAAATGGCCGACAAATGCGCCAAGATGGACCCTTCTAAGGCCGACGACAAGATGAAGGCTGATTGCAAAAAATTGATGGAAACAAAGAAGTAAGCACTTCTGTTCAAAATTGAAAGCGGACTTTGGTCCGCTTTTTTTACGCCTTGCGGCAAAGCAATCAAGCCGTACACCACGCAATGCGATAGCAGGAGTGCGATAAAGAGGGCAAGTAAGGGGATTGATGGCGATCTGCGAAATTAAAAATTCCCTTTGTTGCGGCTACGCCGTGCAGGTGGATTAAATTCGCTTGGCTTGTCTTTGACCCAGTTGATGAATCTTGCTATTTCTGGATGCGCGCAAAGCGCTTGAAGGCTGGAGTAGTTTTTAGCCAATTCGGTTTCCGTGAATAAAGCATGAATTTGCTTGTGGCACGCACGGTGCATATAGACCGTGCTGACTCCACCTCTTGACTTAGGTACCAAGTGGTGCGCATCCCGCAAGGCCGGTGGAATCGGGCGACTACACAGCGCACAAACCGAAAGCTCATTGCTAACGTAGGGGCGCTTTTGCGCAAGCGCTACAAACTGTTGCCGCCTTATACGCCCCTGAACCATCTAGATCATCCAGAGCATGGTTGATCTCAATGGACCGTCGGACTTAAAACTTCTGTAAAACTCCATTAAGTACTAGTGGATTGAAAATTAAAAACTAAGAAAATATTTTTTGCAGCCTAGGGCGAAAAATCAGAAATTTTTCATACCCGAACTCCATTAGGTTCAGCATGCCGGGCAATCGGCCCAAGAGGGCAAGGTTTCTCCAGCCCGGTAGTTGTTCCCAAAGGTGAACAAATGCAGCAGCGCCGGAGACCATTGAGCCATCAGGCCTGATGACATGAAATCGTTGCATAAGCGCTTCTTGGCTGTGTCCAGGGGGCGCTACGAATTTCGGGTTTGAAATATCAAGCCAACAAATTTCACCTTGCGGATCACCTTTTTTGTATTGCTGTATCTCGCGACTGCAAATAGGGCACGAGCCGTCATACAAGACGGTGGTGGGGATAGCTGTCGATTGCATGGTTAAGCGGCCTCAGTGTTTTGGTCTTCAAACGTGTCTTCATGCATATGGATTATTCTTTTGGGCGAGATACTTTCGTCATAAAGTACGGGCCCTTTGTAGGCGAAGGTTGCTCGCTCCAACAGTTCGTCTGAGCAATCCCGCTGCTCGATGTGTAGGTTCACAAGCGCTAATCGGCATTCGCGAATAGTTTTCTTGAGCCTTCTGAACACATCCACCATTTGGTAATCATCTTCAACTTCGTGGATCCACTGCCAAGCCTGCCCCGTGGGAACTTTGCGACCTTTACCCGTTCTATTCCACAACATGTAAGAAATTTTCATATGGCCGCCTCAAGGATGCGCCGCGTGCGTGAACTTCGCCAAATCAAACACCCAACTTGGAGCTAAAGGTGGACTGGGCTGGTGCAGGGGCTTCAGATGAAAGGCCGTGTGCATGGAGCGGGAGTTCATTTCATCCGGCTCAACTGGTGTCAGTTGGGCAAGCACGTCGGTTAAGGGGTAAGCCTGTAGGTGCTGGCAAACCGCTTCTTGCAACTCGATTGCCAGGGCCAAGGCAGCCTCACTCTCGGGGCTGCCCTTGCCCGTTTTGGCGGTCGGATCGTTGTCTTTAAAGCAGGACACCACATCCCAAACCGACAGGTCCTTGACGGGCTGCTGAAGTTGGTACCCACCGCCGGGGCCGCGGTGGGAGCAAATCAGGCCACCGTTCTTCAGTTGCTTTACGATGATCTCCGTACTGGATAAGCACAGCCCGATGTGCCTGGCCAGTCTGGTCGTGGGCACCGGCTTTTGCCGCGAGGAAGCCGCAATGATCCCGATGGCATTGAGTCCCTGCGTTGCGTGAATGCTAAGAAACATGGCTTTTGAGTAAATTGCGACCCCACAAATCTACCACTTAACACTATTTTTCTATACAATCTGCCGAAATATTCCCTTTAATCTATGCAATTTCTACTCAATTTATGAACATCAAAGCAAACTCAGGTGGTGCAGTGCACAAAATAGGCGCGATTTCTGCCCTGAGCGGTGTCCCCAGCCCAACCCTGCGGATTTGGGAGCTGCGTTACGGTACCTTCGTCCCGCAAAAGTCTGAAGGTCAGCATCGTCTATATACCGATGACGATGTACTGAGGGCAACTTTGCTTAAACGGCTCACGGAGCGGGGCCATGCCATCAGTAGCCTTGCCCAACTCTCTTCGCAGGACCTCAACGCATTGCTGGTGCAAGGACAGGATGCAAGTCGATCACGCACCGATGCGCGCCTTGCTGGTCAGTCTGCATCCATGGCTGTTGTCGGAGTAGCCCTGGCCAGCCGTATCGAATCGAAAAAATTCACCCTTAGCTTCATTGATCAAAACATCAAGGTGACAAACATATTCAACGATTTGTCACAAGCGTTGGGTGCCACCTTTGAGCGCCAAGTCCCTTTTTTGCTGGTTAAGGCGAACTCCTTACACGCTGGTATGCAAATCGACATTCATCGATTGGCCCAAAACTGCAAGGCGATCCAAGTGATTGTTTTGTACAGCTTCGGCCAGGAGAACGTCATCCAAGTGATGAAACGATCGGGCATGATTGTTAGAAAAGAACCCGCATCTGACGCTGAATTGACCGATTTGATAAATTCAGCCCTGCTGGTGGGTACCGAAAAAGGATCCACCGGTTTGGTAGTGGGCAGTGTGATACCGCCTAGGAAATACAGCGAATTAACGCTTAACCGCGTAGCCAATATCTCTACCAATGTGCTTTGTGAATGCCCGCGCCATGTTGCAGAAATCATTACTCAGTTGGCGAATTTTGAGCAGTACAGCCACGAGTGCTTGAACAAGTCTGCTGAAGACGCGCACCTGCATGCATACCTCAGTGCAGTCTCCGGATCTGCGCGCGCTCTGTTTGAGAGTGCCCTAGAAATGGTGGCAACCCATGAGGGCATCGCTCTGCAAGAAAATGTTCAGGAATAAAGTTTTGTTTGATAGCGCGTACTGTTCGCTTACGCACATTTAATTGATTAAGAAGGAGCTTCAATGAGTGAGGATCTAAGGTGTTGCGGTACTGGAACCTGCATCATCAATTCGGAAGGTGAGTGCTGGTGCGGGCAGCGGTGGGATGGGGAAAAAATGTGCTTCCCCAATCCCCATGCGCAAGGAATTAATCCAAGCCATCAAAGCCAAGAGGACATCCCGAAAGCGATGAATAAATCAGACTAAACGCTTGATTGCGTGTTGATTGATTTTCCGTCATGAAGAAACGTACATCGCTATGGGTACTGCTGTTGCTTATTGTTGCTGTCGCAGCTTCCCACATAGGCTGGGCAGCGCGCGATAACGGTACGGTAATGGTGTTAGACGGACGGGAAATTGATGTGGCAGGTATTGCCAGCAATCAATGGACGCATATGACAAGAAACTGCAGTGGCGTTGTGCGCCTGCAACCCGTTGATAAAAACTATCAGATTACTGCCAAGCTTATTCGGGACTACAGCCCTCCCCATTCCGAATCCGTCCGACTTTCGGGCGTCGTGGGTATGGACAAATGGGTGGTAGCGGAGGCGGAATTCGTTGATTTACTGCCGGCAGTGGTGCTGGTCGATTTTTCAGGAGGCGAGCCCAAAATAGTTAGCAATGCGGTCTGGAGTGGCTATACGAAACCGTGGAAAGCTGCCCCGTTCATTCGCGATTACCTTGTGAGGCAAGTGCCTGGTTTGCCACGATCTCTTGCGGCCTGTTTTGACCCTGAATCGCACGCATTCATGTGAAGAAACCGTGCTTGTGACCGACGACAAGATCGCCTTTTTCATGCCGCTTCAATCCATGCTGGAGTGTGTCGGTCAGATGTATGGATAAGTTAAGTGTTGTGGTTCCGTATCTGCACTTTGCCGTTTGTTCGATTTGCACAAGACCGGTTGTACAACATGGAAGCTCGATTGCCTCCTTGATCGAAATAGCCTTTGATTTTGCCTATGATTTTATGGACGATAACAAGAAATTTTGATAAACTCGTCGAGTCATTTCATCGACTAAACCTCGTCAGTGCAAGGATGAAAACCGAATTATGTTTTTCTCAGACCTTCATCGCATCCAAAATCAAAGTCGTGGGTATTAATCGCTTTTCCAGCGTGCCTCTAGTATGCGCAAATAGTCTAAATTAAAAGTCTACTCATGATTCGTGTCACTTATTTAAGCCAAGCAGCATCCAACTTCTCTTCAATTGATCTCTTGTATCTTTTGGAGCATTGCCATGTGAATAATCCTAAGCTCGGGCTGACTGGACTTTTGATATTTGGAAACGAAACTTTCCATCAAACAATCGAAGGTGAAAACCATATTGTTGAAGAATTAATAGGAAAGATATCCAACGATAAACGCCACATAAAATTTCAAATATTATCCAAACAATCTATTGAAAACCGACAGTATAGTAATTCGGCTATGGGGTTCGAAAAGCTCACTGAACAAACTATCGCTGATGTCCCAGAACTTAAAAACTTCATGTTGCCTGACTTCAATCCAGAGTATTTAAGTTCAAATGGCTCCGTGATTGAAAGTCTACTTGAACGGCATCGCTCAAGCCACTGGGATCCACTGATACGCGAAATCAACGCCAGGGATGAATTTATCGTTCAACTTCGTAACGCACTAGCTTCAAAGCACCAACAATTGGAATCTTCGACTTTGCTGATTGAGTCCATTATTGAGTCTGTGCATGACGGAGTTTTAGGGGACGATCACATTAGGCTTTGCAAGTCGATGCTCAGCTCGCTCCGGAATAAAACAAATTAGTAAATAGAGGAATACTATGGAACAGGAAAAAACAAGCATTAAAAAAATACTTAAAATAGAAAAATCTACTATTGATACCACTAACATAATTGGTAACTTTTTGGTTTCCATTTTCCATCAAGTCACACTGTTTTGTATCGGTGCATTAACTGTTTGGTCCTCGGCACATACTTTTCTTGATATTTTAAATAAGAATGTAGCCACGATTCAAGATTTACTTTTGCTTTTTATCTATCTGGAAATAGGCGCAATGGTTGGAATTTACTTCAAAACCAACCATATGCCACTGCGATTTTTAATTTATGTCGCGATAACTGCTGTAACCCGGTTAATAATAGATCTAGTTGGAAAGCATGAAGGCATTTTCGACATTCTTATGTTAGGGGCTACGATACTGGCGCTTGCAGTTTCAAATGCGATCGTTAGGTATGCATCCCATAAATTCCCATCGAATTCAACTTATTCAAACTGAAATATTCCTGTAATCTTAGTGAATAGCCACGTGCTTGGCCCGGACCTGCAAGGGCTGCAAATCCCAAAGAGGATGAAGGCTAATTCACTGAGACCGATTCGCCATCAGCCTCAATTATTCGACAGCAATCCATTTCTTTAGATGATGCGTCTCAAGCTATGCGTTTTTCAAATAATAATATTTCTTTTGTCGGCCGTTTGCTAGGGTATTCGGGCCTGGTTCCGTTTGTTTCTTTGGCTGCGTTAAGTTTTTTGGTTTCTTCGGAGCATAGATCGGCTGTTATTTTTAGTTTGCTAGCCTATGGTGTCACCATTGTTAGTTTTCTGGGTGCAATCCACTGGGGATTAACGATGGTTGAAAATATTCCAAATAAGCGACGACTAGTTTGGGGTGTGGTGCCAAGTTTGCTAGCTTGGATCAGCTTGATGGTCCAAGTCGAATTTGGACTCTTGTTACTGGCCGCAGTACTTTTATTGTGCTTGGTCGTTGATTACAAAATCTATCCTAATTTTGGACTTGATCATTGGTTACGCATGCGATTGATCTTGAGCACGGTTGCGATTGTCTCCACCGTTTTGCCTGCTCTTTTTGGCTTAGGTGTGCTTTCCTAGAGGATGGCAATGGGTATTCTTTTTTTTCATTTCGAAATCTCTTTCGTAAGCTATGAGCTTTGAATCCGATCCAATAGCCAATGCGCGCGCTCAATGGCGTTGGCGGGGGCTGGACCGCCCGGCGTTCGCCGACGTTCCAGCGCCAGGACAAGTTTCAGTCTGGGATTTTCCTCGCCCACCAGAGCTCGTTCCCGAGACCCGCGAGATAGTTGTCCATTGGGGTGACACCCTTGTGGCCAGAACGCGCGGAGCCTGGGCGGTTCGAGAAACTTCCCATCCGCCCACGTTCTACCTGCCGCTGGCCGATGTAGAGCGCACACTTTTACGTGCCGCAGGTGGCGGATCATTTTGTGAATGGAAAGGCCCGGCGCAGTATTGGGATTTATATGACGGTCAAGGTCGCTTAGTGCAGGTAGCTTGGAGCTATCCAAAACCCTTGGCTGGTGCAGAGGTGCTTGCAGGGTGCATTGCTTTTTACGCGCACGAACTGGATTGCAGCGTAGGCGGTGCTAGGGTCATTGCGCAGCCGGGAGCTTTCTACGGCGGGTGGATTACGCCAGACCTTGCTGGGCCATTTAAGGGTGATCCCGGTAGCAACTGTTGGTAGCGAAATTCGCCCCCATGCGCACGCAGCTTTTTCAAAGTCAGACGCGGTATTGCAGTCGTTTAGGCCAAATCAGTGCCGCACTTGAGGTTTTCAAGCGAGAAAATAAAGTGAAGACTAGCCCTCTTATTTTGCCTCAGCAATGGCTTTCTTTAGGTCCCGATATTCCTCGCATGAAAAAGCGCAGATCTTGTCCAGACTAGCAAGATGCTCTTTCGCTTTGTCCAACTGACCCATCTGAATGTAGGCGATCCCAATGTACTCGTGCGCGCCCCGGTGCTTTGGATCCAAGGTAAGCGCTTGCTTGTAGGCGACAAGTGACTCATCGTATTGTTTTAGATTGCGTAAGCTGTAGCCCAAAAGATTAAAGGCGTCTGCGTTTTTTGGGTTGCTAGCGGCGTAGGGTTCTAGTACAGCTTGGGCTGTTGCCCAGTCTTTACGCGCAATGGCGGCTTTCGCCTTTTCAAGTTCGGCATCCTTAGGGCTGGGTGGGCTGGTGTCTGCGGCAAAAACTATAGTGCTGAGAAACAAGCTGGCAGCAAGTAGGAAGCGAAGGATATACATAGCAGTCTTTCTTGGGATTTAAAGCGTGACCATCCCAGTACTGTATCGCGTTCGGACCTTATTTTGAACTGACGGATCGAATGCCCCTGCGCCGCTTAGAGTCTAAATGCCGCAATTGAGTACTGGCTGATTTTGTTTGGGCCATGGTCGATCGTATAAGCGGATTGGGTACTGTCTACGACATAGCCTGCGCTGCTTAAAGTCAGTTGTCTACCATAGTAACGATGGGAGTACTCGTTTGAATAAGTTCCTCCAAGAGTGACATCGCATCCTTAGCCGTCGCTGAGTAGGGGTCGAACTCAGGATGCGACATCTGCACCATGGGATCATCCTTAGACAAGTAAACCAGCGCCATAGACCATTGGCCAAACCGTCGACTCGTAATCTCCTCAATCGATAACAATTGAACGTTTTGGTGGTGGGGATCAGCCATGATTTTAGCGTACAGCGTATTTACTTGAGTTCTTTCACCTTCCAGCACTTGCATCCATAAGCCTGAGCCTTGGCATAAGACACCCGTGATATTTTGCCTTTTGTTATTGGAGTTAGATTTCTCTAAAACCGATGCGGTGACGGTAGTAGTAATTGGACCTACCGATTGGCTGACATACAAAAGGCGTATGAGCATGATTGACTCCTTTTAAAAATGGAAACGCACTGCATAGGCGGTTTCTTTTGCTGGCTGCGTGACTGATACTGACCCATACTACACCCAAAGTACATTTTGAATTGCCCCGGGAAATCAGGAGGCTCCAAACTTTGAGAAGATGGAGCCACGGTAATCCCCCCGATAGACCAAAGGCCCCAGAAGTAGAATTTTCCACAAAGGAATTTCTATATGAAGAAGTCAAGATTTACCGACAGCCAGATCATGGCTGCGCTCAAACGGGTTGAGG
>CAIPZV010000056.1 GCA_903869595.1 uncultured beta proteobacterium | reverse complement strand
ATTGGATGACTTCTTCGCGCCGCTGGTGCTCAAAGTCCACATCAATATCGGGCGGCTCGTCGCGCTCGCGCGAGATAAAGCGTTCAAACAACACGCTCATGCGCGAAGGGTCCACCTCGGTCACACCCAGGCAGTAGCACACCGCCGAATTGGCCGCCGATCCGCGCCCCTGACACAAGATGCCGCGGCTGCGCGCAAAGCGCACGATGTCGTGCACCGTGAGGAAATACATCTCGTACTTCAATTCAGCGATCAGCGCCAGCTCATGCTCTACCTGCTTGCGCACGCTAGCAGGCATGCCTGCGGGGTAGCGCATGCAGGCGCCCTCTTCGGTGTAATGGCGCAGCGTTTGCGCCGGTGTCTGGCCCGGGAGCACGGCCTCTAGCGGGTAGTGGTAACGCAAGCTATCCAACGAAAAATTGCAGCGGCGGGCAATCTCCAAAGTGTTGGCTAGATGCTCTGCATCAAACAAGCTAGCCAAGCGCGCGCGGCTGCGCAAATGTCGCTCCGCATTGGCTTGCAAGCCGCGCCCGCATTGCGCCACTGGCAAGCGCATGCGCACGGCGGTGATCACATCGTGCAAAGGTTTGCGCGAACGCACATGCATTTGCACCGCGCCCACGGCCACCACCGGCAGGCCACTCAAGTGTGCGATCTGGCTTATGCGCAAGCTGTGCAGCGCGTCCTGCGCGCCCAAGCTTCGCGTCACGCCCAACCACACCTGCGCGCCATAGTGCGCACGCGCAGCCGCAGCAATCGCACAGGCTTTTTCCACGGGCAAAGCAGGCGGCAAAAGCAAAATAATTTCATTGCCCGCCAAGCTCGGCCAAGCCGCCCAGCCGCCTTGCGCAGCCTGCCAATGCAGCGCGTATTGCCCCTTGGGCGCAGCGCGGCGCGCGCTGCTTATGAACTCGCACATATTGCCCCAACCCTGCAAATTGTGCGGCAGGGCGACGAAGCGAAACAGCGTCTCCCCCGCCACCGCGCGCACACCAAACTCAGCGCCTGGCAACAACGGTAAGCCCGCCGCACGCGCCGCCTCGTGCGCGCGCACCACGCCCGCCACCGAGCATTCGTCGGTCAGCGCCAGCGCCGCATAGCCCAAAGCCTTGGCCCGTGCTACCAACTCCTGCGGCAAAGACGCGCCATGCTGAAAGCTGAACGCGCTGATGGCGTACAGCTCGGCATAGGCGGGGGACGGGGCGGCGGCGGGCACGGGGGCTTTTTTTAAAAACTGTATAAAAAAACAGTATAGACAGGCAACCTAAACCCTGCAGCAACCTTAGGATCGCCCTTGCATATCAGAAAGCTCCATGAATACAGCTGCCGCCCCGGACTCCGCTACCACAGCCCCAGCCCCCATCACCCTGCGCCAAGCCTGGCCGTTTTGGTTGAAGGTCGGCTTTATCAGCTTTGGCGGCCCGGCCGGGCAGATTGCGCTGCTGCACGAAGAGTTGGTGGAGCGGCGGCGCTGGATTTCGGATGCGCGCTTTTTGCATGCGCTTAATTACTGCATGGTGCTGCCGGGCCCGGAGGCGCAGCAATTGGCTACCTACCTGGGCTGGCTGATGCACCGCACTTGGGGCGGCATCGTGGCGGGGGTTTTGTTTGTGTTGCCTTCGCTGTTTATCCTGATCGGCCTGTCGTGGGTCTATCTGGTGTTTGGCGGCACGGCGCTGGTGGCGGGGCTGTTTGCCGGTATCAAACCAGCGGTAACCGCCATCGTGCTGCAAGCGGCATGGCGCATCGGCACGCGCACGCTGCGCCACCGTTTGTTGTGGGCGCTGGCGGCCCTTTCTTGGTTTGCGCTGTATGTGTTGCAAGCGCCTTTCCCGGCCATCGTGCTGGGTGCAGGGCTGATAGGCGCCATCGGCGGGCGCTTTGCGCCGCAGGTGTTTAAGGCAGGCGGCGGCCATCCAGCCAAGGCCGGGCCGCACGCGCCAGCCTTGATTGACGACGATACGCCCACACCCGCGCATGCGCGTTTTACGCTGGCCGGTTTGGTCAAGGTGCTGGCCTTGGGGCTGGTGCTGTGGCTCGTGCCCATGGCGCTGCTTATGCTGACGCAGGGCTGGGAGCACACGCTCACGCAAATGGCCTGGTTTTTCACCAAGGCGGCGCTGCTGACTTTTGGCGGCGCCTATGCGGTGTTGCCCTATGTGTACCAGGGCGGCGTGGAGCAGTTTGGCTGGGTGACGGCGGCGCAGATGATCGATGGCCTGGCCCTAGGCGAGACCACGCCGGGGCCACTGATCATGGTGGTGGCTTTTGTGGGCTATGTGGGCGGACACACCCAAGCGCTGCTGGGCCCAGACCATCTTTTTTTAGCCGGTGCGCTAGCCGCCACGGTGGTGACCTGGTTTACCTTTTTGCCCTCGTTTGTATTCATCTTGGCGGGCGGGCCTTTCATTGAATCGACGCACCAGGATTTGCGCTTAAGCGCGCCGCTCACTGCGATTACCGCCGCCGTGGTCGGTGTCATCGTCAGCCTGGCGCTCTTCTTCGGCCAGCATGTGTTCTGGCCGCAAGGCATGGATGGGCGTTTTGATGTGGCATCGGCCGTGATCGCAGCCGCCGCCGCGCTGGCGCTTATCCGCTTTAAGCGGCCCGTGGTGCAGGTAATCGCTGCTTGTGCGCTGACGGGTTGGGCTTTGTCGGTGCTGGCTTAACGAAGGAAGGATCAAGTGGCCGATACTGAAATTTCAGTCCCGTGGCTTTGAGCACCGCATTGAGCGTTTTGATCGTCGGATTGCCCCAGCCCAAAAAACCTTCAGGCAAACAAGCCATGCAAATACCAAGCGGCACCCTGCCCCTGGGCGGCGCCTAGACGCTCGCGATAAACCCATAGCAAACCCTGGCCGGGGCTGTGGGCGATGTAGTAGTCGCGCTGCACTGGCGGGCCCGTATCCCAGGCCTGTAGCTCCAGACGCTGCGGCCCGGCCAGCAAGGCCAGCGGGCCGTTCCATTGGGGCGAACCATCAGGGTCGCAAGGCAGGATGCGCGCCTGGGGCAGCAGCCAGGTGGGGTACAGCGCCTGCGCGGCTGTCGCGCTGGCTTGTGGCGCAGCGTGGATGCTTGGGGCTGTGCCGCCGGGTGCAGCGCCGCTGTTAGTCAGGCCTGTACCGGTTTGCGTGGTGCCGTGATGCGCTAATAAATTGCCTGGCACCAAGACATGGCCCACCCCGTCGCGGCGTGGCGCGCTGTGTGCATGTGCATGTGCCGTGCCCTTGGCCTGCGCGCCCAGCGCCTGCCAGCTTTGCATGCACTCGGGGCGGTGGTCGTCCTGCAAATGCACGACGCGTACGCTCTCAGGCCCCAGGCGCGCAGCCACACGTTCGAGCAAATGGTGCAGGCTGTCGCCGCTGCGCAGTTCATCGGGCAAAAGGCTCAGGCTTTGGCCGCGCAGTGCGCAGGTTTCCAGGGTACGCAGGCGCAAATACAAGACCGGCGCAGGCAAGGTGACTTGGGCTAGGTGTTCGGCCAGCAGCCGCTCCAGGTGGCGTGGGTCTTGGGTGGGTTCGGCGGTGCGCAAGTGCAGGCGGCCATAGCCATCGCCCTGGTGCCAAGCGTCGCGGTAGCGGGCATTGGCACGGCGCGCATCAAGCTGCCAGCGCAACTCTAACGCCAACACCCCATGCTGGCGGGCGCGCAACCACAGTTGCAACTGCGCCAGCAAGCGACGCGCGCCAAACAACATCGCGGCGGCGGATTCGACCTGCGCGGCCAACTCCAACGGCGCGTCAAACACCTCGGGCAAGCGCAGCCAGGCATAGACCTCGGGCGCAGTGCCATAGGCCTGGTCCAACGCCGCCAGCAAGGGCGCGCCAAAGCGCCGGGCCACGCCACCACGCGGCAAGGCGCGCAACTGGCCCCAGGTGGTGCAGCCCAAGCGCTCCAGCGTGGGCACATGCGCCTGTGCTGCGGCCAAGGTGTGTAGCGGCAAGGCATCGGGCGGGATTGGCGGCTGGGTCCCATCGTCCGCCTGTTGTAGAGCATCGCAAGCCAAGCGCGCCAGCGCAAGCAAAGCGCTATCGCCATGCGCGTACTGCATGGGCAGGGGCGCCTGACCGGGCTGCAGCAGCGCTTGTAGCAGAGCCATGCGCCCACCAAACAAACGCTCGCTGGCCGAAATTTCCAGCACCAGCGCCTGCTGCACTTGCGCCACCCAGGGCGTAAATTGCAAACCCCACCAAGCCAGCGCCGCCAGTGGGTCGGCCCAGGCCGCGGCGCCTGAAAGCGCTTCCTTTGCATCATGGGCAGCAACACGCTGCGCGTCTTGCGGGCACAAGGCCAGCCAGTAGGGCTTCATGACGCCGCCCTGCGTGGTTGCAAACTAGGAAAGCTCTGTATGCGTCCGTCATCGCGAGGAGCGCAGCGACGCGGCGATCCATCGCTGCGTGATTGGGCAAGCGAACTGGATTGCTTCGCTGCGCTTGCAACGAATGTGGGTTGATGCAGGCCTTCGCTAGCGATATGCACTGGAGCGACAACAGGGCTTGCGCCAGCCCCCTTCGTAGGCCTAGGCCTGGCGCTGGCCAGCACGCGCAAAAGCGCTGCCGGACGCGCGGCCAGATGCAGAGAATCTGCCAACGGTGGGCCACGGCGTTTGAGGATCTGGACCGACAACGCCGCGCCATAGTCCACGTCCAGCAGCAAGCGCAGCACAGCGGGCGAGGCCTGGGCTTGCGCGGCTTCGGGGCGCAGCACGAAAAGCAGTTTGTGGTGTTCGGCAGCGGCCCACTGCAAACGGCGCAATTGCTCGGGGCGCACCTGCGGCAGCCAGGCCAGCACCGCGTCCACCGCAGCGCAGCGCAGGGCTTGCTCGCTCAGCCACAAAGCGGCGGTGTCCGGGCTGTCCGCCGCGCCCAGCCAAAGCAGGCGCTGCGCCTGCAAACCCTGGGCTTGCAAGGCCGGCGCGAACGGCAGATGGGGTGGCGCCACCAGCACCACTGGGCCGCTACCGCTGCGCGCCAGCGCGGGGAGCAGCAAGCGCCATTCGTTGTGCGCGCCCGGCGCTTGCAGCAACTCGGTCAGCGCACCCACCGGCCAACCGCCACCGGGCAATTGGGCGTCCAGCGCCGCATCGCCGCTGGACAGGGTCTGCGCACGCGGCGCAGCCAGCGCATCGGCCCGCCAGACGTCGGCGCGCAACAGCCCAAGCGCAGCGCGCGCGGGCAGGCTCTGGCTTAAGGCAGGCAAGGCGGACATGGGCTAAAAATACTGTAAATAAATACAGTATATGGCAGCTTGTGGCGCCGACCGGCGCCCGCGTCAAGCCGTGGGAATCTCGTTGCCGACCGCCGGCCAGCGCCTGCGCATGTACATCCAGGCCAGCAGGCCAACACCCATCATGCAAATCGACGCCGCAGCTAGGGCGACGGCCGAATGCATTACCAGAGGCGAAATGGCGCCGGCGACGATGGCATTGGCCAGTGAGCCGATAAAGCTTTGTAGCGACGAGGCCATGCCGCGCCGCGCGGGGTACAGGTCTAGCACCAGCAACGTAACCACCGGCACCATCATGGCCCAACCAAAAGCAAAAATGCCCAGCGGAAACAAGGCCCAGCTGACATGGGCGGTAAACAGCAAATTAGCCACCAAATTAAGCACCCCGATGCACAGCATGATGACAAAGCCGTTGCGTATCTGGCGCTTGGGCGTGATGCGCCCGGCCACGCGCCCGCTGACCCAGGCCCCAGCCATGATGCCGCCGATGGTGATCAGAAAAAACCAAAAGAAATGCTGCGGCGCTAAATGCAACACCTCGCCCAAAAACACCGGCGCACTGAGCACATACAAAAACATGCCGTTAAACGGAATGCCGCTGGCCAAGGCGAGCAAGATAAAGCGCGGGTCCGAGCCCAGTTGCCAATAACCGGCCATCAAATTGCGGACTTGAAAAGGCTGGCGCTGGCTGATGTGCAGCGTCTCGGGCAAGAGACGGTAATTGGCAACCCACAACACCACGCCAATCGCGGTAAGAAACCAAAACACCAAATGCCAGCTACCCCACAGCAACAACTGCCCGCCGATCAGCGGCGCAATGGCCGGCGCGATACCAAAGTAAATCGTGATCTGGCTCATCACTTTTTGCGCTTGCGAGGGCGGGTACATATCGCGCACTACGGCGCGCGCCACCACAATGCCCGCGCCGGTAGAAAAACCTTGCAGCGCGCGGAAAAATATCAGCTGACCAATGCTTTGTGACAACGCGCAACCGAGTGAAGCCAAAGTAAACACCGCCAAGCCCCAGAGCACCACCGGGCGGCGGCCAAAGCTGTCAGAAATCGCGCCGTGAAACAGCGACATCAGGGCAAAACCCAACAAATAAGCCGACAAAGTCTGCTGCATCTGCAAAGGCGTGGCGCCCAGCGAGGCCGCAATATCGGCAAATGCCGGTAGATAGGTATCTATGGAAAACGGCCCCAGCATGCCTAGCACCGCCAGCAGCACCGCAAAAGCCCATTGAGGAAGACGCCACAGCGATTGGGCGTCAGGATTCATTACATCGGATTGATAAGAACATCCTGCTATTGGAACATGCTGTGCGGCTCAAACCCACCAAGGACACCAGCACGCTAAACCGCGCACAGCCCTTGCATAGTAGGAGGAAAGCGCGAAGGGGCTTGTCTGTGCTTTGTGAAGTGCTAGCGTCCTGCCCGCTTTGCGCCTTCAGGCCGCAACTGCCTGCAATCCTTGCAAACCTTCACCAGCCATCCAAAAGGCGAGCAATAGCATTAACACGGTGGAAATATAGGGCGCTCTGGCAGCCCAATGACCAAAGCCAGACCAGCGCTTGGAGGCTTGCCCCACGCTCCAAGCAGCCAGCACGCCCGACGCCACCATCGTGAGCGCCAAGCCCACACTAAAGCTGAGCACCAGCGTGGCGCCCAAGGCAACTTGTTTGAGTTGCAGGCACAGGAGCAGCACGGTAATCGAGGCTGGGCAAGGAATCAATCCGCCGGTCAGCCCGAACACCAATATCTGGCCATTGGTGGCATGGCCGGAGGCGAAGCGCTGTTCAATTTCTCGCGCATGCGCCCGGGCATGGGCATCCATGCCTGGCTTTGCATCCGCAGTGGGAGTGCGATGCGCGTGCGCCGCGCCATGCCCATGACTGTGCGCCGCCCCGTGTCCGTGTCCGCGTCCGCGTCCGCGTCCGTGATCGTGATCGTGATCGTGATCGTGGCTGTGGCTGTGGCTGTGGCCGAGCTGATGCGCATGATCGTGGCCTTCTTTATGGCCGTGCGCATGGTCGCTGTGAATACCATTAGTACCATGCTGGTGTCCGTGGTCATGGTCATGCGGATGCGGCAACCCCTGCAGCCAGGTGCGGTAGGCCATCCACAAGGCGGTGGCGGCTATCAGTGCGGCAGAGATCAGTTGCAGATAGGGTTCACTGTTGGTAGCGTCCCATTGGCCGCCGAAATACAAGCCGCCCATGGCGATCACCCACACAATCGCTGTGTGCGACAAAGTCGCCGCCAAGCCCAGCAAGACCGCCTGCCCGACCGTGCCGCGCACGGCGATGATGAAGGCGGCCATCATGGTTTTGGAATGCCCGGGCTCCAGCCCATGCAGCGCCCCCAGGGCGATGGCGCTGGGGATAAACCACCATACGCTGCTGTTGCCTTGTTGCAACATTTGGGCAAATTCGTTCATTCCCCAGACTATAAGCCCGCATGTAAACCTAGGGTAAACCAGTAGGTTTATTAGCACTCTCCGTGTTTGAGTGCTAATATTCAGGCTTAAGACTAAAGGAGTCCCCTATGTCCCTCGCAATCGCCTCGAATACCGCTTTGGCTCCGGCCAACCCTTGGTCTTTGGTGCCGCCGCTTGGCAACCTGGACGCTTACATTTCCGCCGCCAACCGGCTGCCCATGCTGACGCTGGAAGAAGAACAGCGCTTTGCACGCCAGTACCGCGACGACAACGACCTGGAAGCCGCCGGTAAGTTGGTGCTCTCGCACCTGCGTTTGGTAGTGTCGGTGTCGCGCCAGTACTTGGGCTATGGTTTGCCGCACGGCGACCTGATCCAAGAAGGCAATGTCGGCCTGATGAAGGCCGTCAAGCGCTTTGACCCAGACCAAGGCGTGCGTCTGGTGAGCTACGCGCTGCACTGGATCAAGGCCGAAATCCACGAATACATCCTGAAAAACTGGCGCATGGTGAAAGTAGCCACTACCAAAGCCCAGCGCAAACTCTTTTTCAATTTGCGGTCTATGAAGCAGCGCTTTAAATCTAACGATGCCGCCGCCGATATGGCCACCCACCGCGACACTCTGAGCCCGGCGCAGGTGCGCGCCATGGCCGACGAGTTGAACGTCAGTGCCGAAGATGTGCTGGAAATGGAAACCCGGCTATCGGGCGGCGATGTCTTGCTCGACCCCATGGCCTCGGACGACGGCGAAGAGGTCTATGGCCCGATTTCCTACCTGACCGATAGCAACCACGAGCCGCTGGCGGTAATCGAAGCGCACCGGCGCGATGTGCTGGCCTCAGATGGCATTGCCAGCGCCTTAGAGGTGCTAGACCCGCGCAGCCGCCGCATCGTGGAAGAGCGTTGGCTCAAGGTCAATGACGACAACAGCGGCGGTATGACGCTGCATGAGTTGGCCTCCGAGTACGGCGTGAGCGCAGAACGTATCCGCCAGATTGAAGTAGCGGCTATGAAGAAAATGAAAACTGCGCTGGTCGATTACGCTTAAGGGCCGCATTCTTCACACAGGCTTTTGCAGTGGACCATTACGCAAAAGGTCACACAATAGTTTGAAGAAGTTACTTCGCAGCGCTGCTTGCGCAGTCGTTGAAAGGCCCGCAATGCGGGCCTTTTTATTTCAGCAACAGTGCAATATCCGCCGCCAGCACCGGCGCGCCGCTGCCATAGCGGGTGAACAAACGCAACTGGCCTTTGGTATCGAAGATATAACTGCCCGCCGAATGGTCCATGGTGTAACTATCAGCGGTTTTGCCTACAACTTTTTTGTAATAAATTTTGAAGTCTTTGGCAAGCACCGGCAATTGCTCTGGCGTGGGGCGCAATGCCAAAAACATGGGGTCAAAATTGACCATATAGGCTTTGAGCAATTCCGGTGTATCGCGCTCTGGATCGAGCGTCACAAAAAGCGCCTGCAAGCGTTCGCCGTCAGCGCCCAGCAGCTTTTTGACTTGCGCCAGTTCGATCATGGTGGCCGGGCATACATCGGGGCATTGGGTGTAACCAAAAAAAACCACGACCACTTTGCCGGCAAAGTCCGTGAGGTGGCACAGCTGCCCGTTGTGGTCGCTCAGTTCAAAGCCTTTGCCGTAATCCGCACCGGTCACATCTACCGAACTAAACGATAGCTTGTTGGGCTTGCATGCAGCCAGCAGCATTGCGGCGGCGCCCAGACCCATTCGCATCACGCTACGGCGTTGCAACATACCCGCCGATCGAAGGGAGGCATGGTGTTTCATAAAAGGTAATGGTCTAGCAGCAAAGCCGCGAACAAGGCGCTGAGATGGATCAGCGAAAAGCGAAAAGTGGCGCGCGCCAAAGTGTCCGAATAGTTACGCATCAGGCGCCAGGCATAGACACAAAACCATATGCTCAAAACCACGGCGGCAGCCAGATACAACCAAGAACTCATGCCGTACATAAAGGGCAGCAAGCACGCAGCAAACAGCACCCAGGTGTAAAGCAAGATATGCAGCCGGGTGAACTCACTGCCGTGGGTGACGGGCAGCATGGGCAGACCGGACTTGCGGTAGTCCTCCACCCGGTACAAGGCCAGGGCCCAAAAATGCGGCGGCGTCCACAAGAAAATAATGAGGAACAAAATTAGCGCTTCGGGCCCTACGTCGCCGGTCATCGCGGCCCAGCCCAGTACCGGCGGCATGGCACCCGAGGCGCCGCCGATCACAATGTTTTGCGGCGTCAAAGGTTTGAGGATGACGGTGTAAATCACCGCGTAACCAACGAAGGTGGCAAAGGTCAGCCACATGGTCAGCGGGTTGACCCAAAAAAACAAAATCGCCGAACCGGCGCTGCACAAGAGCGCTGAAAAAACCAGGGTTTGGGTATTGCTCAGTTCACCGCGCGCTGTCGGTCGCCAAGAGGTCCGCTTCATCTTGGCGTCAATCTGCTGCTCGACGATGCAGTTAAACGCCGCAGCCGCAGCGGAGACCAACCAGATACCCAAGCAAGCGATCGCCGCCAGCCGCACTTGTGTCCAATCCGGCGCGCCAGGCACGGCCAGCACCATGCCGATGAGCGCGCAAAACACGATCAGCTGAATCACGCGTGGCTTGGTCAGGGCGTTGAACTGCCGCACCACGGACATGGTGGGTAGCAAAGAGCTGATGTTGGCCGGTGGGATCACGTTGCTTGTCTCAAGGTTGTCGGCATAGCCACAGGGCGGTTCACTGGTACACGGCTGATGGTCAGCAGCCACACCAGGCAAGCTAGCATGGCGCCAGCGCCACCGGTATGCAGCACAGCGGCCAGCAGCGGCCAACCCAGCACCACGTTACTCAGGCCAGTCACCAACTGCAAGGCTAACAGCAATCCCAAAAGCTGCATCGGGCGGCGCAGGGCCGGGTAGGCGCGCAGGCGCCAGAGTACCAGCGAAATCACCGCAACCAGGCCACCTGCCATCCAGCGATGCACCATATGGATGGCGGTGAGCGCCTCAAAGCTAATAGGCTGGCCATCGGCTTGCAAACCCAAGGGGCGCCACAGCGTGAAGCCTTGTCCAAAGTCCATTGTCGGCCAATGGCTGCCTTGGCAGGTGGGGAATTCCATGCAGGCCAGCACCGCGTAATTGGTACTGACCCAGGCGCCCAGCGCAGCTTGCAGCAGCAGTGCAGCCAAAGCCAGCCACAGAATGGCGCGCACGGATGACGCAATGGGCTGGGTTGCACGCGCGCCCGATTGCAGCCACAGCTGCGCGGCCTGCAAGGTCAGCAAGCACAGCAACACATAGCCCCCCAGCAAATGCAAACTGACGATGGCCGGGAAAAGCTTCATGGTCACCGTAAGCGCGCCAAACGCACCCTGCACACACACCCATACCAATGTCGCTATAGCCCATGCGGGGTGGATGGGCGCACGCTTTTGCAAAGCCCGGGCCTTGCGATGATCACGCCAGGCGCTGATGGCCAGCAGGACGATCAGCATACCCACGCCCGAAGCCAGGTAGCGGTGTAGCATTTCGATCCAGGCCTTGCCATGGGTCACAGGGCCTTCGGGATTAGCCGTCTGCGCTAGTTCGATATGGCCCTGGGCGCCTACTGGACTTGCATGGCCGTAGCAACCCGGCCAGTCGGGGCAACCCAAGCCGCTGTCGGTCAATCGGGTAAATGCGCCGAATAAGACCAAATCAAAGGTCAGAAACAAGGTGGTCAGCGTCAAGGCGTAGTGCCAACCACCGGTTTGGCGGTGGCGTCCACTCCAAAGCAGCAATGTCAGGGGAATCGCAGCCACGACCATACCGATGAGCACAAGCTGGCCCAGTGGCGAGAGGTTCCAAAGCGCAGTTTCCATGGTGTTGGTAATGAAGGCTCAGCGCCCTGGTGTATCCCAAAACGCGGAAGCACGTAACAGGCGCTCCATATCGCGCTTGACTTTGGGGGCCTGATCCACATCGATATGCGCAGGAAAACGCATCATCCAATTACCCAGCGGATCAACCACATACAAATGGTCCTGCAAGGCAGTGCCCTGCTCGGGCTGCAGCCAGGTTTGCAATTGCGCGCTTGACACGCGCAATACCGTGGCGGTGGCCAGCGCGGGCATCAGGCTTGGGGCGATGGCGGCATCATCGCTGACCAGCCACACCCAATCGACGCGGTCTTTTTCTTTGCCCAGACCCTCGCGCAACTGCCGCTGCATGTACAAATGGTGCTGACACTGCGCATCGCAGGCGCCGTCCGCCACACTGATCAAAAGCCATTGGCCTTTGAGGGCGCGCACATTGGTCATCTTGCCCGCCATCTCCACGGCCTGCATGTCCGGCAATGGGCGCTGCGGATCAATCAGGGTGCCGAAATTCTGGCGCGCCTGAGGGCGGATCAGGTAGTAGGTCACATAAGAGGCCACCACGGGTGCCGCGCAAACCAATAAGACCATCAACATCTTCCAGCGCCCACTGCGCGTACTCACAGCGGGGTCCAAGTCTTGCGGCGCCGGCATGGAATGCACGGTCAAACCCAGCGGCTGGTCGCTCGAACTGTCATTGGGGGCCATGGTTTGCAATATCCCGGGAAATGGCCGCAGGGCGGCGAAAAAACTGAAACCACAGGTACAAACCTGCTATTAGCAATGCCAGCGCAAACCACTGGAATGCGTAGCCGTAGTGCTTTTCAATACCGAAGTTGACGACTGGCCATTGCCTGCGCAAGCCTTGGCTGGGCGGACCGGACTCGCGCACCGTGAAAACTTCCAGCGGCAGCCCAGTCTGACTACGGTATTGATCTAAGTCCAGATTTTGCCGTATCGGCCCCTCGCCCGGCGCACCGGGGGCATAGAGCTTTGAAGGCACAAGGGCAATGTCGCCATCGACCGAGACCAATCCTGCAGGCGTTTGCACCTCGGGCAATTGCGCGCGCTGCTCAAAATTGCGCGGTACCCAACCGCGTTGTACCACCAACACCCGGCCTTGTGGTTCCAAACGCAAGGGGGTCAGCACGAAGAAGCCGACTTTGGCATCCATCTGCCGGTTATCTAAATACACGGTATGGGCGGGCAGCCAGGTGCCCGCCAGGCGCACCGGGTGGTATAGCACGCCGCTCTCTTGCATCCGGCCTTGGGCAGCTAATGTAATAACTTCGGCGTTACCTAAAGGCGCTTTACCGGCTTGCGCAAGCATGGCAGCCTGCAAGGCTTCTTTTTGTGCGGCACGGTCCAGTTGCCAAAAACCCAGCGCCAGCCCCAACAAGCTGAAAAAAACAGCCGCCACGGTCACACGGTAGAACTTCGGGTCTAGATTCAAAAGATAATCCTGTGTATGAGTTATTTTGTTGCCCTGGGCTTTTTAGCCGTCATCGCCAGTTTGGCCGCCGCCTTGTTTTTCATGTTGCGCGGGGGAACGGGCGGGCCTGCCAAATCGCGTCGGATGGCGCGGGCATTGGCCTTGCGGGTGGGCTTTTCTATTTTGATCTTCGTTTGTATCCTTTTGTCCTGGCAGGCCGGCTGGATTCAGCCTACTGGCATACCGCCAGGCGCTTAAGCGCAAATCCACCAGCTACCAAACAAAAAGGCACCTGACGGTGCCTTTTTTGCGTCCGCAAGGCCTTACAACCAGTAGACCAGAATGTACAAACCAAGCCAGACCACGTCCACAAAGTGCCAATACCAGGCCGCACCTTCAAAACCGAAATGACGATCTGGGCTGAAATGGCCTTTTTGCAGGCGCAAGGTGATGAACAAGAGCATCAACATGCCCACGAACACGTGAAAGCCGTGAAAACCGGTCAACATGAAGAAGGTGGAGCCGTAAATGCCGGAGCTGAGCTTCAGGTTGTAAGCCGTGTAAGCATGGTAGTACTCATAGCCCTGCACAACCAAGAAGGTAATGCCCAGCAATACGGTCAGCCACATAAAGCTAACCGTTTTGCTGCGATTGCCATCGATCAGCGCGTGGTGCGCAATCGTCAAGGTGACACCCGAGCTCAGCAACAAAGCCGTGTTAATCGTGGGCAACCAGAACGGGCCCATGGTGGTAAAGGGCTCGATGATGCCAGCAGGTGATGCAGTTACACCGGCAGCCAGGCTGGGCCAGACGGCTTTGAAGCCAGGCCACAAAAGTGCGTTATCCAAACTTCCCAGCGCGGGTACCGAGTGCGAGCGGGCCCACCACAGTGCGCTAAAGAATGCGCCAAAGAACATGACTTCCGAGAAGATGAACCAGCTCATGCTCCAGCGGAAAGACAAATCAATTTTGCGACCGTACTGACCGGTTTCGCTTTCATGGACTGCCTCACCAAACCATTGGAAGAGCACGAAAAAGAGTAATAACATGCCAAAGGCCAGCGAGTAACGGCCCCAACCGGCCCCATTAATCCACTGGCCCGCACCCAGTATCACAAAGAACAACGCCAGCGACGCCATGAAGGGGTGACGCGAAGGCTGGGGAACAAAATAATACGGTTGTGCGCCGTGTGCAGTGCTACTCATTTCAGCTCCATTTTTCCAAATACGATTCTAAGAACGCAGTGCTATTGCCTGCGCTTATTTACCAACCACCCAAGTAGCCAAGCCAATCAGGCTGAGCACCAAAACCAATACCGTAATAACGCCCGCCAGCAAGACATGCAGCGGGTTGACCTTAGCCGCATCGTCCTCAAAGCCGGCACGACTGCGAATCCCAATAAAAGACCAGGCCACGGTTTTGAGACTGCGAACCAAAGAAGGATGCGCAGTCTTAACGGGCACCGCGTTCACTTCACTCATGAGCCCGCCACCTTTGACACTAGCGTAGCTACAGGCGCAGGAGGCACCTTGCCTCCCACCTCAAAAAACGTGTACGACAGTGTGATGGTTCTCACATCTTTCGAGAGCTTGGGATCAATCACAAACACCACAGGCCAGGATTTTTTCTCACCCGCATCCAGGGTGTACTGGTTAAAGCAAAAGCACTCCAACTTGTTGAAGTGCGCTGCCGCTTGTTGCGGCGCATAACTGGGTATTGCCTGCGCAGCCATGCGGCGGTTTTGCGTATTTTGGAACTCGTACATCACCGTCATCATTTCGCCCGGATGCACTTGCAAAGAGCTTTGCGCGGGTTTGAACTGCCATGGCCCCCGGCTATTGGCGTCAAATTCCACCGTGATGGTGCGGCTGGTATCGACCTGCGAGTTAGCGGGCAATTGGGCCTTTTCTCCCGGCACTGCCAGCTCGGCCAGCGCCAAAATGTTCACGCCGGTCATCTGGCAAATCGCGTTGTAAATGGGCACCAATGCGTACCCAAAGCCAAACATGGCCAACACCACCACCGCCAGTTTGCCCAGCATGGTGGAATTTTGGTACCGCTGGTTCATGTGCAACTCAGTGTCCCAGCAAAACCATCTTGACCATAAAGCCAATGAAAAAAACCACGGCCACAGACGCCAAGCTAAGGCCTAGGCGGAAGTTTGCTTTTTTCTGTTCAGGCGTCATAAAGTCAGTTGATGGTTAGGTGTTAAGCAAGAATTTTGTTGGCCGCCGCATTGAGCTTGGGAGGCGTCTCAAAAGTGTGGAAAGGCGCGGGCGAAGGAACTTCCCACTCCAGGCCTTCAGCAGCTTCCCAGGGGCGCTGGGGCGCTTTTTCACCGTGGCCGAGCATGGTGGGCAGCACCACAAAGAAGAAGAAATACACCTGTGCCAAGCCAAAGGCAAAACCACCAATCGACGCAAGCGCGTTGAAATCGGCAAACTGCATCGGGTAATCGGCGTAGCGACGCGGCATACCAGCAAGCCCCAGGAAGTGCATGGGGAAGAAGGTTACGTTAAACGCAATCAGCGACCACCAGAAATGGATCTTGCCGCGGGTTTCGTTGTACATCACCCCCGTCCACTTGGGCGACCAGTAGTAATAACCGGCAAACATGGCATACAAGGAACCCGCCACCAGCACATAGTGGAAGTGGGCCACCACGTAATAGGTGTCCTGCAACTGAATGTCGATGGGGGCCATGGCCAGAATCAGGCCGGTAAAGCCACCCATGGTGAACACGAAGATGAAGCCCACGGCAAACAACATGGGGGTTTCAAAGGTCATGGAACCTTGCCACATGGTGGCAATCCAGTTGAACACTTTCACGGCGGTAGGCACCGCGATCAGCATGGTCGCGTACATAAAAAACAACTGGCCCGTCACCGGCATGCCGGTGGTGAACATGTGGTGCGCCCAGACGATGAAGGACAAAATCGCGATGGACGAAGTGGCGTACACCATGGAGGTGTAACCAAACAAACGCTTGCGGGCAAAGGCCGGCACGATTTGGCTGATGATGCCGAAGGCCGGCAAGATCATGATGTACACCTCAGGGTGACCGAAGAACCAAAAAATATGCTGGTACAGCACCGGGTCACCGCCGCCTGCGGGATTGAAGAAGGTGGTACCAAAATGACGATCCGTCAGCGTCATGGTGATAGCTCCAGCCAGCACAGGCATCACTGCAATCAGCAAATACGCGGTAATCAGCCAGGTCCAAGCGAACATTGGCATCTTCATTAAGGTCATGCCAGGAGCGCGCATGTTGAGGATGGTGACGATGATGTTGATCGAACCCATGATGGAAGAGGCGCCCAGGATGTGCATGGCAAAAATACCGGCATCCATACTCGGGCCTTGCTGCAAGGTCAGCGGCGCATACAGCGTCCAACCGGCAGCGGGTGCGCCGCCGGGCATCCAGAAAGAGCCCACCAGCATCAGACCGGCCGGAATCAGCAGCCAGAAGCTGAAGTTGTTCATCCGCGCGAAGGCCATGTCGGCGGCACCGATTTGCAGCGGAATCATCCAATTAGCAAAGCCCACAAAGCCCGGCATGATCGCGCCAAAGACCATGATCAGTCCGTGCATCGTGGTGAGCGAATTGAACAACTCGGGATTGACAATTTGCAAACCGGGTTGGAACAACTCGGCGCGAATCAGCATGGCCAGAATGCCACCAATGATAAACATGGTGAAGCTGAACAACAGATACAGCGTGCCGATGTCTTTGTGGTTGGTCGCATACACCCAGCGCCTCCAGCCCGTCGGGGCATGGTCATGGTGGTCGTCATGGGCGTGATCGTGGTGGTCTAAAACTGCGCTCATACGGGGTTCCTTATCAATGCATCAATAATTAAATTCAATTTCGCCAAGCGGCACAGCGCTTATTTGCGCAAGGCGGCTACATCCGCCGGCTGCACCACTTGACCGGTCTGGTTCGACCAGTGGTTCTTGGTGTAACTGATGACCGACGCGATATCAGTGTCACTCAGGGCCTTCCAAGCAGGCATCGCGCCATTATTTTGACCGTTGAGTAAAACCTTAATTTGCTTGGCCTTATCGGCATCGAGCACCACGGCTGCGCCGTCGAGTGGCTTGATCGCACCGCCACCTTTGCCATGCGTCTGGTGACATGCCACGCAGTTTTGGGCATAAACTTTTTCACCGCGTTGGGTAATTTCAGCCAGGGTCCAGACTTTGGAAGGATCGTCCGCCAAGGCAGCCATTTTTTTCTTCTCGCCCTCGACCCATTTGCTGTAGTCCTCAGCGGAAACTACTTTCACATGGATAGGCATGTAGGCATGCTCTTTACCGCACAGCTCCTGGCATTGGCCATGGTAATCACCAATCTTCTCGGCGCGGAACCAGGTGTCGCGCACAAAACCGGGAATAGC
The DNA here is from genome assembly GCA_903869595.1 of uncultured beta proteobacterium. Taxonomy (GTDB): domain Bacteria; phylum Pseudomonadota; class Gammaproteobacteria; order Burkholderiales; family Burkholderiaceae_C; genus Allorhodoferax. Next base: position 15,272 of record CAIPZV010000056.1, on the reverse strand, counting down.
GTCTTGCTTGATACCGAAGGCCGGTACGGCAAACGCATGAATCACGTCATTGGCGGTGGTGATGATGCGAATTTTCTTGTCCACTGGAACGACCAAGGGGTTATCCACTTTGAACAGATAGTCGTCAACGACTTCGCCTTTTTTAGGCCCACCGTTGTTGGACATTTCGCGCTGCTCGCCATCCAAGGTGGACACAAAGCCAATACCTTCGCCTTCGCCTTTGATGTAGTCGTAGCCCCATTTCCATTGCATGCCGGTGGCCTTAATCGTCACGTCGGCGTTGCTGGTGTCCTTCATAGCGACCACGACTTTGGTGGCAGGCAATGCCATCAAAATCACAATGATGAAGGGGATGACTGTCCAGATAATCTCCACGGTCACCGACTCATGGAAAGTGGCGGGCTTATGGCCCAGCGATTTGCGGTGTTTCCAGATGGAATAAAACATCACCGCAAACACGGCCACAAAAATTACCGTGCAAAGAATCAGCATGAACCAGTGCAACCATTGCTGTTCACGTGCGATAGCGGTCACCGCAGGCGGCAGGTTCAATTGAAGTACCGCAGGCCCACCCGGCAGGTCATTCACGGTGGCAGCCAGGCTCAACGAACCGGTGCCAAGCCCTACGCCTGCTGTTGCCAACAGTGAAGCTGATTTGTTCCAAATGCTCTTCATCGTTTTCACTTTCAATGCCTCAAAGTTTGCAAAATTACTATGTCGCTGGGCTTACAAAGCGCATCAGCCCATGCGAACCGCGCGGCGCAATTCATTGGCCAGGGCCTCACGCCGCTCAGGACGCACATAGCGCCCCACCTGCATAGACTTTCCCTGCGCCGACACTGCGATCAGTGAATACGCGCCGCCCAGTGGCTCGATCCTGACCCATTGCCGCTGGAACTGGGCCCGCTCGCGCACGCCCGCCGCCTCGTGTTCCACCACCACCTGCGTTCCGTCCACCACGATGCGCTCCTGATCGAGCACATGCCTGGAAAAAATCAAAAAACAAATCCCAACAGCCAAAGTCTCCAGAGCCGCAAATGGCAGCACCAACAGCGCGCCTTGCAGCCAAAAGAACAAACCGATGCACAAGGAGACTAGGCTCAGCGACGCAAAGAACACCAGCATTTGGGCTGGCGTTAAGGGCGCATGGCGCCGCAAAACCCACTCAAAACGGGGGTTTTGCGCATCGGCATCAATGGAGTGACTAAAGCTCACGCGGTTTGGAGTTGATGGCGCGGCCCCGACAACAGGGCCACAAAAGCTTAAAAATCGGGTCAATACAACCTGTCAATTGTAGCCCATGCCCCTGCGCAGCTGGGCTTGCGGCACCCCATGCAACCGAGCGCCCAAAGGGCTTCCCAAGACAGCCCCTAACTCACACGGACTTTGGGGCGCGCAGACTGGCCCGCATTTGCGCTAAGGGAATGAGGGTTTGTTCCTGTAACGCCATGCGCGGCGCCGGTTTGAAGGCATGGCCGTAAATAATCTCAAAAGTCAGGCGCAAGCGCCCAGTTTGGTCGGGGTCGGGCAGCCCGGCGGCAATGGCTTGGAGCAAAGCGGCGCGCCAGGCACGGCCCCGCAATCCAGGAAAGCGCCGGGGATGCAAATTGCGGCCCAGGCCGCGCAACTCGACCAGCAGGGTCGCGGGCGAGGAAAAAGACAGCGTAATGCGCTCCATATCCATTACCGGCTCGGCAAAACCGGCCTGCACCAACATGTCGCCCCAGTCGTGCATATCGGTAAATTCATGAGCGGGGGCCGGCCAGCCTTGGCGGGCATACAGGGCGCGCAATTCGCGTAACGTGTCCGGGCCCAGGCAGGAAAACATCAAAAAACCGTCGGTTTGGACGAGGCTGTGCCAGCGTTGGATGAGGGCTTGCGGGTCCGGGCTCATGTGCAAAGCCATATTGGCCCACAGCAAATCCACGGGCTGAGCGGGCGCTTCGAAACGGGTCGCGTTTTTCCATCGCTGAGGCGACCACAGGGGCGGGCGCAGGGCGGCGCGGGCCAGCTCCGAGGTGTGCGGGGGGTCTTGCTGCACAAAACTGCTAGCCGCGGGGTAACGCCGACGCAATAAGCTGTGCGCCTCGATTCCGCCCCGCAAAGCCTGCCAATGCAGCCAGCTGCGCGGCTGCTTCAGTATCCATTGCAGCCTCTCCTCCATGCGCCGCGCCACCTCTTCGTGCAGCCAAGGTGAGGCCTGCCAGTCCGCCTGCCCCTGTGCAGTAGCCAAGGGCATCGCTTCCCAGCGCCTGGCGGCTTGGGCATCGATGGTGGGTGGGGCTTGGTTTGGCATGAAGATGTAAAGACGGGCGAGGGGCCGGGAAAAAACAGGTTCGGCGCATTGGCGCGCTAAGTATTGCCATTGGCCAAAATGCCTTTCCGGCAGTATATTGGCAGCATGTTTTTTGCGCTGTTTCACGGGCTGGCGGCGCGCCTGCCCAGCCGCTGTGCCGTCTGCCACGCCTGGCCCAGCCAGCCGGTGTGCGAGGCGTGCATAGGCCTTTTTGCCCAGCCCAAGCCGCGCTGCAAGCATTGCGCGCTGGTAGTGGCCGATGCCACTGCGCCCTGCACGGCCTGCAGAGTGACCCAGAAGGACGGCAGCCCGCTCGATGCGTCCTTGGCGGCAGTCAGCTATGGCTACCCCTGGGCGGGCTTGGTGCAGGATTTCAAATTCCGGGCGCAACCGGCCTGGGCGAGGGGCATGGCCTTGCTAATGCGCAGCGCCCCTTGGGTAGAACCGGCCCTGGAGGCGGCAGACTGGGTTTTGCCGATGCCGCTGTCTACCCCGAGGCTGCAAAGCCGGGGATTTAACCAAGCCTGGCTGCTGGCCCAAGCGCTGTCCCCAGCCAAGGCGCGCGCCACTTGGCTATTACGCATTCGCGACACACCAGCGCAAAGCAGCTTGGCACGCAAAGAAAGACTCTCTAATGTGGCGAACGCCTTTGCCATCGACCCGCTGCGCCAGCGCGACTTGGAAGGGAAAAACGTGCTGTTGGTGGACGATGTGATGACCAGCGGCGCCTCGCTGCGCGCCGCCGCCCTGCCCTTGCGCCAGGCCGGGGTGCAGCAGATCACCGCGCTGGTCTTTGCCCGCGCCGAAAGCCCGGGGTAAACCCAGGAATCCGTAGCCAATAGGCGCGCCGCAGGTCGCGCAACTACAGGTCGAGCGCGCCTAGCAAACCGGCAAGGCCGCAGCCTCTGAGCCCGCGACACAATGCGGCCATGCTGCATATTGTTTTGGTTCATCCGGAAATCCCGCCCAACACGGGTAACGTCATCCGTCTGGCTGCCAACACCGGTTGCAGCCTGCACTTAATCGAGCCGCTGGGTTTTTCCATGGACGACAAACACATGCGCCGCGCCGGGCTGGACTACCACGAGTACACCAGCGTGCGCAAACACGCCAGCTGGCAGGCCTTTATGGATGGGGCCAGACCGCAGCCCCAGCGCATGTTCGCGCTGACCACGCGCGGCACTCGCAGCCCTTATGCGGTGCAGTTTGCAGAAGGCGACTGGCTGGTTTTCGGCTCGGAAACCGCTGGACTGCCGGAATCAGTGCGCGCCAGCTTTGGTCCCGATCAGTGCCTAAAGCTTCCCATGCAAGCGAGCCAGCGCAGCCTGAACTTGTCCAACGCAGTAGCCGTAACCGTATTTGAAGCCTGGCGGCAACTGGGTTTTAGCGGCGCTCAGCCGTAAAGGCGGGAAATCGATTCGGCCACGCACACCGGCTTGGCTGCGCCTTCGCGCTCGGTGGTCACTTCCCAGGTAAATTGGTAGCCGCCTTGGTCGATGGCGTCTGCCGCCAGCAATTTGATGTGCGCCCGCAAACGACTGCCGACCGGCACCGGGCCGACAAAGCGGACGCGGTTCAGGCCGTAATTGACGCCCATACGCACATTCTCAATGTGCATCGCGGATGCAAAAAACAGCGGCAGCAGCGACAGCGTCAAAAAACCATGGGCAATCGGCGCGCCAAATGGTCCGGCCTGCGCCCGCACCGGGTCCACATGAATCCACTGGTGATCGCCGGTAGCCTGGGCAAACTGGTTGATCTGCTCCTGGGTCACGGTCGTCCAGTCGCTGGTGGACACGGGCTGCCCGGCCAGCGCCGCCAAATGCTGCAAATTTTCAAAATTTCTCATAGGAAAAGCTTCACAAAAAGGTACACACGGGCTACTCACGTTCCAACCACTTGCCAATGGATTTCCATTGCTCGCGGTCTTGCTCCATGCGACTGGTCTGCACATCAAACACCGTCAGGCCATTGGCGGCCAGGTGCACATAATTTTGGGTGTCGCGCAGGGTGCCCACCTTGGGTAAACCGAGCGATTTGACGAAGGCCGACAATTGATCGGACGACAAGGTGCGTTCGTCCACGCGCATGGCCACGATCCCTATTTCCACGTTCTCGGCATGGCGGCTGGCAGCTAACTCATCGAGAAAACTGCGCGTGGCGTAAATATCAAAAATACTGGCCTGCAAAGGCACCAGCACTTTGTCGGCCCACTTGAGCACGTCTTTGAGCTGTTTGCCCGCCAGTGCGGCCGGGGTGTCGAGCACGTAGTGGTCCGCGCCCTTGGGCGGTTTGCTAAATTCTTGCGGATCCACGTCCCAATAGCTAATGGGCTTGGCCGAAGGCGGCCGCAGCGACAGCCACAGGCGCGCGGAATGCTGTACATCCGCATCCCCCAGCATCACGTCATACCCTTGCGAGGCCAGGTAGCCCGCAACATGGGTGGACAAAGTGGACTTTCCAACCCCGCCTTTGGGGTTGGCAATGGCAATGCGTGTCATACGGTGTTACCTCTTTGCGGTGGGTTGGCGGGCCAGGGCGTAGCGGCCATTATGGGGTGCGAAGGCCTGTTTAGGATCGGAATTTAGCACTGTGGCGACCTATGCGCACAGGCGCTCAGGCAAATCCGTCCCAGACCAATTTGATGCCGGTCAGAAACATCCCGGCGTACACCAAGCGGTAAAACAAAACCTGGCTGACATGGCGCGCCAGCCGTACCCCGGCCCACACGCCTACGGGCGCCAGCGGCAGCAAGACCAGCGCGGTCGCCATATTGCGCACATCGAGCAGGCCCAGGTAGGCGTAGGGAATCCACTTACACAAATTGAGCACGAAAAAGAAGAAGGACATGGTGGCGGCAAAAGACACCGGGCTCAGGCGCAGTCCAATGAAATAGGCGTTGATAGGCGGCCCACCGGCATGGGCCACAAAGCTGGTAAAGCCAGAGGTGGCCGACAAAATCCGGCCCAGCCAGACCGGCGGCGTAGCCAGGGTGGAAGCTTTCCAAAACAGGCGTTGCGCCAGAAACACCAGGGTCACCACCCCCACCACGGCCGATACCGCATGCGGCGGCACCAGCTTGAACAACAAGGCCCCCAGCACAATCCCCAGCACGCCAAACGGCACGATGCGCCGCAGCAGCACCGGATCAAAGTCTTTGCGAAAAGCGGTGCTGCCCAGCACGTCCATTACCAACAGCAGCGGCATCAAAATCGCCGCCGCCTCGGCCACGGTCACCGACAAGGCCATCATCGGCACCGCCAAAGACCCAAAGCCCGAACCAAACCCGCTTTTGCTCACGCCCAAAAGCAGCACGGCAGGAATGGCCACGGCGTAAAAAAATGGATCGGTAATCAGGGGCCAGGCGTCAAACATGGGGGTGCAGTGGCCCTTAACGGGCTAAAACGCCCATGGTAACCTTGCCCGATGTTCAACCCTTCCCAAGAGGACGTGCGCCGTTTTTTTTGTTCGGCGTACGCCAAATCCCGCAGCGAACAGCCCATGGACGCCATCGAAACTCTGGCCGGCCAATGGATTGAAGAGCACCCGCAATACCACGCCGATTTACGCGACCAGGACGCCGCCATCAGCCGCGTGTACCCCGAGGGCAGCGGGCAAACCAATCCGTTTTTGCACCTGTCCATGCATTTGTCCATCAGCGAGCAATGCAGCATTGACCAGCCGCGCGGCATCCGCCAGGCGGTGGAATTACTGGCGCATAAGCGCCAGTCGCTGCACCTGGCGCACCACGAAGCCATGGATTGCCTAGGCACCATGTTGTGGGAAAGCCAGCGCGCCGGGTGCCCGCCGGACGGCCAGGCCTATATTGACTGCGTGCAGCGCCACGCCACCCGCGACTGAGCACAAAAAAACCGCCTGAAGGCGGTTTTTTGAAGAAGGCGCTTCGATTCAGCGGAAGCGGCTTTCGGGAACGGTTTTGAGCGCGCCAGGAAGGCCGCCCACGTAATTGGCCAGCTCTTTGAGTTCAGCATTGGAGAACTGCTTGGCCACACCCGCCATGATGGCATTGCCGCGACCCACCTGGGCATTGGCCTCGGCTTTATACGACTTAAGCGCCACATACAAGTAGTCATTGTGCTGACCGGCGATCATCGGGTAGCTCGGGTCGATCGGCTTGCTCAGGTTCTCGCCGTGGCAGGAAGCACAAGCGCCTTTGGCTACCAGGGCCTCACCGGCCGAAGTGCCGCCGCCTACTTTTTCCAGGGGCTTGGCATTGGCATCTACACCCAGCGCGCTGAAATAGGCTGCCAGATCAGCCATATCCTGGTCCTTAAGGGAAACCGCGATACCGCGCATAGTGGGGTGTTTGCGCTCGCCTTTTTTGTAGGCGTTGAGGGAGGAAATAATGTATTTTTCACCCTGGCCGGCGATCTTGGGAACCTTGTGCACCTCGGGGAAGCTGGCCTGGTAACCCACGATGGAATGGCAGCCCAGGCACATGGCATTTTTCTTTTCACCGGCTTTGGCGTCGCCCTTGATGTCTTGTGCAAAAGCCGATGTGAGGGTCACTGAAGCGACAACAAGTGCGATGAGGGAGCGAAGCAAGAGGTTCATTTTGCGCGGACAATCGGATGAATATTGGTATAAATTGAATCGCGAATTATATCGACCCCACTCCCGTCCACCCGCCTATGCCAAGCCTACCGGCCCTTTATTACCGGGCTGCCAAGGGCTAAAGGCAGGTTCTGACGGGCACTCTGACCGCTTTAGCCCCAACTTTTTACCGCGCCATGAAATTTACCGGTTCCAAGAATTACGTTGCCACCCAAGACCTGATGCTGTCTGTCAACGCAGCCTCCACCCTGCAACGCCCGCTGCTGGTCAAGGGCGAGCCCGGCACCGGCAAAACCATGCTGGCCGAAGAAGTAGCCACCGCGCTGAACCTGCCGCTGCTGCAATGGCACATCAAATCGACCACCAAAGCGCAACAAGGTCTGTATGAATACGACGCGGTGAGCCGCCTGCGCGATTCGCAGTTATCGGACATTGACGGTGGCGAGCGGGTCAAGAATATCCACAACTACATCGTCAAAGGCGTGCTGTGGCAGGCCTTTACCTCGGAAACCCCGGTGGCCTTGCTGATCGACGAGATCGACAAAGCGGACATTGAGTTCCCCAATGACTTGCTGCGCGAAATCGACCGCATGGAGTTTTACTGCTACGAGACGCGTGAGCTAATCCGCGCCAAGCACCGCCCGCTGGTATTTATTACCTCCAACAACGAAAAAGAGCTGCCAGACGCGTTTTTGCGTCGCTGCTTTTTCCACTACATCAAGTTCCCGGACCCGGCGACCATGCAAAGCATTGTGGACGTGCACTTCCCTGGCCTGAAAAAAGAGCTGCTTAGCGCCGCGATGAAGACTTTTTATGAAGTGCGCAACCTGCCGGGCCTCAAGAAAAAACCCTCCACCAGCGAGCTGCTGGATTGGCTCAAGCTACTTTTGGCCGAGGACATTCCGCTATCGGCCCTGCAAGCCAAGGACGACAAAATGGCCGTGCCGCCGCTGGTGGGCGCCTTGCTGAAAAACGAGCAAGACGTTACGCTGTTTGAAAAACTGATGTTTATGCAACGCAATAACCGCTGAAATGGCCAAAAAGACCCGCGTCGATTTCCTGGCCGTTGGCTTCTCCGACGCCCTTGGCTTTGTCATCGGCTGCCTGAGCGGCTATGGGCTGGGCCAGCTCGTGGGGATGGACGTATTTGCAAGGGGTTACGACAACTCCAGCATGGGCGGCATTGTGCTGGTCGGTCTGGGCGGCGGACTTGGCTTGCAATTGGCGCGGCGCTGGCAACAAGGCCGCCAAAATAAAGACGACGAGAGCTAAACCTATGGCCTTTGTTGAATCGGTGGACTTGAGCGGCTACGGCGTGGCGATAACCCCCTTGGCGCTGGAGCACGAAGCAGGCTTGCGCACCGCCGCCGCCGACGGCGCTCTGTGGAGTTTGCGCGTCACCTCGGTGCCCGAGCCGGAAAATACCCGCCAGTACATCGAAGACGCGCTGGCCATGCGAGCAGCAGGCAACCGCTTTGCGTTTGCCGTGCTGGACCAACCCGGCGGCAAGGTTATCGGCTGCAGCAGCTACCACGACATACTTCCCGCGGTGAAACGCGTGGAAATTGGCTACACCTGGTACGCCAAAAGCGTCCAGCGCAGCCACGTCAATACTGCCTGCAAACTACTGCTGATGACCCATGCTTTTGAAACCCTGGGCTGCCATGTGGTGGGCTGGCGTACCGATAATTTCAATTTCGCGTCCCAAGCCGCCATCGAACGCCTGGGCGCGCGCAAAGACGGCGTCATCCGCGGACACGCGCTGCGCCGCGACGGCACCATTCGCGATACCGTGATGTACAGCCTGCGCGCGGGCGAATGGCCGGAAGTGAAGGCCCAACTGCTCTATTCGCTGCACAAGCCCCGATGAGGTAGCCCATGCTGATCGACTTTTTTTACACCCTGCGTTCGGCCAAGCTGCCCGTATCGGTAAAGGAATACCTGACGCTGATGGAAGCGCTGCAAAAAGGCGTAGTCGGCCCCAATGTGCCCGAGCCCGCAAGCGGCGAAGAGGCGACTGGCTACGCAATTGACGACTTTTATTTCCTGAGCCGCACCACGCTGGTCAAAGACGAAAAGCATTACGACAAATTTGACCGCGCGTTTGCGGCCTACTTCAAAGGCGTAGAGCAAATTGCGGACTTCACCAAAGAGATTCCGCTGGAGTGGCTGCGCAAGAACCTGGAGTTGCAGCTCAGCCCCGAAGAACTGGCCAAAATCGAGAAAATGGGCTGGGACGAGCTGATGGAGACGCTGCGCAAGCGCTTTGAAGAACAAAAAGAACGCCACGAAGGCGGCAGCAAATGGATAGGCACCGGCGGCACCTCGCCCTTTGGAGCGTATGGGCAGAACCCGCAAGGCATTCGCATTGGCCAAGACAAAGGGCGCAACCGCAGTGCGGTGAAGGTCTGGGACCAGCGCGCCTACAAAGACTATGACGACACACAAGAGCTGGGCACGCGCAATATCAAGGTGGCACTGCGACGACTGCGCAAGTTTGCACGCGAAGGCCACGAGGACGAGCTGGACCTGGACGAAACCATCAGCAAAACGGCGGCCAACGCCGGCTACCTAGACATCAAAATGCGCCCGGAGCGGCACAACAATGTCAAAGTGCTGCTCTTAATGGACGTGGGCGGCACCATGGACGATCACATCGCCCGGGTGGAAGAGCTCTTTAGCGCCACCAAAACCGAGTTCAAGCACCTGGAGTTTTATTACTTCCACAACTGCGTGTATGACTTTATGTGGAAAAACAACCGGCGCCGTTTTGCGGAAAAATTTGCCACCTGGGACATCATCCGTAAATACAACAAAGACTACAAACTCATCTTCGTGGGCGATGCCACCATGAGCCCTTACGAAATACTGCAACCGGGCGGCAGCGTGGAATACAACAACGAGGAAGCTGGCGCCGAATGGCTCCAACGCCTGACCAGCGCCTTCCCCAAATTCGCCTGGATCAACCCCGAACCCCAAGGCGTCTGGCAATACCGCCAAAGCATCAGCGTGGTGCAACAGTTAATGCAACAGCGCATGTACCCGCTCACCCTCAAAGGGCTGGAAGATGCGATGCGGATGCTGACCAAATAGGTTTTACGTCACCAGTCAGCGGTAAAAGTGCCGCACCTAAATGCAGCACCTCTCGTCGCCACGACCATTAAATTGTCAAAATTTCTTAGCTATTCCTAGTCGCAAAACATTAGCTTCTGAATTCACTCGTATGGTGGTATCTGGATATCTCAGTCCATATCCGGGCGTGACACCGTCTGATACCAGATCAAAAGGGTTAAGTTTCTGATAATAAAACTCGACCGTAGCGACCCAATCCGAGTCTAAGTGTTTTTTCACACCTGCACCAAACTCTAACCCCGATACCCATTGCTCCTTACTTCTAATCACCGGCAAATCATATCCATACTGATCTTGCTGGAAGTTTATGTCTGCCCTCTTTAAGACTACACCCATACTTAGAAAAGGTAGCCATTCCTCATTAGGGAATCCAATAATAGCCTTCAAATTTACGGCTTCTCGCAACCGAATATTGACGTTTAATGTGTCACCCCATGTCTTCGACAACACCATACGCTCTGCACTCAAATGCTCAACGTTATCAACAATCCCGATACTCCAACCATACACACGTTTATCTGCACTCCAAAGCCTCTCAACAAAAAGGCCTGTCGAAGCTGAAAAAGTATTTGCGTTGCCATCAAAACTAAAATCTTGATTACCTTCACATAAATCACCCGGCCATTCCGCACCGAAGTTTAAGTTGGTGCAACCACCAATGTGTTTATGTGAGTAGTTGGTACTCGTGGAGTTAGATTTGTAACTTTGATTTACCCCCCCATACCACCCATCCCATGCCGGCTCCGAGGCATGTGTCGAGACAGGGGTCAAAGGAATTAATGATAAAAAAATGATATTTAATTTTTTCATAAAAGTTTTTTTAAAAATACTCATAACTTATTCTTTATTTAATATCTACTAACGCTTTTTTATTGTCCATTTTGAAATATTAACAGCTTTTGGGTGCGGGTAATTTCATCCGCCTGGATACCCTTAGCTCGTTTGTTGCGGCTGGCTATTTGAAACTAATTTCAAGAGAAGTTGCTTCAAGTCGCTTCACCAATCCGATAGTTGTCCAGGAAATTCATCCCACTCCAACGGCCAGACACCGGTAAGAACGCAGCCTCTAAAATGCCCCATCCCTCGCCGTAGCACAATGGATAGTGCGCATGCCTCTTAACGCTACCAATTTGGCAACTAATAGCCAGTGCTTTTCCTCAGTGACTAGCATCAGACCGCATCCAGTGGATTAACACAAAATGGGGTTGGATTGGGTGTCACCAGTCTTACCCAACTCTAGATTTCCTCTGCAGCTTTTCCAGTTGATGGAGCAAACCAGCTCAGAAATCCCGTCTGAAGCCTAGTTTCAGGTGATTTGAAAGCTTCAGGACTACACATCGAACTTCCCTGGAAAAATGAGAGGTTCCTAGGCTCAGCTGGTGTAGTGATGTAAACACATAAATAAACTGGCGCAGATTTAATTGAAAGACACCAATTTCGGTGAGTAATACCAAGTACTCTTGTATGAAATTGCTGGATACTCCTGCACGACAGCAAAATTACTCCCTCCCGCTAAGGTACCTATCAAACCTATGCTTGCGGTATTACCTGATGCATCAACTAATTGAAGTATGCCAGGTAACGCTGAAGCGCTAATAGTCGTTGGGACGCTCAGTATCCCAGATGCAACCGTGGTGTTTACTGCCAACGCCGCAGATGCATCAGGTAATGACGAACCATCTAAACAAGCCGGAGTTGCAGTAAGCGTCGTCCCTGCACCGAGGGTTGAAAATGATATAGAAAGGCTTCCATCGTTTTGACACCCAGATGCAAAGACAATAGTATGACCAGACAAGTCACTCAAGGTCATTGGTTTCAATCTTGTTCCGCTTGCAACAAATACTCCTGTTCCATATACTCCGTTACTTGAAGGATAGCTGATTGTGTATGAACCAGTGGATAAAGAGTTATTTCCATCGCCATAGTGCACAACGCCATTTGAATTGGATATATATACACCACCCGCATAATTGCCCTGAACGAGGAAGTTAAATCCACTCCCTGAAACAGTGTTTATTCCAGTCAGTGTGTAGAAGTTCTCATTTTTCGTTCCGGTAAAACCATTAAGGCCGATTTGCTTTTGGTTTCCAGTGCCATCATAATAAATAAAATTTCCACCGTAACCAGAATATGGGCGTCCTACGTGATCTGCTTGACTTGAGTATTGGATAGATGAATAGGATCGAACAGAAAATGACAGCGACTCTGTAGACATCGCCAAAACAGACGGCGCACTATTGATCTGATTAACAGATTCAATTAACTGTTGCGATACCGCTACCTCTAAGGATGAAAATCCATTTACGTGAGGAAGCGCTGCAACTGATGTAAGAAAAGCAGGTTGAGAACCGTCTGTCGTAATGGTGTTAGATTGAATATCTATAAAGAAGTTGTCAATTAAACCGCCTGCGTGGCTTGGCAAAATTCCTGTTTTGATGTAATTGTTTAAATTCGATATATCGGTAGTTGTCAACCTCAGACCACTAAGGTTCATGGCTGATACCGACCCAACATTAAGTGCTGTCATGGTATTCGCTGCCTGTGGCCCCTGCAACAGCGAAAGTACAAACGTGACGGCACCGCTGGGTTGCATTCGGCTTATCAGAACACTTGTTGATGATGTTGCGGTGGTACCCCCACAGCCCGAACCGCTGCCATCTATCCAGAAAGTTACTGTATCGCCAGCAACGTACTCAAAGTTGCCATCAGCATCGGTCGTACCAGTTCGGTTAGAGGGATTTGCTGCGTAGCAGAGTCCAGCCGCCGGGGCGTCGTGAAACGACGATTTCAAAACTGGCGAACTCGATTGGGTGCTACCACCACCACAACTGGATAGTAGAGCCAGCAAAGCAGCGAAAAATAAGTTTATTTGCAATTTCATGACTACAACCAGTTAAACGAGTTAATGTAGTGAATATAGCAAGCAACTGGCACTTTCGGTAGACTAAAGATAAACTCACTCCCCTCAACCGGTCATCAGCACCCGTTCAGGTCCAAGCAGCAACCCCACAGAACCCAAGCACCATCCACTTGAGGGGCGCACCCCAAAATACCCCATTCCACGCCCTAGCACAATGGATAGTGGGTCTGCCTAATAAAGCTGACAATTTGGCAACTAATATCCAGTACTTTTCCTCAGTGAATAGCATCAGATAACCTAGTTTAGGTACTATGTAAGCTTCAAGACTAGGCTTGTAACCTCGCAGGAACAGTGGGGTTTTCCTAGTTTCGGCTGGTGTGCTGGTAGAGATTTAAATAGAGCACACATCAAGAAGTCGTAGTGAACACTATCTGTGTCCGATCAAATGGACTTAGAAATGTTTGACCTGGCAATCTGACCCGAGTCGGAAGAGTCAATTTATAAACCGAACCAGTCGGTAATATTTTGAATCCGGTTAAATTAGCTGCGTCAGAATCCTTCACACGAATTTCAAGCCGTAAACCCTCTTTCGCCATAGATATGGTCGACGGAACAGAAGCTCCAGTTGCGTCTGTCAACTGCAACGCAGCCAAATCCAAATTAACGACAGGCGCACTGAAATCCAAATACATGATACTGCTGCGTTGAATCACCGGGAAATAACCGGTCTTCGTTCCAATACCGTTAGTGAGTGCAGGTGCTGTATAGGAACTCGGGAACACTAACGAATAATCATTAGTTGATCCTAACGTCTGAAATCCACTTGTTTTCGTACCACTTGTATCCGTGGCAGCCGCATATATTACTTTATCTACAATTTTGAACTTTGCATCAACTGTGCTTCCAGATGAATTTTTTAGCCCTAGATCTGTCGGGACAACACCCGCAATGCTACTTGCGCTTGTGAACGACAAATATGTATAGGTATCAGATACTGGGTTTGAAACTGTTATTGAACTATCAGAAGTTGCTGTCGTTACGCTTGTCAGATCCGCCACAAAAGTGATTGGAGGGCGCATTGAAATAGCAGCAACCATACTTCCATCACCTGCCAAAGAAACGGTTGGCGTTGGGTCAGGCGAAACTCCATCTATAAAACTTGCAATATCAAACGACACCATTTTATTTTGTGTACCTGATTCGTAGAAAACAAATCCTTTGACTCCAACAATAGCAACTGAAAGATAGGTTGGAGCGGAATCTGATGGTTTTGAACAGCGACTTTTTTTATCCGTAAGTCTCACTGCACAGAATTGACCTAAGCCATCTAGATCCGTGCCTTTTGCCACCATATAATCTCCACTTGTAGCAATAGGCGGATAGAACAAGTCAGATACATCATTTTTGGTTCGACTTAGTGGCATCACACCAATACTTGCTACAAGGTCACGACCGTCCGACTTTAGAGAGTATATATTTCCACTGGAATGCTGCACTAATATCCTGCCACTTTGACTTCTAGTCATCCAATTCACAGGATCTCCGCCCTGATAAATCAGATCCAATCGCATTCCTATCTGATCAAGTGAATATAGACTATTCCCAGTACTAATGTATACCTGACCCGTAATATCAGAGACCACAGAATTACCAGACGTATTTATATTTAAATTCTGAAATGTAGAATTGACTGGGTCGAAAATGAATGCCGAACTTGTGCCGCCTGAAATACTGAACCAAGCATCTTCAGAATAGAACATTTTACCGCTTTTTGAATATGCAAGTCCCCTGGCGTATCCAGTAGATGAATCTCTAACTATACTTAAATTTCCATTAGTGTCGATCTTAACCAGTCGCTGCTTCTCAGTTCCTCCTGACCCATAATTCGTACGTTGAGCGAACATAATTAAATATCCATTGCCTGCTGCGTCAAATTTAATAAATGACTCAGAGGTATTTCCGAGCATTTGTTGATTAGTAGAGGGGTTGTATAAGTCATATTGACTCGAATTTGCAAGACAGAGTGCTTCACCCGTGCTTTTGTTTATACGGTACAGAGAACACTTGCTCCCAGCTAAAGATCGGTAGTCGGAAAACATATTGGCATTTTGGTGGTCTTCAATTCCCAGATATACATATGTTCCTGTCGGATCAAGTGTTATTGCCCCTATGAAAACATTTACATCCGTTACCAACGGATTGGGAATGGCGACTCCATTTGAATCAAATGCTAAAATATTATTAAACGGGATGGTCGATGCATAGGCTGTTGGAATTACTAAGTCTATTAATCCTTTGATCCATTTATTTTTAATATTTAAGAACCCGACTTGTGTAGAGGCGCTCAAAGATGATGAGTTTGTTAATTTAATCACGGCAGCAATTGAGAAAATTGATTTTAATCCAATT
>CAIPZV010000055.1 GCA_903869595.1 uncultured beta proteobacterium | reverse complement strand
CTTTCAAACAGATTTCTATTCTTTTGAAAACTACCTTGTCTGCCAACAAACTTTTCGTAGATTTTGGTCGGAGCGACTCCATCTCCAATCCTGCGATTCGCGATTTGATTCATATCTTGAGCTGTATGACAAGCTGCATCAATCATTTCGTAAGCGAATGCTATTTTTAATGGCGATCATCCTTATCGGTCGTGGCATCGATAAACATCCAGTTGCCAAACTAAATCTAAACAACGTAAAAATGGAAAAGGTACTTTCCCTTGACTTGAGTAGTGGGCGAGTCCGCTGGGCACCAAACGGAGGTACCAACTTTCTCGCTGCTTCCAACATGATAACAAGCGGCAGCGCAGTTCGTGGCGATGCAATTCGCAGTGTGGTTAGAAAACACTTATGCAGTCACCAGCCAAAGTCTTATATTAGGGGGAAGTTTGAACTCTGGTTCTTTGTACGATTTTTAAGTCAAGTCACCAGCCAACTTAGTAATCGAAGGTCGGCTAGTATCAGTGGACAACCACGGGCAACTCCTGGCGAAGTTATCAGCCATGCGAGTGCAATCGACTCACTTTGCGCGTTGGCTCCTTTACCGGAGCGTCTTGATTCATTCCTTGCAATGAATATCAGCACGGGTGGCGCAGGCACAGCATCGATGCTGCGAACGGGGACTCCATAGTGCTTGATGCTTGCCTCGGTCACGAATCGGCTGTGCCCACCACCCTGCGCCTGCGTTGCAGCGGCTGATCATGCAGCCGTCAAAGGCTCCATGCGCACCCACTGCACTGGCAAAACGTTGGACGGTTCGCATGGATGGCGTGCCCCTGCCACTTTCGATGCGTGCCACCACGCTTTGGGTCGTGCCCATGCGTGCGGCCACATCGCCTTGCGTCAGGCCCGCTCTCATGCGTGCTGCAATCGGTTCACGGGCCAGCGCAAACTCGGGCGCTTGCGCCTCATAGGCTTGGCGAACGGCGGGGTTGGCCAGCGATAGCAGAAATTTTCCATATAAACGTATGGTTTTTTTATGGCTTAACGCCACAATACATCACAGCCGCAGCTCAATTTGAATGGGATGACAACAAGGATGCTGAATACCAAGCCAAGCATCACGTGTCTTTTCGGGACGCGCAGGCGGCATTCGCTGATCCGCACCGCGTTATCGCTAAAGACCTGGCGCACAGCGAAGCCGAAGAGCGTTTTTACTGCATCGGCAAAGCGGGTGGCGGTATCTTGACGGTGCGCTTCACCTACAGGCGCAAAGTCATTCGAATCATCGGGGCAGGCTATTGGCGCAAAGGAAAGGCAATGTATGAAAAAGAAGATCGTTTACACGGATGAGCCCATGGGCGATGTTGAGGTAGTCGCGGATTTTCTGCCGTCTCCTGCCGAGCTGGCGTTCAAGGAAGATGGCGTGAAAGTCACGCTGGCCTTGAGCAAAAGCAGCGTGGAGTTTTTCAAGTCTGAGGCAGCCAAGCACCAGACCCAGTACCAGCGCATGATCCGCCGCTTGCTGGATTCATACGTTGAAGCGCAGGGCACCCTCGCCAGCAAGCCGAAACGCAAAGTGCGCAAGCCCGCACCGATTTAGGTTTAACTAATCGCCGAGTAGCAGCGGCTTGTGAAGTTGCTCATGGTGATGGGGTGCTGAGAGGCTGCTGTCTTTGCCTGTACCAGCGCTGAATGCGGATTTCTTGGCGTGTGGTTCGGTAGTCAAAACTGTGGCCCGTCTTGGGAACGACATAAGTTCGAACACCAGAGGCTGGAGCAGGCACCCCCATATCGGGCGCGTCAGCCAACAGACGCAGCGATTTGTCCACCCGTTTGAGAACCAAGGCTGCAGTGGGAGGGTCATCTTTGGCGATGTAGGTGAGCGTGGCGATCAATTGACTGCGAGCCTGCGCTGACCAGACGACCTGAAGCGTCATGCAGCAGCACGCACGTCGCGCTTGGCTTGGCTCAGCACTTCGCGGGCTTCGCGCATGACATCGTTATGGGTCAAGCTTGCGCCACTTGCAAACTGGGCATCGGCCACGGCGTTTTCCTTGATGCTGCGTTCAACAGCTTCAAAGCCATCTCTTAAGACAAAGCGCAGCATGGTCGCGGGGCTGCGCCCGGTTGCCTGAGCCAAACGGTTGATGCGGGTTTGAACGACTTTGGGCAGTTGAATATCTGGGGTCATGAGGTCACTCCAATGCGTGCGGCTATCCTAGCGAGAGTTTGTGTTGCAGGCCCAGCGGTGGCACGTTTATCTGAAAACTTTTTTCGTCCTGCTGATTGATGCTGGATTGATTCACTGAATTTTTAGCATGCCACCACGCATTGAGTCGAGTCCATGAGTGCGGCCACATCGCCTTGCGTCAGGCCCGCTTGGCGATTGCGTGCTGCAATCAATTCAGATTAGAAATATCTCTTGGCGCAATTGCAAAGTACTGTATAGAATTACAGCTATTCTGGGAACCATATGAAGAAAATCACCACCCCCAACGATCCCGCGCACCACATCGCGGTATTCCAAGAAACCACCATTCGTCGTGTTTGGCACAACGAGGAATGGTGGTTTGCCATTGTTGACGTGGTGGGTGTGCTGACCGATTCGGCAGACCCACGGCAATACATCAAGAAAATGCGCAGCCGTGACCCTGAGCTAGATGCCAACTGGGGTACAACTTGTACCCCCCTTGCACTGCAAGCTGCCGACGGCAAACAGCGCGAGACAAACTGCGCCAACACCGAAGGCCTGTTCCGCATCATCCAGTCCATCCCGTCGCCCAAGGCCGAGCCTTTCAAACGCTGGCTGGCGCAGGTGGGTTACGAGCGCGTCAAAGAAATAGAAAACCCCGAACTGGCCAGCGCCCGTGCCCGCGAGCTTTATTTGGCCAAGGGTTACCCGCCGGCATGGATCGAGAAGCGGCTGCGCTCTATCTCCGTGCGTGGCGAGCTGACAGACGAGTGGAAAGCACGCGGCGTGGCGGAGGGGAAGGAGTACTCCATCTTGACTGCAGAAATCGCCCGCGCCACCTTTGGCGTGACACCCGTCGAACACAGCCAGCTCAAAGGCCTGGACGTGGTGAAGACCGGCAACAACCTGCGCGACCACATGACCGACCTGGAGTTGATCTTCACCATGCTGGGCGAAGCAAGCACCACCGAGATTGCCCGCCGCAGCGACGCCCTGGGTTTTGATGAAAACCGCACTTCCGCCAAAGAGGGCGGGAAGATTGCCGGCAATGCCCGTAAAGCGCTAGAGGCAAAGACGGGCAAAAAAGTGGTGAGCAAAACCAACTACCTGGCCGAAACACCTTCGCCCGGTTTGCTGGATGCGCCCCAACCGGCAGCGCCGAGCAAGCCCAAAGCCAGGGTGAAGTCGAAGGTGGCCAAGGGCACATAGCTTAATGCGGCTACTTTTCAGAAATGGCCACCTCCTATCACGGGCCGCCGCTAGCAGCGCGCTCACTGCGCGCTTGCTCCCTCAGCTTAAACAGGTACAGGCCCTCTACCTTTTCACGCGCCCAAGGTGTTTTGCGCAGGAATTTCAAACTCGAGCTGACGCTCGGGTCGTGCGAAAAGCAACGGATCGGAATCTTGCGGGCCAACTCTTCCCAACCGTAGTGCGCTTCGAGAGCGCGCACGATCGCCTCGAGCGTTACCCCATGAAGGGGGCTGCGCGGCTGGTCGGCGGGAACAGTTGGATCCTTCCTACCTACTTAGCGCCTTCCTTAGCCTAGCCTTCCCAAGGGTTGATGACGGTCACCCCAGCAGCCTCAAAAGGACCGGTGTCGCGGGTAGCGACGGTGAAGCCGTTGGCAAGGGCGATGGCTGCGATGAAGGCATCGGCCAGTGTGCTCACCATGAAAGCGTGCAAGCTCATGCCCACTTGCCTGGCTTGGCAAAGTCCGCATCCACCCAGGCTTGGGCCGTTTGGCGGTTGAGCTTGAGACTGGCATCCACTTTCACCTCGGCCAGCGGATTACCGCCTTCGTCCTGCGCGCTGAGCACCGCATAGGGGTTGTCCTCATCGGGCACGATGCGCAGCAGCACCGTGATGCGGCTGCCCAGACCGTTGACAATCACACTCTGGTTCAACTGCGCGTGCAATTGCTGCTCGCTGCGGCGCACAAACTCACTGGCGGTTTTGACAAGGGTGATGAAGGCCGTGCCGTCCAGCGGCTTGGGGTTCTTCTTGTCACGGCCCATGGTCCAGGGGCCAACCAGCGCCGGCTCGGACGCACCCGCTTTGAACATCGCCACAGCCCAGCCATCGTCGTCCTCGTTCTTGATGACCTGGGCCGTCCAGTTATCGTCTTGCCAAAGTCGGGCTTCCTGCAGCGGGGGGGTGGTTTGTGTGTCGTCGCTCATCGTGTCATAGCTCAAAAGTTGCTACCGATCATGCCTCAAGGCTGCAAATGCACTGCCAATAAGCGCACCTGAGGGGCGCCTAGGCAGGCGCAGACCCGAAATCATGAATTTTTTTATGCCTAAAGCAACACTGGATCAGCTCAATTTGTAGCAATTGCTTCGGTGGTATGGTGTAATTGCGCCATGAATACACAAATCGTCTCTGCCAACACCACCCCTCGCAGCGCTGCGCTTTCGGCCCTGTGGGCCATGCTGGACGCCCCAGACACCAACGAATCGCTGCCAGATTCCACACGCGTTATGGTGGGCACACGTCTGGCCAGCCTTTCCAGCGCTGGGGCCTGCAAGCTCCTCAAACGCGGCATTTCCAGTCAAGCCATTGGGCCGCTGGGCGATTACCTTGGGCTGGGCAAAGGGGTGATTGCAGAGTACCTTGATCTGGACCGCAGCACCGCCAACCGCCGAGCTGCCAAAGGGCAACTGCTGCCCATCCATTCGGCTGAAAGCGTGTTGCGTTTACTGGAACTTGGGCAAATGGCCACCGACACCTTTGAGACCGAAGACGAAGCCTCAGCTTGGCTGCGCCGCCCTCACCCCATGCTGGATGGCGACAGCCCGCTGGAGTTGGCCAAAACCAGTTACGGTGCACAGCGCGTGAAAGACATCCTGATTGCCATCCGATACGGCGGTGTCGTTTGACCACGGTCTGGCGCATTGGATTTTGCGAAAACCCCGCACTGCCCTCCTTTGCTGTTCTCTCCACGCTGGGTTTTGGATCGACCTTGGGCAATGGCCGATGGCATGTCAAGGGTGCGCAGCAAGTGGTTTATGCAGCGTCTAACCGTGCGCTGTGCCAGTTGGAAAAACGCGTTCACAGCAACGGTGCCCATCCAAAAAACCAGGCCTTGATGCAACTGGAAATCCCAGATGACAGCCTCCTTATGGCAGCGAGCGATTTGGGACTGCCCGCAGACTGGCAAAGCAATGAGGCGGCAACACAAGCTTTTGGCTTGGCCTGGCTTGAATCAATGGCCAGCCTGGGGCTCTGGGTGCCCTCCTTTATTGAGCCGTCAGAGATGAATCTGTTGATCAACCCAGCGCACCCCGATTACCGCAGGATATTGCTCAAAATTGAGCGCTACCCTTTCAGGTTTGACCCCCGCTTGTTTTAGTGGATCGTTCCAAAGCATAAGAAGAATGAGTTCAAAGCCGCCAACCCTCTAGGGTTGGCGGCTTCTTCATTTGCAGCGCAAAGTGATTTACTTCTTGCCAGGCGGCAAATCCGTACAAGACCCATGCGCCACCTCCGCCGCCATGCCAATGCTTTCGCCGAGTGTTGGATGCGGGTGAATCGTCTTGCCAATATCCACCGCGTCCGCGCCCATCTCGATGGCCAGGGCTATCTCGCCAATCATGTCGCCCGCATGCGTGCCGACCATGCCGCCGCCCAAAATCTTGCCGTGGCCGTGGGCTTCGGGGCTGTCGTCAAACAGCAGCTTGGTAAAACCTTCGTCGCGGCCATTGGCAATGGCGCGGCCTGAGGCGGTCCAGGGGAACAGGCCTTTTTTAACCTTGATGCCTTGGGCCTTCGCCTGGTCTTCGGTAAGTCCCACCCACGCCACTTCGGGGTCGGTGTAGGCCACGCTGGGGATGACGCGGGCGTTGAATGCCGCAGCGGCAAGTTCTTTGTTACCTTGCAGTTCGCCCGCGATGACTTCAGCGGCCACATGCGCCTCGTGCACCGCTTTGTGCGCCAGCATAGGCTGGCCCACGATATCGCCTATGGCGAAGATGTGCGGCACATTGGTGCGCATCTGAATATCGACGTTGATAAAGCCCCGGTCGGTCACAGCGACACCGGCTTTGTCAGCAGCGATCTTTTTGCCATTGGGCGTACGGCCTACCGCTTGCAGCACCAGGTCATAGACCTGGGGCGCGGGGGCCGTGCCTCCGGGTTCGGCGCTTTCGAATGTGACTTCAATACCCTCGG
This sequence comes from uncultured beta proteobacterium, assembly GCA_903869595.1. Taxonomy (GTDB): domain Bacteria; phylum Pseudomonadota; class Gammaproteobacteria; order Burkholderiales; family Burkholderiaceae_C; genus Allorhodoferax. The sequence goes on along the minus strand of CAIPZV010000055.1, from coordinate 16,917 downwards.
GCAAAGCGCGTGCGCCCACGGTTTTGGTTTTGAGCATGATGTTGTCAAAGCGCTTGGCGTTCATTTTTTGCCAGACTTTGACCAGGTCGCGGTCCGCGCCTTGCATCAGGCCGTCCATCATTTCCACTACGTCCAGGCGTGCGCCCAGGGTGCTGTAGACGGTGCCCATTTCCAGGCCAATGATGCCGCCGCCCAGAATCAACATGCGCTTGGGCACTTCTTTAAGTTCTAGCGCGCCGGTGCTGTCCACCACACGCGGGTCATTGGGCATAAAGGGCAGGCGCACTGCTTGGCTGCCTGCGGCGATGATGCAGTTTTTAAAGCCGATCACTTTTTTGCTGCCGGTTTTTTCTTGTGCGCTGCCGCTGGTTTCTTGCACTTCAATGTGGTGGCTGCCCACAAACGCACCGTAGCCTCGCACCGTGGTCACTTTGCGCATCTTGGCCATAGCGGCTAGGCCGCCGGTGAGCTTGCCCACCACTTTTTCTTTGTGACCGCGCAGTTTGTCGATGTTGACCACCGGCGCGCCAAAATCCACACCCAGGTCGGCCATGTGGCTGACCTCGTCCATCACTGCGGCGACATGCAAGAGCGCCTTGCTCGGGATGCAGCCCACGTTTAAGCACACGCCGCCCAGGCTGGCGTAGCGCTCTACCAAAATCACTTTCAGACCCAAGTCTGCGGCGCGGAACGCGGCGGAATAACCGCCGGGGCCTGCACCTAGGACTAGCAGATCGCATTCCATATCGGCTGTTCCGGCGTAGCTGGACGCGGGGATGGATTGCTTCGCTTCGCTCGCAATGACGGGCGTTGCGGGGGCAGCGGGTGTACTCGCGGAGGCGGAAGCAGATGCAACGGGCGCGGGAGTACTTATGGATTGCTTCGCTGCGCTCGCAATGACGGGATCGGCTGCGGCAGCGGGTGCGGTGGCGGCAGGTGCGATGGCCGCAGCCGTGGCTAGCGCAGCGCCCTCGCCTTGCAGCACCAAGACCATCGAACCTTGCTTGACCTTGTCGCCCAACTGCACCTTCAGTTCCTGCACCACGCCGCCGTGGCTGGAGGGGATTTCCATGGAGGCTTTATCCGACTCCACGGTAATCAGGCTTTGCTCAGGCGCGATGGTTTCGCCGGGCTTGACCAGTATTTCGATGACGGTGACTTCGTCAAAGTCGCCAATGTCCGGGACCTGGATATTGATAAGTGCCATGTCGTTCTCAATCGGTTGGGGGCCGCGCTGCGTCAGGCAGCGCGCAGCCCCGCACAGGTTTAAAGGAGCACGCGACGGAAGTCGCCAAGGATTTGGCCCAAATAGGCATTAAAGCGCGCAGCCGATGCGCCGTCGATGACGCGGTGATCCCAGGTCAAGGACAAGGGCAGCATCAAACGCGGCACAAATTCTTTGCCGTTCCACACCGGCTCCATCTGGCTTTTGCAAACGCCCAAAATCGCCACTTCAGGTGCGTTGATGATGGGCGTGAAGTAGCGCCCGCCAATACCGCCCAGGCTAGAGATGGTGAAGGTGGCGCCACTCATTTCGGCGGGGCTTAACTTGCCTTCGCGGGCCTTTTTGGCCAGTTCGCCCATTTCCTGGCTGATTTGCAGCACGCCTTTTTGGTCTGCGTCTTTCAGCACCGGCACCATCAGGCCATTGGGCGTATCCGCAGCAAAGCCGATGTGCCAATAGTTTTTATAGACCAGCGCGTCGCCATCCAAACTGCTATTGAAGTCGGGGAATTTTTTCAGCGCCGACACGCAGGCCTTGATCAGGAAAGCCAGCATGGTGACCTTAACGCTTGCGTTAATTCCAGCTTTTGCCGCTTTTTCGTTTTCTAGGTTGGTCAGCAGGCGGAAGGCTTCCAGCTCAGTGATGTCGGCATCGTCATGGTTGGTGACAGCCGGAATCATGATGGCGTTGCGCAGCAAATTGGCACCGCTGATTTTCTTGATGCGGCCCATCTCTTTGCGCTCGATGGGGCCGAATTTGGCGAAGTCCACTTTGGGCCAGGGGATGAGCCCCAGCGCCGCGCCGTCGCCGCCGGACGCTGCCGGGGCCTTGGCGGCCTGGGCTTTGGTCTGCGTGGCACCGGCCATCACGGCTTTGGTGAAGGCGTGCACATCGTCCTGCGTGATGCGGCCTTTGGGGCCGCTGCCTTTGACTTCATCGATAGGCACGCCCAACTCGCGCGCAAACTTGCGCACCGAAGGCGATGCATGTGGAAGGCCGGGCGCGGGGGTGCCGGGTACATGCGCAGGTGCTGCGGCCACTGCGGACACGGCGGGGGCGGGGGCACTGGCAACTTGCACAGCCGGTGCCGCCACCGAGGTAGGCGCAACGGGCGCAGGTGCCGCAGCAGGCGCTGGCGCGGCCGCAGGTGCAGGTGCTACCGGCACAGCCGGTGGCGCGGTCGCAGCGGTCGCAGCCGTCGCAGCCGCACCCGCAGCCGCACCCGCAGCCACTTCCAGCATCACCACCGGCGAGCCTTGCTTGACCTTGTCGCCCAAGGCCACCTTGATCGCAGTCACCACGCCAGCGGCAGCGGAGGGGATTTCCATAGAGGCTTTGTCGCTCTCCACGGTAATAAGGCTTTGCTCCGCTTGGATGGTGTCGCCCACTTTAACCAGCAACTCAATCACGGTGACTTCGTCAAAATCGCCGATATCGGGTACGTGGATTTCAATATTTGCCATAGTGCGTCTCCCGGAAATTTAAGCGTGCAATGGGTTGATCTTGTCGGCTTTGATGCCGTACTTGGCAATCGCCTGCGCCACCACTTCTGTCGTGACGGCGCCCTCTTCCTGCAAAGCCTTCAGCGCGGCCAGCACGATGTAATGCCGGTTCACCTCGAAGTGCTCGCGCAGTTTGCTGCGGAAGTCGCTGCGACCAAAACCGTCGGTGCCCAACACTTTGTAAGCCCGGCCTTTGGGGATGAATGGGCGAATCTGCTCGGCATAGGCTTTCATATAGTCAGTTGCGGCCACTACCGGGCCGCTATGGCCTTCGAGTTGCTGGCTCACAAAAGACACGCGGGGCTTTTCTAGCGGGTGCAGCATATTGAAACGCTCACAGTCCTGGCCTTCGCGGGTCAGCTCGTTAAAGCTGGGGCAGCTCCACACGTCCGCCTGCACGCCCCAGTCTTGCGCCAACAGCGCTTGCGCGGCAATCGATTCGCGCAAGATAGTGCCCGAGCCCAGCAACTGCACGCGCGCCGCGCCTTTGTTGGCCTTGGTTTGCGCCGCGCCGGGTTTGCACAAATACATGCCTTTAATAATTTGCGCTTCGGTGCCTGCCGCGAGGCCGGGCATGGCGTAGTTTTCGTTCAGCAGGGTGATGTAGTAAAAAACATTGTCTTGCTTTTCGACCATGCGCTTTAAGCCATGGTGCATGATGACCGCCACCTCGTGCGCAAACGTGGGGTCGTAGCTCAGGCAGTTGGGGATGGTGCCGGCCAGGATGTGGCTGTGGCCGTCTTCATGCTGCAAGCCTTCGCCATTGAGCGTAGTGCGGCCCGATGTGCCACCCAGCAAAAATCCGCGCGCCTGCATATCGCCAGCGGCCCAGGCCAAGTCGCCAATGCGCTGAAAGCCGAACATCGAGTAATACACGTAAAACGGAATCATGATGCGGTTGCTGGTGCTGTAGCTGGTCGCTGCCGCAATCCAGCTGCTCATACCGCCGGCCTCGTTAATGCCTTCTTGCAAAATCTGGCCTTGCTTGTCTTCCTTGTAATACATCACCTGGTCTTTATCGACCGGGGTGTAAAGCTGGCCGTCCGGGTTATAAATACCGATCTGGCGGAACAAGCCTTCCATACCAAAGGTACGCGCCTCGTCCACCAAAATGGGCACTACGCGCGGGCCTATGGCTTTGTCGCGCAACAGCGTAGTCAGGAAACGCACATAGGCCTGGGTAGTAGAAATTTCGCGGCCTTCCACGGTGGGCTCGATCACCGCTTTAAAAGTATCCAAAGACGGTACGGTAAATTGCTCGTCCGCCTTCACGCGGCGGTGCGGCAGGTAGCCACCCAGAGCCTTGCGCCGCTCGTGCAAATAGCGCATCTCGGGCGTGTCATCAGCCGGTTTGTAAAAAGGAATTTTGGCCAGTTCGCTATCGGGGATGGGGATGTTGAAGCGGTCACGGAAGGCTTTGATGTCTTCGTCCGTCAGCTTCTTGGTTTGGTGCACATTGTTCTTGCCCTCGCCGCTTTTGCCCATGCCAAAACCTTTGATGGTTTTGATCAGTAGCACCGTCGGCTGGCCTTTGTGGTTCACGGCCTGGTGGTAGGCGGCATAGACTTTTTTGGAGTCGTGGCCGCCACGGCGCAGTTCAAAAATTTCTGCGTCGCTCATGTGCTCCACCATCTTGGCGGTGCTAGGGTGCTTGCCGAAAAAATGTTTGCGCACATAGGCGCCATCGTTGGCTTTCATGGCTTGGTAATCGCCATCGACCGTATCCATCATGACCTTGCGCAGCGTGCCGTCTTTGTCGCGCGCCAGCAGCGGGTCCCAGCTGCTGCCCCAGACCAGCTTGATCACATTCCAACCTGCGCCACGGAATTCTCCCTCTAGCTCTTGGATGATTTTTCCGTTGCCGCGTACCGGGCCATCTAAGCGCTGCAAATTGCAGTTGATGACAAATATCAGGTTGTCCAACTTCTCGCGCGCGGCCAAGCCGATAGCGCCCAGGGACTCGACCTCGTCCATCTCGCCGTCGCCACAGAACACCCAAACCTTGCGGTTTTCGGTATTGGCAATACCGCGTGCATGCAAATACTTGAGAAAGCGCGCTTGGTAAATCGCCATCAGCGGCCCTAATCCCATCGACACGGTGGGGAACTGCCAGAACTCGGGCATCAGCTTGGGATGCGGGTAGCTGGACAAACCCTTGCCATCGACTTCCTGGCGGAAGTTGAGCAACTGCTCTTCGCTCAAGCGGCCTTCCAGGTAAGCGCGGGCATAAACGCCGGGCGCTACGTGGCCTTGGATAAACAAGCAGTCGCCGCCGTGGTTCTCGCTCTCGGCGTGCCAAAAATGGTTAAAGCCCGCGCCAAACAAACTGGCCAGCGAGGCGAACGAACCGATATGACCACCCAGATCGCCGCCGTCCGCCGGGTCGTGGCGGTTGGCCTTGACGACCATGGCCATCGCGTTCCAGCGCATATAGGCGCGCAGGCGCTCTTCGATTTCCAGATTGCCCGGCGAACGCTCTTCGTGATCCGGTTCGATGGTGTTGACATAGGCCGTGGTAGCCGAAAAAGGCATATCAATGCTTTTTTGGCGGGCATGCTCTAGCAGTTGCTCTAACAAGAAGTGCGCGCGCTCGGGGCCTTCGGCCGCGATAACGGCAGACAGAGCGTCCATCCACTCCCGGGTTTCCTGGTTATCGATGTCACTGCCGATACCCAAAGGTAAGGGCGTAGCCTGGTTTTGCGCTGTGCTGGTCATGGCGTCTCCTGCTGGTGTGGTGCTTGTAGCGTACAGGATTGAATTCTCCCACAACTTTACTGAAATTTCAAATCATGCTTTTGTATTTTGTAATGTGAAATAAAATAGATGCACACGGGATACGTATTTAGAGATAAAAATCACTTACTAGGCACTAAACCCGTGCTGCAGCGCAGCAGGACCTTGCTCAAGCCAGGGCAAGGCGATGCAAGGGTGCAGGCAGCCGCATTAGGTGTACCGCCCACCCAATCCTTATAGAATTGAACTAGTCCAATAAACTAGTCAGCATATGCAAACCTACCCAAACCATTCGAACGCAGTGCCTTGGCGCCTTCAGGACGCTAAGGCGCAATTTAGTGAAGTAGTGGAAAAGGCCTTGCGCGGCGTGCCCCAGCATGTGACGCGACGCGGCAAGCAAGCCGTGGTGGTGCTGTCAGAGGTAGATTTCATCGCCTTGCAGCGCAATGCAAGCACGCAAAAACCAGTGGGCCTGATTGAACACCTGTTAGCAATTCCAAAGCGCCCCACTTCTTTGGCATCCAAAGCGCGCGGGACTGCGAGCCCGGAATTTACTGGCCTTGAGGTGCAGCCACGGGAAATAGACTTCTTATGATTTTGCTCGATACCGTGGTCTTGTCGGAGTTGCGAAAGGCCAAACCCAATACCAAGGTGATGGCCTATCTCCAAGCGCAGAGGGAAGATGCCACGTTTATCAGTGTCCTATCCATTGGCGAAATTGAGGCGGGCATTGAACGCCAGCGCAGCCAGAACCCCGAGTTTGCAGCGGAGCTTGCGTCATGGCTAGCGACGCTGGAGTTGCAGTTTTCGCATTGCATATTGCCGGTGACCCCCGCGATTGCCAAACTATGGGGGCGGCTCTGCGTTCAAACCGGCAACAAGGGCATGGATAACCTGATCGCGGCCACTGCCTTGTGCCACAACCTCACCATTGTCACGCGCAACGTCAAGCATTTTGAACCTACAGGGGTTGCCGTGGTCAACCCGTTTGCCACGATGGAGGGTTCTGACTAAAAAATATCCAAGGACCCTTAGCGACCGTGACGGCCCATACATGCTAATCCGGCCTAAGTGCCTTTCAGGCGGGGCTCTACACTCACCCGATGTCCAACGCCGAGACCTATTCGCTGCAAGCCGAGCCAGACCTGTCCACGGTCAAGCGGGCCAGGCGCTGGTGGCGCCGGCTCTCGCCGCAGCGCCAAGACCGGGTGGCCATGCTGGCGCCGCTGGCGGCGGTGGTCTTATTTATGGCGGCCATTGTTTCGGCGCTGCTTTATTTACAAATAGAAGAGGCCGACCGCGAGCAAGAAGGCGTGCGCCGGGATGTGGAATACACCCAGCAGCAACTGCGCCTGCGCCTGTTGGAACGGCAGGAACAATTTGGCGCGCTAGGCCGGGAGTTAGGCGGCCAGGAGTTGGACGCGCGGGCCTTTCGCCTGCGGGTGATCGCCCTGCTCAACCAATACCCCGAAGTCCATGGCGCAGCCTGGCTGGATGCGCAAAAGCGCTTGCGCTCCAGCGGCGGCGCGACGTTTAATTGGAGCTACCCGGCCTACGGCAGCAACGCCGTCGCGCTGGACGCCGATGGCGACTACGCCTTTAAATGGGCTGCGGCGCAGCGCCAGGTCGTCTATTTAATGCAGCCCAAAACGGGCGCAGCCGCGCCCTTGTTGCAGCTATATATCCCGCTGGTGGAAAAAGGCCAGTCCGCAGGCGTCATCCTGGCCGAGTTGTCTATCGACGGCCTGTACCGCTACGGCATCCCCAACGAGATAGCCGCACGTTATGGCATTTCGCTGCTGGACGCCAAAGGCAATGTCGTGGCTGGCGTCGCACTGCCCATCAAAAGGCCGGTCAGCCAAATCCTGCCCTGGACGCGCAAGCCCAGCAGCTACTCCATGTCCGTATCGCCCGTGGGCTCGGACCTGCTGGTGCGCGCCGAGGCCTACCGCGCCTCCATGGGCGTGATCGGCACCGGCTTGTTCTGGCTGGTCAGCGCCCTGAGCGTGATGACCGCCTGGATGCTGATTGCCAACTGGCGCCACAGCCGCAAGCGTTTGCAGGCGCAGCAGGCACTGCTGTCCGAGACCAATTTCCGCCGGGCGATGGAGAACTCCATGCTCACCGGCATGCGCGCCATGGACTTGCAGGGGCGCATTACTTATGTGAACGCAGCTTTTTGCATGATGACCGGTTTGAGCGAGTCCGAACTGGTGGGCCGCACCGCGCCCTTCCCCTATTGGCCCGAAAGCGACCGCGAAGAGCTGTCAACCCTGCTGAGCCAAGAACTGTCGGGCAAGACCAGCCAAGGCGGCATCCAGGTGCGCGTCAAGCGGCGCGATGGTGGCCTGTTTGACGCCCGCCTCTATGTGGCGCCGCTGATCGACGCCATGGGCACGCAAACCGGCTGGGTCACGTCCATGACCGACATCACCGAACCCAACCGGGTGCGCGAGCAGTTATCCGCCTCACACCAGAGATTTACCACGGTGCTGGAGGCGCTGGACGCTTCTATCTCGGTGGCGCCCCTGGGCAGTGACGAACTGGTGTTTGCCAACAAGCTCTACCGCCAGTGGTTTGGCACCGCAGCGGGCGGGCATTTGCAGTTGGTGGCCGAGGCCGGCGTGCCGCAAAGCCGCACCAACCACGACAACCAAAGCGACGACGTGGACTTGTTTGCCGGCCTGCCGCTCAACACCCTGGCCGAGGCTGACGCTGAAAGTGCCGAAATCTACATCAGTGCCCTGGGCAAGTGGCTGGAAGTACGCACGCGCTACCTGGGCTGGGTGGACGGACGCCTGGCGCAAATGGTGATTGCCACCGACATCAGCAGCCGCCGTCTGGCCGAGGAACAAGCCGCCACACAGGCCGAACGCGCCCAAAGCGCCAGCCGCATGATTACTATGGGCGAGATGGCCTCCAGCGTGGCGCACGAACTGAACCAACCGCTGACCGCGATCAACAACTATTGCAACGGCATGGTCTCGCGCATCAAAGACCAGCAAATCACCCAGGACGAACTGTTGGGCGCATTGGACAAAACGGCCAGGCAGGCGCAGCGCGCGGGGCAGATCATTCACCGCATCCGCAGCTTCGTGAAACGCAGCGAACCCAACCGCATGCTGGCTGAAGTAGAGCCCATGGTGGCCGCCTCGCTGGAGCTGGCGGACATAGAACTGCGCCGCTTTAATGTGCGCCTGAACTGCAATGTGGCCGGGCGCCTACCAGCCTTGCTGGTGGACCGGATTTTGATCGAGCAGGTACTAGTCAACTTGCTACGCAATGCCGCTGAATCGATAGACGCAGCACAGCGCGCCAGCCCCGAGCGCATTGTGGACTTACGCGTAGTAGCCAGTGTTTTTGAAGGCAAAAAAAGTATTGAGTTTTCGGTGCAGGACAGCGGCAAAGGCATCGCCCCTGATGTGATGCCGCGCCTGTACGAAGCCTTCTTCTCCACCAAAGCCGAGGGCATGGGCATCGGCCTGAGCCTGTGCCGCTCTATCGTCGAGTCGCACCGCGGGCGCCTGACAGCGGAGAACCTCTACAATGAAGGGGCAGTTACCGGCTGTAAGTTCACGTTCTGGCTGCCCTTGACCTAAAGCGGCACAATAAGAAAAGAAGTTTGCATCAAGCGAGAAAAACAATGCAGGAATCTTCCAATAGTTTGCTCCCGAAAAAAGGTACTGTGTATGTCGTTGATGACGACGAGGCGGTGCGGGACTCTGTGCAATGGTTGCTCGAAGGCAAGGGCTACCGCGTTCGCTGCTTTGACTCTGCCGAATCCTTTCTCAGCCGCTACGACGCCCGCGAAGTGGCCTGCCTGCTGGTCGATATTCGCATGGGCGGCATGACCGGGCTGGAGTTGCAAGCCCGCCTGATTGAAATTCGCTCACCCCTGCCCATTGTGTTTATTACCGGCCACGGCGATGTGCCCATGGCGGTGGATACCATGAAAAAAGGCGCGATGGACTTTATCCAAAAGCCTTTCAAAGAAGCCGATCTGGTGCGCCTGGTGGAACAAATGCTGGACCACGCCAAAGACTCGTTTGCCGACTCGCAATTGGCGGCCAACCGCGACTCGCTACTGTCCAAACTAACCATGCGCGAATCCCAAGTACTAGAACGCATCGTGGCCGGGCGCCTGAACAAACAAATTGCCGACGACTTGGGCATTAGCATCAAAACCGTGGAGGCGCACCGCGCCAACATCATGGAAAAGCTCAGCGCCAACACTGTGGCTGATTTGCTGAAAATCGCCCTGGGCCAATCCAACCCCAAGGCTTAAGTCAAGCCAGATATGTCATTGCGAGCGCAGCGAAGCAATCCAGTATGACTTTGCAATATGGCTCTAAAGGATCGCCGCGTCGCTACGCTCCTCGCGATGACGATGTTTGCGCCCCTCGCAGCGTCGCTTTTATAGGCTTGCAAGTCGCGGTCTCACTGCGGTGCTGGCGCATAGGCGGCATCTCATTGCAGGCTAACTTCCTTCCTCTTTTTCTCCACTTGTTTATAAGACCCAAGCCATGACAACACCCCACACAGCTTCCATCATCGACGGCAATGCGCTGTCTGCCCAATTACGTGCCGACGTGATGCGCCGCGCTGATGCGCTCAAAGCGCGTGGCATCACACCCGGTCTGGCGGTATTGCTGGTGGGCGAGAACCAGGCCTCGCAGGTCTATGTGCGTAACAAGGTCAAGGCCTGTGCCGATGCAGGCCTGCATTCGGTGCTCGAGCGCCATGACGCCAATATGACCGAAGCGGCCTTGCTGGCGCGCATCGACGCACTCAACAAAGACCCGTCCATCCACGGCATTTTGGTGCAACTGCCGGTACCCAAACATATCGATGCCAACAAAGTCATCGAAGCGATTGCGCCCGAAAAAGATGTCGATGGTTTTCATATCGCCAGCGCCGGTGCTTTGATGGTGGGCCAGCCCGGCTTTGTGCCCTGCACGCCTTATGGCTGCATGAAAATGCTCGAATCCATTGGCTATGACTTGCGCGGCAAACACGCAGTCGTCATTGGGCGCAGCAATATCGTGGGCAAACCCATGGCCATGTTGTTGCTGCAACAAAACGCGACCGTCACGATATGCCATAGCGGCACCAAAGACCTCAAAGCCATGACGCTGCAAGCCGACGTCATCGTCGCCGCCGTGGGCAAAGTGAATGTGCTGACTGCCGATATGGTCAAGCCCGGCGCGGTGGTCATCGACGTGGGCATGAACCGCAACGCCGAGGGCAAACTGTGTGGCGATGTGGACTACGCCGGCGTGCGCGAAGTAGCCAGCTACATTACCCCGGTACCCGGTGGTGTTGGCCCCATGACCATCACTATGCTGCTGGTCAACACCTTGGAATCAGCGGAGCGCCTGGTATGAGTGACAACCCTTTGCTAAATTTCCATGGCCTGCCGCGCTTTGATGCGATAACGCCCGAGCATGTGGATCCGGCCATTGATTCATTGCTGGCGCAATCACAAACGGCGCTAGACACCGTAACCGCTCCCGCCTTCCCAGCGCAATGGCTAGCGCTATCGGCCACCTTGGACGTGGCGGTAGAAAACCTAGGCGTGGCCTGGGGGGCGGTCAGCCATCTCAATAGTGTGAACGACAGCCCGGCGCTTCGTGCTGCCTACAACGCAGCCCTGCCCAAAGTCACTGACTTTTTTACCCGCCTGGGCGCCGATGAAAAGCTCTACGCCAAGTACAAGGCTATGGACGTAGCCAGCTTGAACGCGGAGCAACAACAAGCGCACAAAAACGCCATACGCAACTTCGTATTGGGCGGTGCAGAACTGAGCGGTAGCGCCCGCGAGCGCTTTGCGCAGATTCAAGAACGCCAGGCCGAGCTAAGCCAAAGGTTTAGCGAAAACGCGCTCGATGCGACCGATGCGTTTGCTTACTACGCGCGTACGGACGAAGTCCATGGCGTGCCTGCCGACGTGCTGGACACCGCCCTTGCAGCGGCCAAAGCCGAAGGCAAAGAAGGCTACAAACTCACGCTCAAGATGCCTTGCTACTTGCCGGTGATGCAGTTTGCGCACAGCAGTGCCTTGCGCCAAATTTTGTACCGCGCTTATGCGACCCGCGCCTCCACCCAAGCACCACTGGAAATGCACAAGTTTGACAACAGCGCCACCATGCAAGAAATTTTGGCGCTGCGCAAAGAGGAAGCAGCCTTGCTTGGCTTTGCCAACTTTGCTGCGCTGTCGATTGCGCCCAAGATGGCGGACTCGCCCGACACGGTAATCCGTTTCTTGCGCGACCTAAGCGCCAAGGCCCGCCCCTTTGCCGAAAAAGACGTGGCCGAACTACGTGCTTTTGCTGCCGAACATTTGAACCTGCACGACCCGCGGGCCTGGGACTGGCCCTATATCGGCGAGAAGCTGAAGGAAGCGCGCTACGCCTTTAGCGAGCAGGAAGTGAAGCAATACTTCACCGCGCCCAAAGTACTGGCTGGTTTATTCAAAATTGTCGAAACCTTGTTTGACGTCAGCATCAGCGCCGACAGCGCGCCGGTGTGGCACCCGGAAGTGAAATTTTTTCGCATCGAGCGCCATGGCAACTTAATCGGGCAGTTTTACCTAGACCCGAGTGCGCGCAGCGGCAAGCGCGGCGGCGCCTGGATGGACGGTGCGTTGGGCCGCTGGTTGCGACCCGACAACGGTAAATTGCAAACGCCGGTGGCGCATCTGGTCTGCAATTTCGCGCTGGGCAGCACGGTCGATGGCGTGGAAAAGCCAGCCCTGCTTACGCATGACGATGTGATCACCTTGTTCCACGAATGCGGCCACGGCTTGCACCATTTGCTCACGCAAGTGAGCGAGCGTGATGTGGCGGGTATCAGCGGCGTAGAGTGGGACGCAGTGGAACTGCCTAGCCAATTCATGGAAAATTTTTGCTGGGAATGGAATGTCATCCGCCACATGACCGCGCACGTGGACAGCGGCCAGCCCCTACCTCGCGCCTTGTTCGACAAAATGCTGGCGGCGCGTAACTTTCAAAGCGGCATGCAGACCCTGCGCCAAATCGAATTTGCTTTGTTTGACATGCTGCTACACAGCGCGCACGACCCGGCAGCTGATCTCATGGATTTACTGCGCACGGTGCGCACCGAAGTGGCCGTACTACCCAGCCCGGAATTCAACCGCTCGGTGCACACCTTCAGCCATATTTTTGCCGGGGGTTACGCAGCGGGCTACTACAGCTACAAATGGGCCGAAGTGCTGAGCGCCGACGCCTACGCGGCCTTTGAAGAAAGCGCCGATGCCGAAGGCACACCCGACCCCGCCACCGGCAAAAAATACCTGCACGCGATTTTGGAAGCAGGAGGCAGCCGCCCGGCCATGGAATCTTTCAAAGCCTTTCGCGGACGCGAGCCCAGCATGGATGCGCTTCTAAGGCATCAGGGCATGGGCGCAAGCGCTTAAAGCTTGATTTCGGTACTGAAGTTAATGCCTGTACGCGCAAGCCGGGAGCTGTAAACACTGGCACCACTGCCACTGTTGCTCAGGGATTCATTGGCCAGCGGCGCAATATTGCTCAGCGCCAAGCGCATAGATGCCTTGTCACTGACCGTCCAGCGCGCAAACATATCGATGCTGCGGCTGCGGCCCTGGTCCAGGGTTTGGCTAAGGCTTTGGCGGGTCACAAAATCAGGCGTGAAGGCGAAATTGCCGCCTATGGTCAGCGGCATGCTGTTGAAACGGTAATCCATCCCGAACGTGCCAGACCAGGGCTGCTGCCCATCCAGGCGGTTGTCCGGCCCTGGCAAGGTATCCACTTCGGATCGGTAAAAGTTCAGCGCGCTGCGCAAACTCAAGGGCAGCTTGGCATCAAACAGTGCGGGCAGCAATTCACCGGCGCGGCCTTTGAGTTCCAACTCCAGCCCCGCTGCCCTGCCCGATGAAAAATTCATCGCTTGTGACACCCAGCGTGGCGCCGTGGCGTAGTCTGGGTTTGGTGTCTCTTGCCAGCGCGTGACACCGCGCACCAGGTCACTGATCTCGCGATAAAAAATACCCACGCTAAACAGACCGCCGCTGGACAGGTATTTTTCATAGGCCAGGTCCAGGCCGGTAGCCAGTTCAGGCCGCAGCGCGGGGTTACCCACACTGTCCGGCGCCAGCACGGTATTGCTCTGGCTTAAGTCAGTGTACAAAGCATTGGGCGTAGGCCGCGCCAGCAGGGTGCTGATATCTGGCGCTTTGTAGCTGCGGGTCAGGCTGGCGCGCACCAGGTCTTTGCCCGCCGCATCCAGTTTGTACGCCACATGCAGCATGGGCGTGAGCACGGCGCTGGTATTGCTCAGGTCTATCTCCCTGCCGGTGCTTTGCGTGGCGATGCGCTCATGACGCAGGCCCAGCGTGGCCGACCATTGCGGCGACAGTTGCCACTCATCCTGCACAAAGAGCGCGGTTTTTTGTACTTGCGCGGAAAACGCCTGACCTTCCAGGCCGCTTATTAATGGCACGTCCTGGACGCTGGCATCACGCTTTTCTTCGCGCTGGCGCAGTTCCAAGTCCCAGCCCAGCGCCAGGCTGTGCGCTTCGTTGATCAGCCGCGTGTAATTACCCGCCTGGGTCAGCGAGGCCTCGCGGTTATCGCCCAGGGTGCGTTGCTGCAGTGCGCCCGTGCCCTGGCTTTGGTTATCAAAGCGGCCACGCGAAGCCTGGATGCCGGCCTTGAGCTCGACGCGTTCATCGGCCGAAAAATTATTCACCCATTGCAAACGGCTGCGGGCAAATTCCCAGCCGCCTTCGTTATTGGTATCGCCATCGAGCGCGGGGCTACCCACCAGCACCTGGTTGCTGTAGCGCGTGCTGCCGCTCCAAGCGCCGCTTTGCACAAAGGACTGCCAGCTCAAGGTTTCGTCTTCACTGATGCGCCAGGTCAGCACCGGCCCTAGGTTGATGCCTTGGCCTTGGTAGCGGTTATCGCCTTTTTGGATCGCGTCGATGGCCGAGCCATTGTCTGCAAGGCTTTGCCGGTGACTCTCGCTGTCAATCTGGCCGCGCCACTGAAAAGTGGAAATAGGCAAGCTCAGCGACAAATCGCCCCATTTTTCCCCTAAGGTGAAGCTGCCGGAAGCGGTCGGCTTTTCAAAGCGATAAGCGGCGCTTAAACGCAAGTCACGCTGCGAGCGCTTGGGTGCGTCTTTCAAAATAATGTTGATGGTGCCCGCCACGGCTTGCGCGCTTTGGCTGGCGGTGGGGCCTTTGCTTACTTCAATGCGTTCGACCAAGGCCGGGTCCAACTGGTCCAGCGCAAAGCCAGGAGGCGCCGGGTCGCCGTTGATCAGGATTTGGGTATAGCCCGCGCTCATGCCGCGCAAACGCGGCGCATTGCCCTGCATGGTGACGCCCGGCAAGCGCTGCAAGACATCGGCCACATTGGTGTCGCCAAACTTGTCCAACTCTTCGCGGCCATAGACTTGCTTGGCGGTGCTGGCGCGCCGGCGCAGTTCGGTATCGGTTTGGCGGGTACTGATCTCTACGCGTTCGAGCTTGGCGCCGGGTGCAGGGCCAGACTCGAGGTTGGCGCCTGTTTCCTGGGCCTTGGCGGTCGCCAAGCAGGCGTTAAAGATTAGTATGCCTATGAAGAGGCGCGGCATCGGTGCCGGAGAAATAAAGCAATACATGGACACACTCTAGCGTCAAGACGTGAACGGCGCGGCGCGGCCACAGCAATAGGGGCATGCCTGCGAGGCTATAAAGGATGCGCCGGTGTGCTGACGGGCACTTGAAGGCCGATAGGCTTAGAACTCCAGACCCATCCGGGCACCGCCAGTAGCCCCTACGTGCTTTTGCTAGGAGCCTTAAGCGCCTAAGCGCCTAAGCGCGGCGCGCCAGGCGAGGCACGGCCCGCAGCAAGGCTTGGGTATAGCTGTGCTGTGGATGCGCCAGCACCTGTTCTGCCGGGCCATACTCCACCAGCTTGCCGTCTTTCATGACCGCAATATCGTGCGCCAGGTATTCCACCACGCCAAAGTTGTGGGTGATGAACAAATACGCAACGCCCAGCTCTTTTTGCAAATCACTCAGCAAATTGAGAATCTGAGCTTGCACCGACACGTCCAAGGCCGAGGTCGGTTCATCGGCCACGATCAGACGCGGCTCCACCGCCAGGGCCCGTGCAATCGCCAGACGCTGGCGTTGCCCACCGGAAAATTCATGCGGATAGCGTGTGAGGCTACTGCGCGGCAGGCCCACCTTGTCCAGCAAGGTTTCGATACGCGCCAGGCGGTCTGCCGCGCTGATATGCGGCTGCAAAGCGGCCACGCCTTCTTGCAAAAGTTCGCTCACACGCATACGCGGGTTGAGCGAGGCAAACGGGTCTTGAAAAATAATTTGTATGGCACGGCGCGCCTGGTGCAGTTGCGGGCCTTGCAAGCTGTCCAAGGCCATGCCGTCTAGATGCGCTTGGCCCGTAATACTGGCCGTACCGCGCAAGAGCTGCAACAAGGCTTTACCCACCGTGGTTTTGCCGCTGCCGGACTCGCCCACCAGGGCCAGGGTGCGCCCACTATCCAAGCTAAAACTCACGCCATCGACCGCCAAAACAGGGTGAAAAATTCAAATACGATGACGCATTCACAGATGTCGAATGGTCAGACCCCGATCATCCCGGTGTGTTTCCCTGCATCTCTGTCCTCATGCAGAACTGTGTCACGGTCAACGTGGGCTATTCGAAGATGGAGATCATCCAATCAGACACGCAACACAAGCCGTATTCTGCCGTGCTGCAGGCGGCGGGGTTTAATGGCGATGTGCTGGCCATGACGGCGAATGCGCTGATGTCGAAGACGGGTGGCAAGGGTGTGGCGAAGGGCAGTGCAACGAAGGGCAGCGGAGTGAAAAGTAGTGCAGTGAAGAGCGGTGCGGCCAGCAAGCCGAGTGCAGTTGGCAAGCCGAAGACGACTCAGCAGAAAAGCATCGCAGGGGCGGGGGGGGTTAAGGGAAAGTCGGCCACTGTGCAACAGCGTGGGAAGAACGCCACAGAGGATCTAATGGATGTCGAGGACGAGGAGGAGGAGGACGAGGAGGAGAGCGACTATGATGACGAATTCGGCGACGGCACGGACGATCCGACCGATCTACCCGCCCACAGCGCCTCCACCTTGTTCACGCAAGTCGACGAGGTGGAACAAATGGCTGCCTTGGCGGACAAGCTGGCCCAAGAAGGCTTGGTCTACCTGCCTCCCCCACCGGCCGACAGCCCCCCCCTGACCACCTCCACGATCCTCAAAGGATGCGCCTTCTTGTACTTCGCGAAGGGGAAGGAAGGCTGGTTGCGGGGCACCCTCCGTACCCCCACGACCAAGAAAGACGAGCTGGCCAAGGGTTGGAACTGGAACGTGCAGTTCCGCGGGTACAAGATCATCTCCTGCATGCGTCTGGACAATGCCAAGTACGTCGAGGAGGAATCGGTCCAGGGGCTGGGGGCGAAAGGG